>JAUXAJ010000049.1 GCA_030620005.1 Promethearchaeota archaeon | reverse complement strand
CTTTGGAGATAATGTAAGACCAAAAGACCTTCTTCGGAAGATCTTTCGGCAGTTGTCGATGAACAAGGAAACATCTTTCTCAGGGAAGGAATCTCCTTCCTTTAGGAAGGAGTAGTTCAAATGAATAGGTGTTGTTACAATGGACTATACAGGGTAAACAGTAAGGGACAATTTAATACACCATTTGGCTCGTATAAAAACCCTAAATTCTGTAATAAAGAAAATTTAATTGCTGTGAATAAAGCCCTGCAAGGGGTAAAAATTATTCACGGTTCTTTTGAGGCATGTTTAGATCATTGTGAAAAATACGATTTCGTTTATTTTGATCCGCTCTATCATCCTTTATCTGACACTGCAAGTTTTACAAGCTATACTAAAGAAAATTTCGGAAAAGACTCTCAAAAGAAATTATTTGAAATTTTTCAAACATTAGACGAACGGGGTTGTAAATTAATGTTAAGCAACTCCTACAACAATTTTATCTTAAATTTATATAAGGATTATAAAATTATCACGTTAAATGCGAAAAGAGCCATTAATAGCGATGCTACAAAAAGAGGGGAGATTAAGGAAGTTCTCGTTTTAAACAGCTTCGATTAAAGTCAATGACATCATTGAGGAGGCAAGAAAAGTATTGACTACCAAGGCATCAATGGAGAAAGCTAAAGTTGACCATAAAGAGAAAATCTTAGATAAAACAGAATTAGAAGTTGAGGTAGAAGAAAGAGAATTTAAATGTATTGTCCATAAAGGACCTATAATTGGTGCTAATTATTTATGTCCTAGTTGTAAGGCTTTTTACTGCGTTAGATGTGCTCAAGCGTTAAAAGAAAGGAACGAAGGATGTTGGTCGTGTAATAGTGAGATTAAACTATAACGCTTCTTTCTAATATTTATAGTCTTAAAACTTATTCTAAAGTTAGTTTAAAATGACATCCAAAAACGAGCAATTCGTAAATCTACTTTTAGATTGGTTTAAACTCAATAAAAGAGATTTTTCGTGGCGGAATCAAAATTTAACTCCATTTCAACAGTTGTTAGCGGAATTAATGCTACAAAAAACGAACGCGAATCAAGTGGAAAAACTTTTTCCAGAGTTCATAAAAAAATATCCTAATGCAAAAAAGATTGTTGAGGAAAACGAAGAAGAACTAGCGCGCCTTCTCCAACCGTTAGGCTTGTTTAATCGTAGAGCGCGAGACTTAAAAAAAACAGCTCAGCTTATCCTTGAAAATGAAAACAAGATCCCAGAAGATAAGAAAGATTTAATGAACTTGCCTGGTGTAGGGGAATACATCGCCAACGCGGTTTTATGCTTTAGTTTTGGAAAGCCTGTTCCAATTGTAGACGCAAATGTAGGTCGAGTTATTAAAAGAGTTTATTCGTTTCCAGTTAAAAGTGCCCCTTCAAGAGACAAAAAACTTTTTGAAAAAATGACTGAAATTCTTCCAGAAAAACAATTTAAAGAATTTAATCTTGCAATTTTGGATCTTGCAGCATTAATTTGCACTCCTAAAAATCCTCGATGTGATAAATGTTTGTTAATAAAAGTGTGTGATTTTTTTAAAGAAAAATAAGAAAACAAGAACATTTCAGCTAATTATTGAATTAATTATTTTTTAACGACGATCATATTAAAAATTATTAATCCCTTAAGCCTTATAAAGTTAAATCCTCTTTTTATAATAATAAATATAGGAAAATAAAGAATAAAGATATTAATAATTGTTTTTTCAAATTAAAGATTTTAAAAAAAAAAAATGAATGAAGTTCCAGAAAAATATTCTGTTATCGATTTATTTAGCGGCTGCGGAGGGTTTAGCCAAGGATTCTTAAAAGCGGGATTTGATATTATAGCAGCTAATGAATTTTGGAATCCTGCAATGGACAGCTATAAATTTAATCATCCAAGAACAAATTATATAGAGGGTGATATCACATTATCTGAGACTAAAGAAAAATTATATCAAGCCGTGAAAGATAAAAAAATCAACGTTATCATTGGTGGTCCACCTTGTTTCATTCAGGATACACCAATAATTACTTTTGACGGTTATAAAAGTATTCAAGATATAAAAATAGGAGACCGAGTACTTACTCATACTGGTCATTATAGAAAAGTTACGAATATAGGAAATAAATCATATTCTGGTGATTTAATAAAAATAAAATTAAAAGGACATCCATGTACTTACACGTGTACAGATAATCATCCAATTCTCATTCGTGAATATCGCGTTAAATTTGACAGTAAAAATAAGACTCATAGAAAAACGCTTATTTTTGAAAAATTTTTAAGAGCAGTCCAAATTGAACCCGATCTTCATTATGCGTGTATTCCCTTTCCTATTCAAGATTCTTTACCAAATATAGAATATCAATATTCTATAAATCAATTTAAAAAAATAGATGCTACTGTAGATTTACCCTTTAACGATCGCGATTTTTGGTTTTTAATGGGGTTTTACCTTGCAGAAGGATGGTACCGGAAGGATCTGCGTCGATCTATTAAAATTTTAAAGAATGGTGATAGATCTATAGCGATGCGACGTCGTTATACCACACTCATTTCTGTTAATGATAATGAATTGGATTTCATAAAGGAGAAGCTTGAAAAATTTTTTAATGTTAATGTATCAAAAGAAAGAACAGCCACTAAATTATATATAAGTGATAAGAATTTATGGCATTTTGTAAAACAATTTGGAAAAGCGGCATATAAAAAAAAATTGCCAGAATTCATCCATAGACTTCCAAAACCATTTCTACAGGCTTTTATTGAAGGATGGGTAAAAGGGGATGGATATATATCGTTAATTTGTGGTGTAAAAAGATTTAGAATTGCTACTAGCTCGCCACACCTTGCCATTGATTGTGTGAGAATTATTGCTAAAGCTTACAATGTTCACGCTACTGTCGCCAAAATAAAGGTTTCAAAAACAAAATTTATTGAAGGAAGATTAGTTAATCAAAGAGATTGGTATCAAATATCTTTTAGACCCGTCCCTAAAAGAAAATTGAATTGGGTTTTTGATGAACAACAAAACTTAATGTGGATCAAAATTGATAAAATAATAAAAAATGAAGTTAATTCTGTAAAAGTATTTAATTTAGAAATCGGAAAAGATCATACATACTGTACACCTTTATTCGTATCTCATAATTGTCAGGGATATTCCGTTTCTGGTAATCGAAATCCTGATGATCCTAGAGGACAATTATATTTAGACTATATAGAGGTTGTAGATCACCTCAAACCAGATTTTTTTGTCATGGAAAATGTTAAAGGTTTATTACACATGAAACACGTTGATCCAAACCTCAATATTAAGGAAATAAAAGCGTTTAAAAACGATTGTAAAAGATTGCAAAGATTTAAAGATCTAAAAAGGTTTGGAGCCCAAAGAGAATTAAGTGAAAAAGAAAAAGAAGAATTTATAAAGCTAAAAAATAAACTGAATCAAATTAAAAAAAGAGTAGATTCTAATTTAATTCCTTTAAAGGATAAAATATTGAATAAATTTAAAGAAATAAAATATAATGTCTCATGGAAAGTTTTAAATTCTGCTGATTACGGCGTTCCCCAAACTCGGCAAAGAGTAATCTTTTTTGGAACCAAGCACGATGATATAAAGGTTGAATTTCCAAGAAAAACTCATTCTAAGGATTCGAGTCAACCTTCCTTGGAAAATTATTACAGTAATAATCAAAATTTTAATCTAAAAAAATGGATTACTACTAAAAAAGTACTAGAAAAATATGAAACTTGGAGCGAAGATAGCGAAAAAAATCACGTGTTTACCAAGCATTCGGAAAAATTCGTGAAAAAGCTAAACAATACTCCTATTGGAAGAAATGTGTATGAAAATTATAGCGATGCATGGTTTAGATTAGATCCTACAAAACCCGCAAGGACGGTAAAGGAAAATCATGGCGGCGTATTCGTTCATTATAAATTTGATAGAGTGTGTACGCCTCGAGAGCTAGCAGCACTTCAATCCTTCGATGATGATTTTATTTTTAAGGGGACAAAAAGTGCAATATTAAAGCAAATAGGAAACGCAGTTCCACCTTTAATGGCAAAAGCAATAGCTGAACAAATTAAATGTTATTTAGAAAACATTTAACATTTAAATGTTAAAAATTTAAGTTTTCTAGATTATTCTTTAAATTACTATTAAGAAAATTTTGATTAATTCTTGAGAAAAAAATTCATGAATTTAAATTGGATTAGCAATTAAAAAAGTCCTTCTTGCGCATTCAGAAAAACTGCGATAAATGTCTTTTCTTTGATTGTATAGAGCGCAAGTTTCGTAAATAATTGGATTCGAAACGTAAGATTCATGATTTGGTTTGTACCAGAGTCTTTCGTCTTTTAAAATTTGTTTAAAATCTTCTATACCAATAACAGCATCAAGATCTTGTTTATTTAACATGACTATTAAAGGTATTTCTTTAATCAATTTACCTCTTGTTACAACTTTTAATTCTTTTAAGGCTTCAATATTATCTTCAAAAAAATGAATTTGAGAATCTACTACAAAAATTACGCCATCCGTACCCTTAAAAATTTGCTTTCTTAAAGGCGAGAAACTTCGCTGACCTGCTACTGTATAAATGTGATAAAAGAGTTCTTTTCTGTTTTTTGATTGAAAGACACATCTATCAAAATATAATGTTGATCCACTTGCTTTTTCAATTTTTTTTAGTTCTCCTATTGGTTCTATTTCTTTACTTGATTCTTTTGCTAATTTATGAAGTGTATCCACAATCGTGGTCTTTCCTGAACCACCTATACCCCAATAAAGAATTTTAATATAAGTTTTATTATCTTTAATTTGAACCATTGAACATATTCTTAAGATATTTTATTTTTTGAAGATATTTCTCGTAATTTTGTTCCCTCTAAAGAGAATTCTATTATATAAAGAACAATTTTGAAATTTTATTAAATAATATCGTTCCCTATTATTAAAATTAGAGTTTTTTTTGTCTTTTAAATACTATAACATCTAAAATTATATTTTGATTTTTGTTCTTGAAAAAAAAAATAGAATTCCAAGTCATGAATAGATTTTTTTTAGGTTGGGAGCAAAATTATTGTCTAATGTTTTAAAAGTATTGATACCATCTTGATTGTTCTTTACTTCCCCAACAGCTCGTTCCATTCCAAGATTCCAATAACTTGGAGATAAAGATATAGATGAGTTAATTAAGTCACTCAAAACAAATGATAAAAATGATAAAGAAACTCAAGAAAATTAAAAAATCTATTTTTTTTTAAAAATTTTATTGATTATTGATTAATTTTATATCATATAAAGCTTGATTTCAAATAATAATAGATTTTTACGAAACAGATTTAAATTCCAAGGAAAATTCCGTGAAAAATTTCCCAGAGCTTCTTGCTCCAGTTCAAAATTGGCACTCGTTAAAAGCCGTTATTGGTCTTGCGGATGCAGTCTATTTTGGTGTGAAAAAATACAACATGCGAGCAAAAGCAGTAAATTTTAAGCGTGAAGATTTAAAAAAAGTTGTTGAATTTTGTCACGATCAGGAACCAGAATTGAGAGCTTACTTGTGTACCAACATTTTAATATACGATTTAGAGATAAACGACTTGGATGCCTTATTATTAGAAGCTAAGGAAGCCGAGATTGACGCCATTATTGCTCACGATATAGCTACAATTACAATTGCCAAAAAATACGATTTGAATTTTCACATATCAACCCAAGCAAACATTTCTAACATCGAAACTTCGAAATTTTACGAGAATTTTGGCGCTGAAAGATTAATTTTGGCACGCGAGCTATCTCTTGATCAAATTAAGATTATAAAGGAGGGCTTGAAAAAAGCTCAAATCGAATGTTTTGTCCACGGTTCCATGTGTACTTCAATTTCAGGAAGGTGTTATTTATCTGCCACGATCTGTAACGACGCAAATTTTTCAGCAAATCGTGGCAATTGCGTTCAACCTTGTAGAAGGCAATGGAAAGTGTTCGATGAGGAGAATAACGAATTTCTATATGATGGACAGTTATTTTTAAATTCGAAAGACCTGTGCATGATAGAATATATTCCTAAACTCGTAGAAGCAAAAATCGACGCGTTCAAGATTGAAGGAAGGATGAAAGATATATCATACATTAAGACTGTTACCGAGTATTATCGAGAAGCGATTAATGATCATTTTAATGGAACATATACAGAAATAAAAGTGAAAAAATGGTTAGATAAATTATCCAAGGTTTACAATCGAGGTTTTCACACGGGATTTTATTTTCACAGACCTACCATTGAAGATGTCGAGTTAGAGAAAAGAGGAAACGTTTCTCCTTTCAGAAAGCAATATTTAGGAAGAGTTTTGTCTCACGATAAAAGAAGCATGTCAGTAAACGTCTTAATTGAAAATTTCAACACCCCTCTAAATATTGGAACAGAGATTATCTTTATTGGAAAAAACACTTACCACGTAGAAAGAGTTAGAAAAATAATTTTTAATGGAAAAAAAGTAAAAAACATCGTTAGAAAGGAGAAAGACGACCCTATAAAGATAAACATGCCTATTAAAGAAAATATTAAAAAAGAAATCAAGAATGAGAAAATTTATATCATTACAAAAACATAACTGAAATTGTGATTACTTGAATCTTGGAAGAAAAATTTAATAAAAAGAGATTCGAATGATATGAGCTTTGAAAAAAAAAGAGAAAAACTTGTTAATAAATTAATTAAACGCAAAATATTAACAAAATCCGAAGTAATTATTGCCATGCTGAAGGTTCCAAGAGAGAAGTTCATCCCTGAAAAGGCAATACCTTCAGCATATATTGACTCTCCGTTAGTAATTGGAAAAGGTCAAACAATTAGTGCACCTCATATGAATGCCATGATGTGTGAATATCTAGAGTTTAAAGAAGGAGACAAGGTATTAGAGATTGGAACCGGTTCTGGATACCACGCGGCTTTATGCGCTGAAATTGTTGCTCCAGAAAATTCTCAAAATCCCGGGCACGTGTATTCGATCGAGAGACACCAAAAGTTGGTTGAGAGCGCAAGAAAAAGCCTTTCTATAACTGGATATGATGATAGGGTAACTGTTATCCATGGAGATGGCACATTAGGTTTTGAGAAGGAAGCACCTTACGATAAAATATTAGTAACAGCCGCAAGTCCTGAGAAAGTACCCCCACCATTAAAACAACAATTAAAAGATGGAGGATTATTATGCATTCCTGCGGGTTCTAAGAGCTATGGTCAAAATTTATTTGTGATCCGGAAAACTGGAAATGATTTCAACATGAAGAAGATAACAGCAGTGCGTTTTGTACCATTACTTGGTAAATGGGGTTTCCCAGAATAAAGAATCGGTTAATAACATTAATGTTCCGCTCATTGGGACATTACTAATCAAAAAAAAAATTGCAGCAGAAAACTGGTTTATATATCGTTAAAACGCCTATTCAAGCGTTCTTTCATTAATTTGTTTCGAATGCTTTTAATATATTCATTTTTACTTATGCATTCTCTTAAAGATTTATGATTACAATAAGACCACTTTTCGTAGTACTTTTCGTAATTGCGATTATCTCTAATTTTAATCTTATCCGTTTTTTTAATGCTGTTATTTTTATATACGATTATCTACTATTTAAATATTGATTAAACCGACAAAAATATACTTTATTGTAACAGAATTAAGAGAAAGGTTTTTATATTATAGTCATTTTTACATTTAATTCAAATTTATTGTGAATTTTCATGATGAGTGTTAGATTTATTCCCTGATATATCTTTTTATACCCTTCGTCTGTATGAGCATGCGTAATTATGGGAAATTTTTTAATGCAGATCGTGTTATCATTGCTTGAAAGGTCTATTTCGAAATTTAAATCGTACGTTTCGTCATGAGCCTTAAAGTGTGAACCTTTGTACTCAATAGGCTCCAATAAATCTCGCTTATCATGGTCGGCAAACTCGTATTGCCTGCTCTCCCAGCGGAACTTGTTAGGATCTCCGTTAAAAAAGAAGGGAATGTCAACTCCTACATTCAATTTCTCAATGATTCTTTTTAATACTACCTTGTCAGTTGTTTCTTTAAAAGTCCCTTCAATTGAGATTGAAATTACATTTTCTTTTAAAAAGATTTTTTTAGTAATTACACATGGTACTCTATTGTTCGTGCTTGGGTCCTTTATTAAGCCTTCTTTTTGAAGATGTACAATAGTGGTTGTTCCTTCTTTTTCGTTCTTAATGATTTTAAAATTACCGTTGACAAAATCACCGAATTCATGATATATATCTGCTTGTAATTGTTTGAAAGTTACATCTTCGTGTAGAATTCGAAGCCGCAACATGCTTCTTCTATACATGTCAACCATTACTTCTTCTGTATTGATTTTGTCGCTATCGTGGTAAGCTTCTTCCCACCTTGTTAAAGTATTTAAAAGATTGTAGGATTTTGGCTTGTAATCTAATTCAAAAATTGTTCCGCCTTCTGAAGGATTAATATATAAATTAATTAAATTCGATTCAATTAATATATCCTCCTTACTGTCCTTATTAAAATCTAATGTAGAAATGAACACATATTTATTATCACGAGAATTAAAAAGTGCATTCATCTCGTCGATTAATTTTTCAGCATTAATTAGATGAGTATAAACGGAAAATCTTAAGAACTGCAAGTAAACGCCTCCAAACATTCCGTGCCAGTAGCAATCGTTGCATTGTGCCTTATATATCTCGTCCCAAGCTTCAATAATCATATTTTCAATTTTTGATATGAATCTGGCATCTTGAAATTTGCTCGTTCTTTCTTCAATTTGAATCAATTTCTCCCGGACATGCAACATTTTTTTGTGCATGTTATTTGACTCTGGATATTTAACCAGAAAATAACGCCAAAATCCGCCTTTAAGATATTGATATGTTTCTTTTTTTGATTCATCCTTTTGAAGTTCTTTTCGAATTTTCTTAAATTTTTTGCGTGTCTTTGTTGGCAATACCCATTCTTCCATCTTATCGTAGCTTGAGGTTGGTAGATACACCAAGCTTCTTGCCGGGAACTTGTCCATGTATTCGGAAAGCGTCATTGATTTTATCCAATCGTTATTTCTTATTTGTTCAAAGAAAGCAGGAATGAAAGGCTTCTTATTATCCCCGTCCCAATGACCATGACCCTCAACATAGCATATTTCGTGGGTCGAGCCCCATACACCCATCTTTTCAGCGTCAGAAATCATGAGTGCAATTCTATCACCTTTTTCGTCAGCCACACTTCTAAGATAATCAATAGTTAGATAGGTAGGTTTCCAAGGTATAAGATATCTTATTGGCTCGTTAATGGGGAAGATCCTTAATGTCTTTCCTTCATCCTCCGTGATATAAGAATAAAGCGTTTCTTCTTGGGTGATCCCACACGATCTAAAATGATTGTCGTCAACGATAACATATTTTAAACCTGCTTCGTTTAAAAAGGAAGGAAATGAAGGTTCCCAAACTCGTTCAGATAACCAACAACCTTTAACATTCAAGTTAAATTCTTCTGTAATCAATTTTGATAGTTTTTTCATCTGAGCAACTCTATCACGCCTAGGAATAATGGCAAAAATAGGTTCGTAAAAACCCCCCCCCAATAGTTCAATTTGATTTCGCCTTGCCATTATTTTTAATTTTTCTATAAAATCAGGTTTATTATTTAAGAACCATTCCAACAAATTCCCAGAAAAGTGCAAGGTAAACTTTACCTCGGGAAAATTGAAAATATTCTCGATTAAAGGACCATATGCTTTTTTATAGCAGTCTTCAAAAACGCTCTCAAAGTTATCTACTGGTTGATGAAAGTGGAAGACTATCGGGAGATTGATTGTTTTTTTAGACATAAATTAAACAGCCTTTAATAATGTATATAATATAAAAAAAATTAAGAGTTAATGATTTTTAATTGTATTGAATAAGAAAGTTAAATACTTAAAAAATTTATTTAGATGGCAAGAACCATGGAGAAAAAAAGTATTGAGAAAATCTTAAGTACAAATGCGTTTAAAACGTGGCTCCTTTCAAAAAGATGGTTTGGAGACAAATCTACTCTGTTAGACTTGGATTTTGATATTTCTACGAGTTATCTTGAAACTCTTCCCAATAGAATTCAGATATTAGTAATTCAAGTAGAAAAACTTGATTTTTCAAAGTCGTACTTTCTTCCACTAATTTACTACGATAAGATTGAAGAAATTCTTGGCCCAAACGAATTACGGGAAGAAAACATTACAAACATTAAAAAAAATAGTTTTAAAAAAGAATATAATTTTGTTGAAGCTGAATATTGTCTAGCTTTTTGGAAAACAGTTCTTTTTGAAGAGAACGGTAAAAAGCTCGAATTTAGTAGAAAATTTTATCGAGAACGCTACAAAAATGATATAAATGATCAAATTCTTCAAAATTTGCTCAATAAAACTGAAATGGCAAACTATTACGAAATATCCATGCAACAGCTAGGAGCAGGGAATACTACTAACTTACTATTTCTTTTAAACTTAACGCCTAAATCGAATAATAATTTACAATCTATTTCTTATGTTCTTAAGTCTTATAAGGAATACTCCGCAAAAATAGAACCAAAAACGCTGTCGATTTTGACAAAAAACAATTATCAAAATGCTCCAAAAATCCATTTAGGAATGAAATTAAACGATATAGACGTTATAACAATTACGGAACACTTGCAGAACGACGGTAATATAGGCGGAATTTATTGGAACGAATTAAACGATATGATGATCGGTCTTATTGAATCTATAAGCGAAAAAAAAGTGAATTTTAACGATAAAAGCATGGTAAATGAGTTAATTAAAAAATATTGCAAGATATCACAAATTTTTTCGTTAAAAATTGGTAAACACATTAGAAAACTACACGAAGCTTTAATTTTTCCTGATTCAAAAGGCTTTAAGTGTGAAATCGTCGAAAGCAAACCTTACTTGGAACGTTATGTGAGCAAGATCAATTCAATTATTTCAGATTTATTGACAAGCATCGATAAAGGTAAGACATTTCTCTTTTATGATCTGAATAATATAAAAGCTGTCCTATCAGGTATTAAACATGCAATTAAAAAATTACATTCTGAATATAATAAGGATTCAATCACCATACAGCCTATCCATCAAGACCTTCATTTTGAGCAGGTTTTATTCAAAGAGGTAAATGACGATCATGACTTCTATTTTCTCGATTTTGAGGGCGATCCTCAATTAAGTTTCGAAGAAAAAAAAAAAAAGTTCCCCATTGAGAAAGATATCTCTTCGTTTTTGCGCTCGTTGAGCTACATAAAATTTAACACTTTCTTAAACTTACTTGCACAAAAACCAATGGAAAAGCACGTTTATAAAGAACTTGAAAATGTTTTGTACGATTTTTATTTTGATGATGTTGACGATAAGACGAATGAAGTCTATAAACAAATTTTCTTCATTCTTAATACATGGGAGGGGACAATGAAAGCTGACATCCTGAAGAATGTTGAAATTAATGGTTCACTATTTAAACTTTTTACAGTTGAGAGGGCTCTAAGAGAATTATCCTACGAAGTCCTTTATAGACCCAATAAAATCATTGTACCATTACTAGGCTTGAAGGAGACTTCATTTTAAAAAATGGAAAAGAAATCCACTTCTCTTTAGGAAGTGGTTAAGAACGAGAAATAGAGAATACGATTTCCTTAATTATTTAACTTCTTTACCATAAAAGAAAGCCACGCCCTTCATTCAGGGAGTGGATGATTGTTTTAAATTTAAAAAAATTTTAAAAAAAATCATTTATGAGAATAAAAAAAAAAAAAAAAAATTTATTATTCAAAAATTAAAAATTTAATGTTAATTTACTCCACCTAAGCACGCTGATCTTCCGAACGCCGTGGTTTCCAGATGTGTACCTACAAGAAATTAGAGAGGCTTGATCGAGTTTCTTTATCTGCGCAGATATATTTGCTTCCGTCATTTTTAACTCAGTAGCTAAGCTTGAAACGTCCATTGGTCTCTTTTTGAGTAAATTGAGAATTATGCGTCTGGTTTTACTAGACAACGCTTTCACGATTAATTCAAATTCAGCATCGTCAGTAATAACAGATGAATCAATATCACTTGATAATTTTAATTCCAAAATTTCATTATCTATTATATCTTGCATTTTTTTAACAAACTACGATTATTTTTAACTTGTCTTCTAAAGATCTTAAGTAAAATCGCTCTTTTAAAGTTTTATTAGAATTTTATAAAAATTCGTTTATAGTCATTATAATAATAAGTATTTATATGAATTGAATATAGTCAATTATAGTCATATTTTTTATCGCAAATAATGCATTTTTAAAGCGAGAAGTCCCCGTGAAAGCAAGCCTGTAACTCGTTATAGCACGCGAGAAGAAGCCGTAGATTTTCAATTTTGGTTAATACATCATAATAAAGTAGTTATATTTATTAAATTATATAAACGATTTTTTGAATAAAAAAATATCAACAAGCTATTTAATATTATAAATATATAATCCTATTGAAAGCATGTACATAAAAGTTTGGTTTCTCTGTACATAATAGAACACAACACATTGATAAAAATCTACGCTTGAGCTACATTTTTCACTTTATTAAAAAATTTTTTATCTAATTTTGTTAAATTCCCATTTAATTCCCATTTTTATCATAAATTAAGTGGAGTTAGACTCATAAACATAAAATTGACCAAAAATTGACATTTTTTATATTATAATATTTAAAAAATGCTAGTTTTATATTTGTTTGATTATATTAAATATACATGACTACATTAGAATAAAACTTTTACTATCAAAATTTAATGGGTTTAAAAGAGAATAATATGGTTGCCAAAAAAATTGAAAAAAGTAGAAAAGATAAAGTAGTAATTACTGTCAGGATAGATAAAAGCTTAGATGATATTTTGAATAAACTACGAGTTAAAATAGGTCTTTCTAAAGCAGAATTAATTAGGAATTATTTAAATATGGTAAATTATATTTCTTTGCATAAAGGTAGCTTAAAATCGTTAGATAATAGAAATTTTATAATTTTCAAGAGAGAATTGCTTAATGATTGTCTAAATAAATTATCAGAAATAGAGCAAATACATATTGGTGAGGAAATGGCGCGTTTCCTCAATGATATTGCACGAATAAAGGGGCAAATAGATAATCTTGAATTTAAATTGGAATTATGCGAAAATTTTGGATATTTTCCATTCTTTATTGACACCGAAAGATACATTTATATTACTCATGAATTTGGACCTTTAAAATTTGTAGAGGCCTTCATGTGGCAACTTATTTATCAGGAAAAATATACATTTATTGAAAGTGAAATGGCAAGTAATAAAAAACTCAAAAGTCAATATAATAAACAAGTAGTTTGTGTTCCACCAAGATCTTCGATTAACTATACTTTTGAATTTGCAAAAATGCCATGATAGAAATTAGTACTCAAATTTTAGGAATACTTTTAACTTTTTTTAAACCTTTGAAGAAATCGAGTAAATCATAACAAATGGAAAATAGTTTGCGGGCTTGTTTAAGTAGTAGATTGTTCTATTATAGAATCGAGAGAAGTCCGTTCAATTATAGGGTCTGATTGCGGAATGTCCTGAGCTTTGCTGTTTTCCTTTGAATTTTGCATGATCTCAATCATATCTTTCGATAGGGCTGAAGTACTGATTCCTTGCGTGTGGAACATTCCGTAACCTGATTTAATTACCGTTTTAGCAAATTTAGGAATTCTGTGAGCCATCCAATTAAATTTACTAAAAGGGTTGCAATACCTTTTGGCCATTATTTTTACCCAGTCGTATTTATACAAGTAATATGCAGCGTAAGCTTCTCCAACCAAGCGATACATTTCTCTACTATTTATCTGGTCAGTGCTCATCATGGTATGAAAGAGATCGTAATGGATATAATTATTACTTGTTATCAAGCCTTTTTCTTTCATCTCTTTAAAAAACGGAGTCCCTGGAAAAGCAGTTATGGGAGTAAATTGAACGCACGTCATTTCCAATGATTTGGCATATTGTATTGTCTCGCGAACCATTTTTTTTGTTTCGCCAGGAAAGCCAATGATTACTCCGCCAAAAATGCTAATACCTCTATCTTGTAGCATTTTAACAACAGCACGAACCATTTTAGGGGTGGTATTTCTTTTATTCATATCGTTAAGACTTTGCTGATGTACAGACTCAACACCTAAAAACACTTGCCTCATGCCGGCTTTGTGCATTAAATCCACTAACCATGGGTTTTGGTAAAGCGTATCGGCTCTTGACTGACAACTAAGGTATATTTTATTAGGGACACCGGCCCTAATTATGGTTTCTAAGATTTTTTTGGTCCGCTTAACTTTTATTGTAAAATTGTCTTCACAGAAGAAAATGAAATCGTTCTTCCAATCGACATCGTAAATTTCCTGCATGATTCTTTTAATACTCTTGCTTCGATATACGATGTGTTGAGTTGGATCTTTCCACATTTTAATGATACAACAAAATTTGCAAGAATGGGGACACCCTCGGGACGTTTCAAGAGAAGCTACTCGAGCCCCTAAGTAAATATATCCTTTATCGTTTAAAAGATCACGTCGAGGCATTGGAAAATTATCCAAGTTAGGTTCCAAATGACGATCATTATTATGAATGATCTTACCATCCTTATTTTTGTACGAAACGCCATCAATGTTTTTTAAGGAAGTGTTTTTCTTATTTCCATCAATAAAGTCGATTACTTCCTTAAATGTATGTTCTCCTTCACCACGAATAGTATAATCCACCGCAGGATGACTTGCTACATACTCCGGCACTAATGTAGGATGATACCCCCCTAAAATCGTGGTGCATCCTTGGTCTTTTGCCATTTGTGCTACTTCAAGCGCATGATAAATTTGAGGCGTCATACTTGTAATAGCGACTACATCGTGTCGATTCAATAAACTTTTAAACCGTTTTTCTCGATATTTCTGGATCTTGAAATCATATAATTTTGCGTCATGCTCGGGGACCATCGCTGCAATTGAAATCAAGCTCAATGGTGGACCCTTGATGATATAGTCAAGCCCAGATTTAAGCTTGCTTGCATTTATATAAAGAATTTTCATGAGTGTTTCCCATTTTTCAGAATATCCTGCCTAATTTTTAAGTAAAACAAAATTCTTCTGAAATCTTTTTAATGCTTTAAAAAAGAATTTGAATTATTAAAACTTTTTTCTTTAGCGAATTAAATAACGATTAATACGATGATTAATATGATACTTGAATAAATTCTTAATTTTGATTTGATTTTGTTTCTATTATATCTAATTGATGCCATCTGCTTAAGCAAAAAGGGAAAGGATTGAGAAAATCTGATTTATTAAGTGGAAAGAAAGTATTCAATTAAAGAATTTTTTATCTTTTCGAAATGGCCAAGGTTTACTTCCAATAATTTTTCAAGAGCTTCGCGAATCCCTAATTTCTCAATTCGTTCGGTAATCTTGAAATAAGGAGTTTTTTTCAGTTTTTGTACCAATTTTTTGTTCTTACCAATACTTTCCAAAAGCAATTCGTGCGCAACTACTCTCACATCTGGTTGCGACATTTCTTGCATTATTGCCAATAACATTGTATCGAAACAGATTCTTAGCAAAATTTCTTGGTCAAAATCATATTTTATGGGAAATAAATAATCTTTCAACAAAGAAATCGACTTTTTAAACAATTCAATGGAATTTTTTCCAAGTTCCTCTATTTTTTCATCGTGCTCGCTCTTTTCAGAAGCTCTCAAGCATAATGCTGAAAATACTTGATACTCTGCGATAAAATGAATGAATCTCGCTTTAACGTTAAGGATTGTGTCTTTTGATTCTACTTCACTGAGAAGTTCGTCCAAATTATCGTGGGATTTTCTAAAATAAGATGCGATGTCGTAAAATTTTTTGGCCGCCGCCTCGTATTGCTTTCCTTCAATCAATACGAGCGCTCTTCTTTCTTCTTGTTCGTATAAATTCTCGAAATTGTTAGCTTTCATTACTCCTTTTAATATTAAGCGTTTGCCCATATCTTTCGTTAACTTAGAGCGTTCAAAGGTTTGTCCTGCTTTTATCAATAAATAAGACGATAAGCTCAAATATTCTTCTGGATCAACATTAATCAAGTACTCTGAAGCTTTCTGCCAGGCTTCTCCAGCACTTTCCCAATCCTTCATCTTGAAAGAAAGACTTCCTAATTGAATCAATAATTTCGCAGAAATCTCGTCTAACTTTAGCTCCTCGGTCTTATGGATGATTGATTGTAACCTATAAACTGCTTGAATAGTATTTTTAAATTGTGAGATGGTTTTAATTATTTGGATGAATAATTCGTCAAGCTTGATGTAACTTCCTAAATCCAGAAATATTTGAGCGGCTTTTTCGAAAAGGTTGATTGCCTCAACGCCTTTTCCCATATCTGCCAAATTTTGAGCTTGATCTATTAAAGTAATAGCTTCTATTTCTTTATCATCTTTATCGTGGTTGCTAATCATGTTCTCTTTCACTAGTATCTCATTAAATTCTCATGAATCTTTTTTTTTCATGTTTTTAAAGATTTTAATTTACTAAAATAATAAATTATAATTATAAATTGTTTTTTAAATTGTAATTTTATTAAAAAAGTTTAATATTTTTTTCGCGGACCACGCTCTTAAATTCAGTCGCTTGAAAGGCCGAGCTAAAACATTCTTTAGCGTCTTCAATGGCGCCATAAAAGACGAAATTAGAGAACCATGCCGCGATAAACATTATACTGGCCCTTCTATATCGAGTGTTGAACTTGATATTCAATCTAGGTGATGAATACTTGAACAAGAAGAGGTTTGATGCAGTTCCAACAGGAAGATGTAAAGAAGTACTTATTAATTGTTGAGTTTCTAATATGTGAGCTAAACTTTCTAAATTAATTACGCCTCCATCAATCCAAATTTTATCAACTCCTAATTTTTTAACCCCACTTAATAAACTAATATTTTCTGGACCACTTTTTTTAGTGAGATAGCTAAATCTTTGAGTAGAAGTCATGTTTTCTGAACCTAGTATCAAGATAACAATGGACTCAATTTTGAATTTTCGAATAACTTCGAGTTCCTTTTTGTTTTTAAGATTAGAAATCGTATTGTATACATATTCGTTAGGCTTGATACCCCTTTCGTCAAGATATTCAACACCAGCAGTTCGAGCATCAACAGTTCCGCCTAACACGAAGGGAGGTTGAAAATTATCCAAATAAAATTCCAAATATTTTTTCATCGCTTTAGGAGTAATCCCCGAAATCTCTACTAAATCTGGAATTTTATATTTTTCTGCTAGAGCTTTTTGCGTCTCTATTCGCTTTTTCGCCTTTAGTTCGTCAAATTTTTCGGGTTCCTTTCGATCAACAAACTGCTCTCCTTGATAAAAAAGAGTTCCAATCAGAATGGGAGGTAAATCAAAATTGCCACGGCCCATTTTGATATTTCCATAAATATATGGTGTTATATCAGACAACTGTTAATCACATATTCTTTATAAATTTCTGAAAATTCAAAATCTCATTAACAATAAATATTTAACCACTTAAAGGAATAATTTCGCTTCACACTTTTTGCATCGCTGATCCTTTAACTCATGAAAACAATCTTCGTGATAAAGTGCTTGACAATCAGAATTTCCGCACATCACCACTTTTTGATTAGGTTCAAAAATATAATTACACTGGGGACACGCTTCGTATAAGGCCCCTTCTCCAAGTTCATCAATGTTTAGTGATTTTGCATCAAACATCAAGGGTTCAGCAGGGCCAATTATTTTCTGCGCTTGGGTTCCAGATAAAACGCGCAATTTTTGGACTTGAGCAACTTCAGTTGGAATTTTCAATAAATAAAAACAATGAGGACATCGGCAAGTTCCAGATCTCTTTAGCTTAATATCTTTTTGAGAAGCCGCCCAGCCAGCTAAACAATATATGTGGAAAGGCATTTGGCAATTAGGGCAATATCTCCCGGTGATGTAAAAAGAACCTTTTGTAGTTGGATCCTTATCGGCAAAACAAATGGAACATTTTTTATAGTCTACTTCTCCTCTTAATTGCTTCAAATTTTCTTCTTGATCTTTAGTTAATTCTGAAACTTTTAAAAGTTTAGCAGCTATTTTGCTAAGTAACGCTGAACTGTCTGATGGAGAACCTAGTTTTTTTTCAAAAGACTTCACATTATCCAAAGAAAGCTCGCGAACAGAACCAATTAATGATTCAGAATCATTAATATAATAATGCCTGCCATTAGAAATGTCGCTCAATCTTTTTAAAATATTATGAGAATCCGAGTCTCCAAGCCGAAAAGAGTCAATTTTGATATTAACGCTTGAGGCCAATTTAGCCATTTTAATTGGGTCTATGTCTGTTTGCGTATAGTTGCCATCAGAAAGTAGGACAATTCGAGGAATTTTTGCGCCAACCTTTCTCAACTCAGAAATGATTATTTTGATCGATAAAGCTAATCCGTCTCCCATTGCAGAAAGACCTCCAAATGTGAGAGAATCAATGGCAGAATAGAGTTGATCAGGGAAATTACTGAAATCTATAATTTTTTTTGCTTCGTCTGAAAATGTAACAATGGCAAATGAACTTGATGTATCGACCTCTATCCGTTGTTTTATTAATTCCTTTAACGCATTTTTGCTCGATTCCAATCTATTCGGTTTGTAATCCGATCTATACATTGATCTAGAAGTATCAAGAACGATCACGATATTTTGGGGAATCCTTTCAGCCAAGTTTGCCAAACCTTAAATTTAATTGTTGTGTAAAATCACTAATTAGTACATATCATTTGATTAATAAATAAATATAGGTTTTGGAAACATTTAAATCAGATTCATTTGAACAAGATTGTTAAAAATCAAAGCACTTGTGTTTTCATGAAAATAAAAATTTTTAAAAAATTCAGGCAAAAATGACTTTTAGGTAATGACATATTTTTTTTTTCATTTACTTATCATGCAAAAATTTGAGTCTATATCAATTAAATTTTTGGATCTCTTTTTTTCCTTGACAGAAATCTATCAATAATTGAAGAGTACAAGAGTCCAGCTTTTAGGAAAACATTAATATAGAAGATCTCCCAAATTATAATTAGAAAAAAAAATTTGGTGGATTAAAACAATGGTTTATAAGCCCCGAAAACTTGCAGAGGGGGAGTTGAATACTGCTAACAAGTCAATATACATAAATTTTTTTTCCGGTCCATATAAGCAAATTTCAAGATCCAAAATTCAGAGTTTTTGTATTTTTTTAAAATAATTTTTCATGAGTAGTAAAAATTTTTAAAATAAAACTTATATTTAATAATAAGTCTATTATTTTTTGTATTACAATAAAAAATTAAATCAGAAAGGATTAATAACCAATGTCAATAGAAAACATTAAAAATATTAAAGAATTCCTTAAAACTTCCGTAGAAATCAGCGAAATTGAACATGTCTTAAAGTTAAAACCAGAAGCGCTTGTTGGAGTTGATGTCATAAGTGGGAAAAATTTATCCACAAATGGAATAAATACGATTGAAGATCTTGCCAGCCAATCAATCGATAAATTACCTGAAATCAGAGGTCTTGCGTCTCAGATATTTATAAAATGGATAAAAATAGCAAAAGTAGTAGAAAAATTAGTTAAACAGCAGATCAGGGGACAAAAAAAAATTCTAATGATTGGTCTTGATAACGGGGGAAAAAGTTCTATTTTAGCAGTGCTCCAGAACAAATACTCAACTATTAGAAACATGCTCCCCACAAAAGGAGTGAAAAGAGAAAAACTTGACCTCTGGGGATACCCGATAATCAGCTGGGACCTTGGTGGTCAGGTGCAATATCGTGAAAATTATTACTTTAACAAGCCGGAATTGTTTTTTACCGAAGTAGATTTGACCCTATACGTTATCGATGTCCAAGACCCTGAGAGAATCTTAGAATCTGCGAATTACTTTAAACAAGTACTTGAATCGTTAGAAAAAATGGACGAACATCCGCCAATAATGGTCGTTATTCATAAATCAGATCAAGACATTCGAAGAACTCTTGAATGGCAAAAAAATGTTACTGCGATTAAAAATGCATTTGATCAAGTCATCGAGGATTTTGAAATGCCCGAAATTGAATACTGTGATACATCGATATTCCAAAAAACAACCATAACCCAAATGTTTAGCAAAGCTTTAACAATAATCTCCGATACTTCAGAAATAATAGAACACATTCTGGAAGATTTTACGGAATCTTTTAACGGCAAGGGAGCAAGCTTGATTTCGATGGACGGTTTAATTTTCGGAAGTTATACTAAATCTCCAACTGACGAGAAGTTGATACATAATACTGCTTTATTATTACAGACGCTCCATAACTTTTATGATACCATTGGTTTAGTTAAAGAAAATACGATTTCGTTGGAATTTCCTTCAAATAAATTTACCATTCGGGGCGAGAAACTGTTTACTTACTCGGATCTAAATATTCCCGTGTTATTATGGACGCTTTCTCAAAAAACTGATCTGGTGTACGAGAGAATTGAATTTTTTAAAGAACAATTAGCGCCATTGATTAATCTATTCCTATAGCTATTTCGTTTTTCATTTGAGATATATAGCTTATTATTCTTTGAAAATTGAAAAATTCTTATTGACATTTAATTAATGTCTTTTTAATTTAAGCAAATTTCGTTCAAAATCACTTCAATTCTTCGTGAGCTAATAGCAAATATTCCGTGCATTTATCCATCATCTCAATCGCCTTTTCCAAATTCTCAACAACATCATTTAATCCTCGATCTCTTGCGATATCACGCCATTTTAGAAAAGATTCCACGTGAGAATCGTTATGATCCGCCCAATGCTCAAGTAATTTTGATAATTTTAAAATATCTTTATTTTTTTTGTCCAAAATCGTACACTTCTTTTTTTTATTGATTAGAGAATGCTAAATTAGTATATTAGCTTATTTGTTGAATTTAATAATATTTCATTGCTAAAAAGGAGATATAACTAATGCTCGTTTGCCGATGAAATTTAATATAAAAAAGAATAATATTAAAAAAAAGGATTTTATATGAGTAGGAATTTAACCTGTCCTACACAGGCGTTTGAGTAAGGTTGGATCAATTATTTCTTTAGGTTTCCAGCCCCTTTCTTTCAAGTAATCTTTAATTTCGTCTTTCACGTTAATTGGAATGTCAGCTTCAACGCGAATGAATCTTTCTAAATCGTTTGGAAATTGCACGCCTTTATATTTACGCTCAAGATCAATCCAATGAGAAAGCTTTATCATTCTACCCTTTGAGTTATCTGCGGGTCTTAAACACAGTTTAGCAACCAAGCATATCGCCTGCTCAATTGTTTCAGCGGTAGTTAGCAAATGCTCTGGACCTGGACCAACTAAATGACCGCCAGTTCCATCCCTCGCGTTATAAACCTTCCACGTGTCCTCGTCATCTGATCTGCCAATATACATTCG
>JAUXAJ010000232.1 GCA_030620005.1 Promethearchaeota archaeon | reverse complement strand
TTTTTATGATTTACGAGTTCAACCAAGTCATCTGTTTCGAAACCAATATGGTGAACACCCACGACGCTTGTCTTTTGGAGGCTGGTCGTAGCATGGTTATATGTTTACAATCTTTAAATGAGTGATACGCTGATAATGATTGACATTATCTGTTGCTAACTCAGCATTATGTTCTAAGGTAATTGCCGCAATATAGATATCATTCAACTCGATCATTTGTCCCTTTTTTTGTAAATCTGAAAATATGCTTCCTGCGAGATATGCACTTTTTATTGAAAGAGGAAGGACAGGAAATTGTTGTACTAAACTTTTTATTACCTTCATATTTTGATCACGTTTTTTGGAGATTTCTGCTCCTAGAAATAGTTCAAAAGCGGTAATTGTGGTGAAGGCTATTGATTTGTCCTTTAAAAAATCTTTCCATTGCTCTCCGCGATTCATCTTTCGCAAAATATTAATAAGAATGTCTGTATCAAGAATAATCAATCAAATTTCCTCTTTTCTCCATTAAATGGGATTGAATTACGCTTAATTACTTCCTGAATTTCCTCATGCTCGTGATCATTTATATCCCAAGAACCAAAAAAATCTTTTAATTTTTGACCATTTACCTGCATTGCTAACCTTTTTAATAATTCTGAAAAACTTTCATCTTTCTGTTTTAAGTTCTTTATGAGGTTATATACTTCTTCAGTTATTGTAATAGTTTTTGAAACCATAATAAATACATGTTTAACCATATATTTAAACATATGTTATAATGTCTAAATTAGTAAAGATCATATCAATAATTTAATAAATTTTACCACTTTCTTTGTAATTCTATAAAAAAAGAGTTGGATGAAATCAACTAAATTTTTTATTTAAATTAAATTAGGATAAAATATAATCTATACATCTTAAAAAATTATAGATTATAAATTTAGGAGTGACATTATTTTTAAAAATAATAAAATCAAATATTGAATGAAAAATGCTAGAAGAAGTAAATTCACACCGAAAAATAATTGATTATATTTTTCTATTACGCATTATGAAATTCTCTAAATCAGGGCTTATTAAACTATTTCAGAGTCCCACAATGGAGATCTCTCGCTTTAAATCCCTGAATAAAGATATGTTAACAAAAATCCTACTTTCTAAAAAGAAACCAAGTTTAGATTATTTCAATAAAATTTCAAATCTATATGACTTCCATCCTAATGAAAAGGAATACTCTGAATTGGAGAAATTAGTTCAATATTGCATACAGAAAAATATTACAATTTTAACCCCCTTTGATAAAAATATTCCTAAATTGCTTCAAATATTGCAACCAGAAAAGCGTGATTTAGCCTTCATCAAAGGTCAGATTATAGATAAAGATTTAAAGTCTTACTCTATATGTGGATCTCGAGCGCCAACAAAAGATGCAATAATTAAGACCCGCCAAATTGCGGGATTTTTAGCTAAGTATGAATTCACTCTTATAAATGGTTTTGCTAAAGGTATAGATATTGAGGCTTTTTTAGGAGCTCATAAACAAAATGGGAGGTATATAGGTGTATTAGCATCGGGTGTTGAGAATGTTTATCCTCCTGAAAATAAGCAATATATACAATCTGTCATTAAAAATGGCGCACTAATATCACAAAGCTTTCTATGGAATCGCGTCACTAAATTCACGCTACAAATGAGAAACCGACTTTCTGCACAATTATCATTAGGTAGCATCTTCATTGAAGGCAATTATAAATCGGGAACGAAATGGCAGTATAAGTTTGCAAAAGCAGCCAAGCGTTTAATATTTTATTTAGAGCCAAAGAATTGGGACCATTATAATGCACATGTTTTAAAGATTGTTAGGGATGAGGGTGGAATTGAAATAAAAAATGATCTAAGTAATATTAAAATTATAGTTGATGTTCTAGAAAAGGATTATTTTAAGAGAATGGAGGATTTTAAAGATTAAGCAAATTAAATTTGATTTTGGAATATTTACATATAAAAAAATTACTATTAATTCAATTCCACTTATTAAAGGGAGATTCCTGCTAAATATAGATCCTAACTTTCCAGATGAATTTAGAAGACCTTTCTGGTTTTATGATTTAACATTAAAACCTAAAACTGATGATGTTATTTCTTTGGGAGCATATTATCCCCAAGGGACTTATGATAATGATTCAAGAGACGCTCCTAATCTAAAATATCCCGCATTTTCAAACATAGTGTTTTATTCTAAATCGGGACCATTGCATAGAGCTCCAAGCAGTTTTATAAGAACATCTAGAAAGCAACAATTGAAAATAATTTCAAATTTTTATGCTAATTATTTAAAAATTATAATTGGATCATTAAATTATGATGAAATAATTCCTGTACCTGCGAAATTAGAGTATTCTTATAACTCAGTTGAAATAATTAGTAAGGAATTTAGCAACATTTTCAGTATTCCAATGAGTTTAAGTAGTATAAATCGAACATCTGATTATAAGAAGGAATACTCTATAAATTGCGATAATAATGATTTAGATCAGCTAAGAATATTGTTAATAGATGATATTATTACTGACGGAGAAACTAAAGACAAAATTTGCTTTAGATTGAATGAAAAGGGTTGTAATGTTATAGATATGATAACTCTCGCAAGAACGGATCATAATATTTACGAGTATGAGGAGTAAAGATCTCATTTTATAGAAGGATAAAAATTGTTTAATTTTTATATCACTCATTGGATTTTAAAATGAAAAAATCCCTCCGATATCATTAAACTAAAGGGAATTAAAGTAAGGTGAGTTTATTATAAAAAAAAGGTTATAACCTATTCATAACCTATCCATATTGGACCTATATAGGATGTTCTGCCATTATCTCCAACTATTCGAACCAAGTAATAATCAAATCCACCAGTGTTCAATTTACTTGGATTGATAGGATTGTCGCTATAAGAATTTATGTACGAGTCATTACCCTCAGTAATACACCTATCTTCATAAGAAGCTCCTGTGATGGGCATGAGATCAGTAACCATGATTTCCTGAACGGGTTCAGAAACTCTTATCGACCGCCATAACTGTCCATTTTTAATGATTTCTATTGTTGCATCCCAATCAGGAATCCAATTAGCTGTCACTGAAGCGACCATCGACTTTAATGCGGGGGGAACCCCATCTTGGGCTAAAATAACTTTAATTTCCCGTGGGAACCATTGTCTTTCAACCATTAGAGTTGAACCGTCTCCAACATCCTGTCCGTTGATGGTGAAATGAAGAATGGGGCGTCCATGATCAGAATTGGCAAATATTCGTTGATTATATAATCCATCAAATACACTCTCCCTAGTAAGACCGTCAACGTGCACAGCCGTTAAGCCACCAGGGTATGGATGTTCATTTCGCGTGTGCCAAGTAGAATAAGGGCGTTGTTGACCAACACAAGCTCTCGTGTGGCTAAGGCTATGACCTGGATGGCCGTCATGCTCATCGCTTGCTGCATATAACGTCAATCTTTTGCCCATGGAAAGAGCGTCAATGATTGAAGAACCACTTACATATTCGGGGGGTGGATCAATCGCACCTCGATAATTTAACGGGTGTCTTTGTTCAAATAGAAATTCTCCGTGCACCGATGTGACCTCTGCAATTTTGACATATTTTGGATTCATGTACGTCCAATCTTGGATGTAAGTCTTTTTAGTCGTGTGATGGGGTAGTGCTAACGCCTTGCAATCTTGTTCAGCCGTAAAATTGTCCAACACGTTCCATAATTGCTCTGGAGCAGTTACCTGTAAATAAGAGTCGAGGACTGGTGATTTTAACAATACATCTCCGCTAAAAACACAAACATAATGGCCAGTCCGAACATTAGTCCACTCAATTCCGTGAAATGTGACAAATTCACCAGGTTCATAGGCTTTGTTTGTCTCTCTTTCGAGAATATCAAGAGACAAGGGGTTCCACATCAAGATTTCCGCATGATCCGTAAGAGCATTAAAGTCAAGACAGGCTACTTCACGTGCAAAGTAAAAGTGATGGTCAGGATTGCCCGTGCCATCTGATAGAATCGAATGAGAATGAATATCTCCCCAAGCAATCCTTTTCATTCCAAGAAAGGTGCCAACTACAATAGGATTGCTATAATAAACGTTATTCGTGGTGCTGTCTTTCACTAAAAGATAATGAATGCCCGGCGTCCTGATGGAAGCGTCAAAGACGTGCATTCCATTATCCTTACCGTCCTTTATTTCGTAGGCAATATCGGAACCAAATATTTGTCCAGTAAATGTATATGGTTCTGGTAGAGAAGCAGCAATCGATCTAAGAAGTTGCATATTATTAGGATTATATGATTCAACAGAGAATTCAACAGTTCCCCTGTAATTTGCGCTTAAACGCTCATATGGATCCCAAGCTTGGACGGTAACTTGAAAAGTTTCGCTAACTCTCACTTTAGAAGGAGCGTTAACCCATAACAACCGCGTGGTATTGTCGAACATTAGTCCTAAATCAATGTTAACTAAAGTCCACGATATTGTTGGAAGAACGATCAAGAGGATTTTTAACGATTTTTTAACTCTTTTAGATTGCGAGCTTAACTTCTGACATATTAAAGGAATAAATTCAATTTTTCTCACGTTTTTCTCTTGTAAAAAGCCATAGATTAATACTGTTGATGTATAAGCCGTTATAAATAATAGACCTCCGTAAATAGCCAAATTTAATGGAGCTAATCCGTTATACACATCTGTTAAGACAGTAATGAAACCAATATAAAGTGCTAAAGCGATCCCGTGACGTTTCCAAGCGATATCTTTCCAATAAACAAAATATATTACTCCAATGATTAATCCAATAAAACTAAAGAAGAACCAGAAAATAGTAACTACGCCGCACAAATAAACAACTAGTCTGGGTATCCGCCACTTATTAAACCGTCCGTTATTTGTACTCGACATTGTATATTCGATTTTTTTTTTAAATTATAGATAAGACTATTTAATACTTAAATTTAAAATTTTTATTATTATCATAATAAACACTTAGAATATTTTTAAAAAAATGAATGTAATTCTGATTTTATTGGATAGCCTAAACAAAACCTATATTGAGCCATGTGGTAATATGCGAGTTGAGACTAAGAACATGCAGAAATTGGCTGGAAAAGGGAAAATACAATTAACAGGGAAAGTAATATAAGTATATTTAATAATTAAACTTTAAAAATGTTAATTTCGAATTCCATTCAAGTTCTTTTTATAAAAAAGAAGGATGAAATCTTAAAAAAAAAATTAATATTTAGGTATGATTTTTAAAGCCTTATCAAAAGCTTCTACGAATTTATCGTTATCTTCGGGAGTGTGTTGCATCGAAGTGAAAGCTCTATTACCGTATTTCGTTATGACACCTTCGGATAAGAAAAAAGTCGCAAGATCGTCCACGCAATGCTTTCTGAAGACAGCTTTAGCTATGTTATTTGCATCTCTAATGTCCATTGCTAAAGGAGAAAAGGTTTCGTAATGAACGCACGACATGTAATTATACGCAAAATAATTCGGACGATCGTGCTGTTCGAATAAATCGCTTAGTTTTTTCACTAAATCGTCTCCGGCCTTACCAGCTTTATTAATCGCGTCTTGTTCCTCCATGAATTTAATACCCCAATATGTTGCAGCGACTGTTAAAGGATTTCCTCTCATTGTTCCACCTACAAATGCGTGTTTCCCACCTGCCTCCACATCACCAGTGATGACGCTCATTACATCTTCTCGCCCTCCGACAGCTCCAGAAGATGGAAAACCGTGAGTTATGATTTTACCTAATACTGTCATGTCAGGCTTGACGTTGAAAAATTTTTGAGCGCCGCCCATGTCTAATCTAAATCCCGTTACGACTTCATCAAATATTAATAGGGTGTCGTATTGATCGCATAATTCTCTAGCTACCTTGGCAAAATTAAATGGAACGGGGATGGACCCTGATTCTGGTCCTAATGGCTCGATTAAAACTGCAGCAACTCCAGCTCTTTTTGCCGACCATTTTTTAAGGTTTTCTTCGAGAGCTTCTAAATCGCCGGGAGGAATGCTGATTGTATCTTTAAAGCATCCACGAGGGATTCCATCGCTTTCCATTGTCCCTGAAAAGGGAATGTGAATGTCAACTGCGAGTTGATCGCTCCAACCATGGTATGCTCCACTAATCTTGATGATTTTATCGTTTCCCGTGAACACTCTGGCAATGCGTAATGCAGCCATATCAGCTTCTGTACCTGATTGAAAATATTGCAATCTTTCTATGGAAGGCATGTGTTTCTGAATCATTTTAATTGCTTTATTTTCCCATTCACAGTTCCAATAAAGATCTGGTGGGAGATCGTTTAATACCTTGATCATTTCTTCCTTAAAGGGTGGAAAATTATGCCCCAAGATACACGCTCCAGCAGACATGAGATAATCGATGTATTCATTGTCATCGATGTCCCACATTCTCGTGCCAAGTGCTCGTTTCATCGTAACGGCAAAAGGATCTTTAATAGTTAACTGGTGTTGAGAGCCTCCGGGTATTAAATTTTTCAATTCTTCATATAGAGGTTTCGATTTAGGGCATTTTTTGGCAATTTTTTTTCGAACTTTAGCCATCTCATCTTCTGGTATGCCCTTAACATCCTCTTCCGCTATAATTTTAATTCTTTTTTTAATTTCTTCATATTCCATATATTTTTCCCTTCATATAGTAATTTATCATATTTTATTATTCAAGTTCTTCATAGTTATTTTAAATTGTATGGGGGTCTTCCCGACTAATAATAACTAGTATAACGCAATAAAAAAATCTTTTTTATGATTTATAAATCATAAAAAAAAATAGGAAGTAAGAAAAATTAATAATGAGTTTAAAATACTACAATAGCTTCTATTTCGACTAACATCGAAGCTACAGGTAAGCTTGATACTTCTATTGTACTTCGGGCTGGAAATTTCTCAGCTACTCCATTATTAATGAAAAACTTTTTGTAAACTCGATTCATTTTTCCAAAATCTTTCATATTTTTCAAAAAAACCGTGGTTTTAACGATATCTGATACTTTTAATCCCGCAGCTTCAACCACCTTTTTAACATTTTCGAGCACGGTTAAAGTCTGGTCTTTTATATCTGTTGTACCTTGTGCTGGACCTTGACCAGAAACGAATAGTAAGTTTCCTACTTTTATTCCGGGACTATAAGGTCCAGCAACAGGCGTACCTGGGTTAACCTTTTCACTATCAGTCATTTTAATTTAACACCATTCTGTTTTAATAATTTTAACCTCTTGAGTTTATTATAAAAGTTATTTTTCATAATTTTAATAATTTATTCATCTTGCCAAGAATTTTAAAATCAGAATTTAAATCTTTTTGCTTAAATTTAAAAAAAAGTTAATTTTTATAATTTTAATAATTTTTTCCTCGTGCTAGAATTTTCCATTTGCCTACATGCTCATTCTCTTTTATCACATGAATGAAATCGTAGAGATTTACCGTGGGACAGATGTGAGCGGGAATTAATTCAATTTTCTGTCCGAGTTTCAAGTCCACCCCTAATGCCTTAATTTGTGCGTGTTCTTCGTTTAATACCCTAAATTTTATTTTTGGATGATTTTTTACGATGGGTTTCCCGTCTCCTGTAGGTATGGCCTTAGTTCCAGCATCCAAGGTAAATTCTTTTTTTCCCGTTTGATTTTGAATGGTAGTTAATACAGTTACAGCAGGTTCAAAAATAGGCATTTCTCTCTGTAGATGCTCGTCGGAAAAAACGTATGTTCCTGGCTGAACTTCGGTGATTCCCCCATATTTTGCGGCGTACATGTACGTTGTTGAGCCAGAAGTAGAAATATAATCTATATTGAAACCGTTATTGTTCAAAAGATCTCTCGTGTCTGAAATCAATTTAAAACATTCATTGGCCATTTTTTCTTTCATCTCTAGATTCATCATTGGAGTAAGGTGACCTTCGTATCCTTGAAGCCCAACGAGTTTTACACCAGGAGTTTCTTTTATAAATCGTGCTAATTCTAAAGCAGATTCGCTAGAACTTACACCAGCTCTTCCTAAACCTAAATTAATCTCAATTAACACCTCGAGTTCGATGTTTGCTTTCGTAGCGTGTTTACTTAATTCTAATATGTTTTCTTTTGAATCAACACAAGCCCTTACAAGAGCATATTTATTTATATTAACTAATCTCTTTATTTGAATGGGTTCATACACTTGATTTGCTATTAGAATGTCGTCAAATCCACATTGTGCAAAAATCTCGGCTTCTCCTACTTTTGCTACGGCAATTCCCTTGGCACCACTAGCTTTTAGAATCATGTGAGCCACAATTGGAAGTTTAGCGGTTTTTAGATGTGGTCGTAAGCTAATATTGTTTTCTTTAACAAATTTGGCCATTATTTCTATGTTTTTTTGCATTATATCGTAATTTAACACGAGCGCGGGCGTAGACACCTTATTTTTCCATTCTTCGTTCAATTACTAGACACATTTTTGTTTTATTTTTA
>JAUXAJ010000128.1 GCA_030620005.1 Promethearchaeota archaeon | reverse complement strand
CTAATCCTTTTACTGTTAATAGTTCTTTTTGTTTAGCGTCATCGTATTTTACTTCACATTTTTCAGCTTATAGATCACAATTGTATGATCTGATTTTTATTGTAAAAAATCATTCGACCATTCAACATTGAATAGATTAAGAAGAATTTCAACTGGTAATATTCTCATTTATTTATTTCTTGAACAAAAATAATCCCTTATAACTTTTAATGGTTTTTATTCGGATGTGAATCGTATCGTTATAGTTCCAATCTAAATTATTAGCTTCTATTATTGCTCTTGGAATAGTAACGGTGCTTTTTTTTGTTTTTTCATAAAAACGATACTTCAATGGATGCCCGTTTCCTTTCCTCCTATCTTTTTTAAATAGGAATAATCCTATGCCTTCTATTGTTGTTCACATAGATTTCAGGAAAGGAGGAAAATTTGATTTGGAATACGAAACGGTTTTGAATTATAAGAAAAAATATTTGTGAAGTTAAAAATTATACATGAGCTTAAAGTCTTAAATATTTAGTCTTTATCTTGTTTTTCAATTCTTCCCGTCTGAAATAATGGAACAATTAAAGCAATATGAACAATTCTTTAAAAACTGTTGTAAGCAAGATCTAAGTTCTTTTATTAAAAAAGAAAGCGAGATTCGGATATTAATAAGGAATTATTAAAGAAGATATCTTACTAAATTGTTTAAAGAAAAATGTTTAAGGGAATGAATATTAAAATTTTTTTTATAAAATTATGAGCGAGTTTAATATAAGAATATTATTTTGGAAATTGCTTAAATATAAATATTAAAAATTAGTATTTAATAATAAAAAAGATAAAGTTTTCCTAAAGTTATAAAGAGTTAGTTGAAAATGAGTATAATTCAATATCTTCAAGATTTGATTTCTGATCAATCTATACCTACGCAAGGCTTAAATGAAATGCGCAATGATCGTGATAAAATTGAGAAAGTTTTATTATCTTTAGACAATTTACCCCATCCGACATTTTATTATGGAGGTTCCTTTGGTAAAGATATGATAATCGCGGACGCTTATGATTTAGATATAGTGTGTTATTATCCTAACGATATTCAATGGAGTGTCCGTGATCTCTATTTTAAAATCCTAGCTCAGCTCCAACGCAAATTTCAAGACGATTATAATGTCCATCCAAAGAATGTATCAATTCGGATTGAGAAACGAGAAGATTATCATATTGATGTAGTACCTGGAAAAAGATTGCCAAAAAATGAAGAAGATGCATGGTTATATAAAAATAAGACGGGACAACGTTTTAGGACAAGTGTAAAAAAGCATATAAGAATCATTAAGGATTGTGGGCGTAGAGATGTATTAAAGATTTTGAAATTATGGAAACTCAGAAATCTGCTTGAGATTCCAAGTTTTTTATTGGAATTAATTGGAATTCGAGTTCTAGAGGCTCAGAGAGAAGGAATATCTTTAGACCAAGCAGCAATGGCCGCGTGGCAATTTATTGCAGATCAAATGCTTCAAATAACCATTAAAGATCCAGCGAATCTGGAAAACATTTTAACGGATGAAGAAGTCATTACAGTATCTCAAAAAAAGCGTATTATCCGTGTGGCAAAATGGACTCTACAATTAGCAAATCACGGGTCTAAAAATAATTGGGAGAGAATTTTTCGGAAAAAACCCGAGGGTTTTCAATTTAATTTAGGAGCTACTCCCTCTTCAAGTTTCCCAAGTAAAAATCCAAATCAAGACCAATCTAAGACATCTGATCAACCTCGGTTATCTCCTGACTCTCCTAATCGCCGATTTGCGCAATTTTAAAATTAATTGATTGTTATTTATGAAAAATGGATCTTCAAATATTATATGAAGACATGCGGCATCTTGACCAATTTCAAGAAATAAATCCAGATATAAAATTGCAAATTAATTATGATCAAAAGCAAAATTTTTGGCAAGGTAAGTTAGAATTTAACAATGAACCCTTTTTTTTCCGTATATTTTACAATTATCTTTATCCCCTTTTACCACCACACCTATTCTGCTATACTAATGAAGGATATAATGAAGTATGGATAGATGAAAAATGGTTTGGACATGCATTTCATGATAAACATTTATGCCTTTTTACTCGCGATTCAGGGGAATCTGGATGGAAACAGAGTTGTCGATTAGGAGATGTCCTTAAAAGTTTTAGGAGTTTAATATATCAAACTTATAATAAAAAATTAACATTTTATCATCGATCAAAAAAGTATTCTATAGGAGATTATGCGCTTTCAAGCGATGTATACATGGATGATAAATTATTTCTCCAAATAATGCAAAATCATTCAAAGAAAAATTGTTTATTTGGGATCTTAACACCCTCCTTGTCAAATAATCCATTTGACCTTAAATTACCTTTATTTGTAATAATTGAAGAGGGTTCTAGCGATTACAATATTTTAACTCAATTGTTACAATTTTCAACTAAATTTTTCAATATGGAGTATTCTTTTGTACCTGAATCTAAATATAAAAAGATTAAAGCTGCCCTTGTTAATTGGGATAAATTAAATTCAAGATTACAATCAAGCGGAATTACGCTTCATAATATTCCTCATTTAATTGGGAATAGAGATTATCCTAAAGCAATACCAATTCTTTTATTATTACCAAGGACTTCAATAAATCCAAAATATTTGTTAATCCCCCAGAAAGTGAGCTTTTTTGATGCTATCTATTTAAGACAAAAAGATTATTTAAAAGGAGCTCATAACATATTGGATACTCGTCGAATATGCATCATTGGATTAGGTTCCTTAGGAAGTAAAATCGCTGATGAACTTGCTCGTAATGGAATAAAACATTTTTACTTGTTTGATTCGGATGTTTTAAAACCAGAAAATGTTCTTAGAAATCAAGAATTTCTTGGCTCTGTAGGCTATCCTAAAGCAAAAGTATACGATGATCATTTAAAGAAGATCAATCCATTAATAGATGTAGAGTCGTTTTTTGGATCTCCTCTCCATCCTCAGTTTCGCTCTCAATTTTTAGAGATTTTAAAAACTTCACATTTAGTAATCTGTGCAATTGACTCAGAGGAAGATGAAATACAAATACAAAAACTTTGCATACAAAGTAATACTCCTGCAATCTATTCAATATGTTTAGATTCAGGACATTATGGGCGAATATATCGCGTGATCCCGGGTGTAACTGCTTGTGCAGAATGTATTCGTATTCAAAGTCAAAAAGATCCTTCTACTTTTCCAAGTCTTATACAAGATATTAATGGGGGTGATGGGAATGATATTCAAGACTCATTAGACTCTAAGAAATCCTCTTTTCCAATAGGTTCTTACGAAACTCCGGGAATTCCAGGGATCAACCTTGATATATGGGAAATTGCCTTAAAAACAGTTCGCATGAGCCTTCAGACTCTTGCTCAAAATACAGTTTTGGAAAAAAAAATTCCTGATACTTTTGTGGATCATGTTTTAATAAGCAATCGAAAGGGTTGGATTTTCGAGGAGCCATATCAAATTCGATATCTCGCATTCTCACGCCTGAAAGATTGTCCCATCTGCGGGCAAGCTTTAAACGGTGAATTAACATTCCAAGCAAAACACCAAGAAGAATATGAAGTTCTAGCAAAAAAATATTTTATTTGAATGTTTAGCTAAATATATATAAACATGATCTTAAAAAATGAAAAATTAATCCAATGAAAACAATTAAAAATGTTAATTCAATAATGCTTCTTCTTCCTTTAATTTCACTTGTTTCAAACAATTTGGTTGGATGCTCAGAGAAATCGACTGAAAAAAACGACCCTAGACGGTTCTTTTATCTTAAAAATAAAAAGCTCAATCAAAATGAAAGAGCGGGAATTCTAATGGGTAATAAAAAAGAGTTCCCAGATCAAATCCAAATTAAGGTAACTCATATTATTGAAGATTTAAATACAAATTTTAGGACTCCTCTTTCTGTTGAGAGAATAACCAATCATATTTATACTCAAATGGAAGAAATCAAGAGAGAACACCCAGATCTGGATTATATAGGTGAATGGCATACTCATCCCAATGGATCAAAGCAAGCCTCCTTTCTAGATCACCTGTCAATGCTGGAAATGATTGATAATCCCAACTTTGGCAAAATTCTTTGGGTTGTTTTGTTGATTTTTGTCCCAAAATCTCCCCCAGTAGGGTACTATTATGAAAAAGAAAATATTATTTCAATTACTATTAACATTCAAGAGAAAGAAGAATAGGGGATAAAACTCTTGGAAAAAAAGATTCAATCTTTCATTGCATTAGGTTTCTCAGAGGAACTTTCAAAAAAAATTGTGGATAAAAAATTTACCAAGTCAAAATTAAAGAAATCAACTAAAAAAGATCTTCTTCGATCCTTTAATGAACAAGAAATGCAAGAAATTTGGGATAAAATGAGTCGAAAACCAATTCCAAAATCAGTAATCTCTCAGTTAATTCAAGATTCAGAGTGGAAATGTTGTGTTTGCTGGGATATTTCTAAATGTCAAAATGTGGTAATCCATCACATAATCCCTTATCATGAAACCCAGGACAATAGTTACGACAATTTGGTTGTACTCTGCTTAAATCATCATGGGTTGGCCCATACTAGGAGTGATTTAGGGCAACCACCGCTCCCACTTGAGGTATTAAAACAGAAAAAGCAAGAATGGACGATGTATGTGACTCAATTCAAAACCCTGCATCGATTTAAGAAAACAGCAATTATTCATTATTCTACAAGAATTGCTCTTATTGGAAAATCTCTTATACAATCTGAATTTATTCATGAATCCTTTGATTATATAGAAGAAATAGTTACATTAACGGATCTGTTAGGTGACGATTCTCAATGGGAAAAAGAACGACAAAAACAAGAGGAAATACTCGGTTTATTAAAGAAAAATTCTTCTATTCCTCGTGATTTCTATTTATTCTCTATTCATAGGATACCTCTCGTTATTCATCTAGGATTCTTACTTGGAGATGGAGTAAAAGTTACCCCTTTTCAATATAATCGAATCGAACATAAATGGCAATGGGATTTCAAGACCGAACTGGAACCAGAAGACCAATTTAGCATCGATGATACTCAAATTAATATGGGTAATAAAAATGAAAACTTTATCATGTTATTTGAAATCTCAAGTAAAATTAATCCTCAAGATTATCTGGAACACATCCCAATATGTGGAGGGATTTATCGTATCACCGCAAATGGACCGGGACGAGAATGGTTAAAATATCGAAAACAACTCAATGACTTCACAAATGCTTTTTATCAAGCATTAAGTCAAATTAGACGTCAAAATCCATTCATTAAAACTTTTCATCTCTTCTATGCAGGTCCAACACCCTTAGCCTTTCGTATTGGACAAGCTATTAATGAGACAATGATGGCGAATTTTGTTATATATAATTTCAATGAACAGAACATGCCTAAATATAAAAAAATCTTTGAATTAGGTAAAAAGATAATATAATTTTGAGGCATTCTAAAATATTCTATTCTACCTTCAAAATAAAACAATATCAGTATGATGTTAACCAAGAAACATCATAAATTGATTTTTTTTAATATGAGTTATTAAATAGATCATTCTCAAAACACCTATCTTCTAATTTTTCGATAAATTCACTCTTTTTCTTAACTTATATCTCACACCAATATGCTAAATGCTAAGTTTTATCTTATTTCAGATTCAGTATATTTCTTTGTTTCAGATTTTAATAGTAAAGTAGGGATTGTTGAGCAAAATTATATAGATTTACTCAATGATTTTAGAGAAAAAGGAAATATTCATACACATTCCTTATTCAATTTACCCCATCAAGATTTTATAGAACAAAACAAGGAAAAAATAAATCATTTTATAAGGAGACTTGTTCACATCAAAAGAAATCTTTAGCCTATTCTGGTTTTCTTCTAATAATTACGAGTTGTTCTATTGTTATTGCATTTTTAAACAAATCCTTTAAATTATGATTTATTGATAGCAAAATATAATAATCCTAAAACACCATATTCTCTTAAGAAAACCATTTATATAAATGAAAAGACAAAATAATCAATAATTTAGAAAAATGTCTCTTGAAGAATGGTTAAAAACATTATTTATAAAATTTAGAAATGAATATCAAAACTTATCTCCTTTAAGACAAGAAGAAGTATCAAATGTTGAAGATCTCACCGAACCATGTCAAGTTGAAGCATTTTGGATTACTAATAATGAAAAATCCTTTCAAATATTCATTTTCACGCATGACCCTACATTAGACGATATGTATGTTAGAGTTCATGGTCCTTTCATCAAAATAAATGAAGAAGATAAACGCTTCGGTATTTATCAAACCATTGAGGGTATTGAAAAGATAGAAAGTGCTCTAGATCAAAGAAGATTTAGAGAAGGGTATGTAGAAACATTTAAAAAAAGATTTAAAGAAGCTTTCAATGGTTTTGAAAAGGCTCATAACTCAATTAAACCAAATGCGAGCATGCTGGGAACAGGTAAAGAAAGAGAATTTTTATGGATTTGGCGGGGATTAATTCAAGAAGTTCAAGTGAATGACATCATTTCTGACATTTTTAAAGAAAAAAGTAAGAAAATAGAACATGTGGAACCTTCATTCGATCCATTTAAGGAATTTAAGAAACAATTGGAAGAATTAATCGACGGATATGGAATTTTCATCTATCCTCCAATATGGATTGGAGAAATACCACCTTACACCTTGAAAGAAATGTTAAAACCAGAGAGATTTAATATATTACAAAATTTCATGAAACCCATCATAAAGCAAGGATATAAAGGAAAGATATTGTTCATAGAAAGTGATGGATATATCGCAATAGGAGAACAAGATATAGATAAAGCATTTAAATATATAAATGAAATATTGAGCTTTATTTTACTTGAGTGTGTTGAAGTTATTTCAATTAAAAAACATGAATTATTGCCCATAAGTATTCATCTTGAACGAGAAGAAATAATACGACCTGTAAATATGGGAAAAGGAAATGAATTATATGATAAAAGAATGCAACCCCTTTCGAATAAGTTTAGGAAAGAAAGATCAGTCATCTCTAAAAATCAGTTTAGTGAAATTCTAAATGATGCTGAAAAAATTACTCAAGATGAAAAATATAGCATAATTTCCAGAATATTATTAGATAGCTTGACTCATTTAAGAAATAAAGATTATTCCTCATCATTCATTCTAAGTTGGACGATAATAGAACATTACATTGATTTTCAATGGAAAATGTACCTTGAAGATTTAAATCCTAAAAAAAAAAGATTAGAAAAATTAAAAAATCCTACCTATTTTACAGTAGATCTTAAAACTGAAATATTAAACATGAAAGAATATCTAAATAATGATGAATATAATAAATTTATGAAATTAAAGAAGATTCGCAATGACTTCATGCATAAGACAAAGTTAGTTCAAAAAGAGAAAGCTGAAGAATCTTTTCTCTTATCAAGAGATTTAATCAATAAATTGATAAAGGAGACAAAATGAGATGACAAGTGAATAATCCTTTATTAAAAGATTTAAAGATTTAGAATAAATCAAGTATTTCGGTTGTAAGCTCTTTTCCTCAATTAAAACACGTGAAGGAAAGAGTCTATTATAACGCTTATTTTTTAATGTTTTAACTCGTCTAAAATTTTTTCAATATCTCATCTATATTGATATAATAGACATGATCATTTTTAAATAAAGACTAATCACACCATTAGCCTAATGACATGGTTACCCTATCACTACAAAAAATGATTTTTTTTTTTAAGTGAGAAAATGAGTTTTAAGGTCTTTTTCCAAGGTTTCTTGCGTTATTAATATGATCCGAGACTTACTTTAACGAGCGTGACTCAAATTCAAATTTTCACATTTGAATCATTTCCTTCTCTAATGCTATCTTTTAATGCTTTAGCGGTTAATTCTCTTTTTAATAAAATTAAATTAATATCTTGTTTTGCATGATCAAAAAGATCTTCTCCTTCCTCAAGAGCTTCAAATATCCTGATAATTGTCATTTCAGGATCGGAAGGAATAAATTTAATAGAAAAAAATCCATCACAAATAAGAGTTATGTGATAAAAATTAAACTCATTAGTATAAAAAACTAACTTCGTTCCAGCTAGTTCTTTTAGGTAATTATTGACTTTTGTTCGATAGGTTTTTTGATTAAATTTTTCTGCACGAATTGCAATGACCATTAAATTTGCATGGTTAACGATTAACCAAGCATCACCTTCGACTGGTTTCTCTATTAGCTCTGAAATTGGAAAAGCTGATATATCTTCTTCAATATTATAACCAGATTTGTTAAAAAAATCAAAAATTGCGTCAACGGAGCAAAGTTCATTAATATTATATTCAACCATAAAGAAAACCTAATTTTTAAATGAAATTCTTTCACTTTCTATTTTAATTTTTTATTATTGTGGTAATAAGGGTAAATGTAAAATGATTTGGAGCGATGGTGTGACTCCAAATATTATTAATAAGAACAATCCTAACATGAATATTGATAATGGTTTATATTTCGTTCTTAGGATCGATTTATTAAAAGAAATTAAATAAAAACCAACGCTAAAAAATATGATCCCTAAAAATGAAAGCAATCCTGCAAAACAAGTGAGAAACAAGTCAAATGTTTCTAATTCGCTGTCTGTTAAGTTAATCTCGTTAAAGAGATTTTCCTTTCCTAAAAAGTTAAAAAAAATCGGTGTCGGTAAGAAATCAAAACACATTAACAACAAAAAAGGTAATATCTTGAACAAGAATCCAAATCCTATTAAAATGTAGATTATCGTCCCCGTTCTTCCTTTCTTTTTAATGAATTCTAAATTTACTCCGTGAATCTTTTCGTTGTTTTCCTTGATTTTCGCGCTTCGCAATAAATTCACCCCTAAAAAAATGTGTATCAAAAATAAAATGACGCACCCAAATTGGAACACGATTAACGACAATTCGTTAAAACTCTTCGCAAAACTGCTTAAAGTCTCCCAAATAGGACCCGTAATATCGTTATAAGGATTTAAATCGGTCATTTTAAATTTCACGCTCTTTTTTTTTAAGGCGGGAAAATGCACGGATCTTCTTAGAAGTTGTGTCCCACACACTTGCAAGATTACTGCAAAAAACGGTCTTGGAAGATCTTTTGCCGTGCATTCTCCCTTAATTTCAACCAGCGTTTTGAAACATTACCCTCGATTGCCATTACTCATTCTCTTTTTGTTATATACTCTTAATTTAATTTCTATAATTGTTCTTCTGTTAAACTCATTTTTTCAAACAATTTCTTACACATTTTCGATAATTCTCTTGCAAATACAGTTAAAAAAACGATGGAATTGCCAATTATTTCGCTTTCATCCCATCCATTACCCTTTTTTTCCTGCGACATATTAATGAATATTATATCATTGATTTCATTTAACTGGAAATTGCACTAATTTTTCCAATAAAAGCTCATAGATTATCTTCGGAAATTCTTTGTCCTCATCTCTAGTCAGATCTAATAATTTTTGATATAATTCCTTGTTTTGAAAAATTAAAATGCTAATTTCGCACATTTTTATAATTTTTTTTGAAATTAGTTTCAGAAGATCTAAATCATTGAGGTTTTCCCCACCCTCATTAATCACTAAGTCGTATAGTTTTGAATATAATTCTTTATTCTTAATGATAGGTAGACTAAGGTGACACAAGAAATTTATTGTCTTTGAAGTAGACACTTTTAGCGTCTCTTTGGCAAAATTAAATATCTTATTAAAAAATTCATCACTCATCGAAATTGTCTTACTTATCAAATTCTCTCTCTCTTTTTTGCATGTTTCATTTAATAATTCTATAGTTAATAGATAGTATAATATAAGTATAATACTTCCTATTAATTAGTATAATATTATACTACCTATTAATAATACATATTAATACTTATTATATAAAAAATGAACGAAAATTTTATTTCCAATCAAATTAAGTGTCCAGGAGTAGTCGACAAAAATTCTGTTAAGATCCTTTTAAATTTTAAAAATTCGACTTTAGAGCGCATTCAAAAGTTTTGCAAAAAATGTTTCATTTCCCAAAAAGATTTTATCAATAACTTGATAAGCGAACACATTGAATACATGGTGTCAAATATCGAGTGTAAGAGCGATGAATTGATAAGCCAATATTTTCGCCTATCTACACTATTCGATGGCAAAACCAAAAAACATGTCATGAAAGATGAAATACCTGTAGAAAAATGCCAGAACATAAAAATTGAAATTAGTCCTGTTATAAAGCATGGGATTGCTCAGATATGCGAAATAATCCCTTGGGATCAAAAAGAATTTCTTGAACACGCTATAGAATATCAATTAAACCATTTAATCTTAGAAATTAAGAACAACAATTTTAGCGTTCTTGAGAAATTTTGCAATTTTTCGGAAAAAATTGATGATTTAAAGAAGGTATTGATGTCTATGATATCGAACTTAAAATAATAATAAATTTTTTAATCTTTCCAAAAAAAATTTAGGATTAATGAAAATTAAACCGATGTTAGTGCTTGAGGTTATACAAAAAAAACCTAATGTGGGTGATATATCACCCCACATTTCAAAAACACTTTGAAAAATTTAGAACTTTATTTGATAACATGCTTGGATTGTGATTTTCAATTGCTCGTAGAATGTCTGTCTGAGACCCTATACGAGATTATCTATCTACTAAATATGAATTTTCTTAAAATTGATAAAGAGTTTTTAATATTTTTTATAAAGAAGTGGATGATAATCTTTTTTCATTTCTTTTAAAATAATAGGTATTGATAGGTTATTATAGTAACTATAGTAAAGTCATATTTATTAGTGTTAATGTACATTATTAATTATCGAACATGGACAATACAAATTAATACGAGAGAAGCAATATGGTAAACAAGACAATTTCGATGAAAGATGCGGTTTTTAACGAGGTATATAATTTTGCCAATAAGACACTAAAAGTGTCCACTTCAAAGGCAATAAACTATTTCTGTCAATTAAGTCTGCCCATTTTTCAAAACCAAGAGTTATATCAGAAATTACGAGAGTTGGTAATCGAAAAAAACAAGGATATAATCGATGAAATGAAGGAGAACGAATTGATTTCCAAAAAGATCATAGAGCTCTGCGAATTTAGCTTGCCAATCTTTAAAAACAAGGAATTATACGAAAAAGTAAAAGAATTGATAAACGAATAGGATATCTCCTAGAAGCGTGAGGACAACAATGATTTGGAGTGTTTTTCAAAGCATTCTTGGAAGCGTCTAATGTATCTATCGTTTTTAAAAAAACAAGATTTTAAATTTTCTAAGTGTCCCTTTCCATCTCTTGTATAATTACATCATCTAAATTGTGAGAGAAAGTCGTTATAAAATAACATAATAATATAAATTTTATGGATTATATGTTAATTCTGGAAAGATCTTTAATAAAGCATCGTCAAAATATGTACTAATTTCTAATGAGAGATAAAAATATTTATTAATAAGTTTAGTTGTAAGATTTAATTTTTCTCCAATTTTTTGATTTGAATTTGGAAAATTACTTACATATTTTTGATTGATTGTTCCATTTCCGTGTGCGAATATATTTCTAATTATTTTAAACTTCTGCACATCATTGATTGAATTACTATCTAAGTTATGATTTAGATCATATGAAGTCTTAAAAACCTTAAAAATTATTTTCCAATGATTTCTCATTGAATTTTCTGTTTTTTTTTCTGCTTGAATTTCTGACACACCTGTTTTAATAATGCAATAATTCATGCATCTAAAGAAATATTGTTCCATTTCAGAATATGTAAAGACAAGAAAAGCTCGTTTCTTAATATAGGAGTATGCACTCTCAGAAATTCTGGGAAATAAGGAAAAATCAAGCTCCTTGATAGATGTAATATCTTCTTGATTTAATTTGAATTTTTTTGATATATTTCTTATAAAACTATTTACAAATTGTTCTCTATCTCTTAAAAAGTCTTCAAGAGAATCTCTTTTCTCTATATAAAAATGACTATAGAGAAAAGAATGATTGACGAAGATTCTATGATATTTTGATCCTTTTCTAAATGAAATTTCATTAAGATTAATTTTTTTTTCCATTTTTAAAACCGATTTATTTTTAAAATTTGATTAAATTTGATGGAATTTTCTTACATTTTTTTTGATCTTTTTTATTTTATTTCATATAAGTACTTTTATCAATAAATTTAATAATTTGTCTTCAAGCTCTTTTTTCTGTTAAAGTTATTGTTAATGATTCTAATAGATCTTATAATTAGAAATTCAAAAATATTAATATTATTAGCAAACTGATTGAAAATGGAGATTAATTGAATGAATTGAATCAAGATTCTAACAGTTTTTAATAAAAAGTTGAAATTTTGTTCAAAGGATTTCCTATTCCTATCTACACATAGCAAAAAGTTGAAAATGATTTAAAATTAGTGAATTTGCGATTTTATTCCAAGTCATTACAATAAAATTTAATCAGTAGATTAAAATAAAGTATAACGATGGAATAATTCCAAAAATTCACAAGAAAATAAATCCTAAGAAGAAGAAAGAAATGGATAACTTAATAATAAGTGATTAAGAAAATAAAATACGCACTTTTTAAAAAAAAGAAAAAATATAATCAAATAAAAAAAGAGTAAGGTGTTCACTTATCAGGTAATTGAATTTTTAATATGACCTCTTTATTTTTTTTTCCCAAGTCTAATTCCAATGATTTTTCATATGTCGTGATGCCTACGCTAATAATGTCTCTTTCCCTCAATTCAAAATAATCAGCGATATTTTTTTGAATAGTAGCACCAAAAGAAGTTCCTCCAAAATGAATTACTTTTCGAGGGTAAGAGATATTATCTAATTGTCCTTCCCTTCTTCCTTTAACAATGTTATGGATTCTTACTTGAATGTACTTACCTAGATTTAAATTGAGCGTCTCCTTAATGATAGGATCAAATACAAATCCTAACGAACCTCCCTTTTCTCTTAACGTAGGAACATCGTTCAAGAATCCTTTAGAAAGATATATCATCTCAACTGTTAA
>JAUXAJ010000111.1 GCA_030620005.1 Promethearchaeota archaeon | reverse complement strand
TTAGACTCCATTGTCTTCTTAATTCATTCTTTTTTTATGTTTTTAATAATAAATAATAACACAGATTAATTAATCCACTTAAAAAAAAAAAAAATACCTTGTTAAAATCAATAGATAATTTCTTAGATTACCATGAAAGATCAATCTTAATCATTTCTAATAAGAAATGCTGAAAAATAAAAGATATATTATATTCAGTTCCATTATTTTTATAGAAAAATGAGTCTATTTAAACTTCGAATATTGAATATTGTTTTCTAAATAAATTAATAAGAATATATAAGAAGTTTTGACGTCTAAATAATAACATTTTTTCTCTTCTTTTTTTATAATTTGTTTTTGAGCTTATACTATCGATTTCGTTTTAACTCCGAAAGTTTTTTATTTTAGTAAATAAATGTTTTATTTAAAAACGGATTATTTCGGAAAAAAAAGATACTAAAATTTATCTTTATTAATACAAAGCACATTTTTTTTCAACAATAATTTTTTAAGGTCAATATGTAAATATGAAAGAAGAGACTATTAAACCTGACATAGAAAGAGGTTTTACTTTATTATATCGATTACTACGATTATTTCCATATAATATTAGTATCTTTGAGCAAGAATTAAATAAATCTAGAAGTAGGAAAATTGGTAATATATGGAATAGATTTTGGAATTTCTTAGTTTTTGATAGATTAGACAGTAAAGGTTACCATATCCCCTTTGAATTTAAATATCATTCACATATAAGAGAATATAACTTGAATGATTATTATGATGATATTGAAGTCATAACTAAAACATTATTTGAATATCTGAATAATATAGAATTAAAACCAAAAAAGAATACTTATTTTAAGACTAGTAAATTTATTTCATTACGCTTATTTTTTAAGATTTTATTCAAGTCATTGAATTTAGCTGAAGAAAATGGAGGCTGGAAGTTATTAATAAGAAATAAAAATACTGAAGAAATGCGAATGTTCTATGATTTTTTTGGTTTTTTAAATGAGAACTTTGCAGAAAAAATTTTAAGTCCTGAGGAATTTCGTAATCTAATTAATGAAATATTTGAAACGATTGGTTATGAAGATTTTTCATTAAATGCTGATGGTGAATTGAGATATTTTGAAGCTACAGCAGGAGGAGAGGAAAAAAAACGTGCGTACAACATCCTAAGTAAAAAAAAATTTGAAAATGTAATAAAAGAATTAGATAATATATATGATCATTGCGTACAGAAGAAATATAATGATGCCTTAGCAGGTTGCAGAAAAGCTCTTGAATCCTTTTATAAGCGATTTTTAATTAATCATGGTATTAATACTTTACATAATGGAAAAAATACTGAAGATGGCGTTGTAAGCCCTCTTGCTCAAACTATAAAAAACAATATAAACATTCTATTTACTTTTCCGAGTTATAGCAACAATTTAGATAGTCATGGAATCCCTCATTTAATCGAATCAAGTAAATTTATGATAAGTGGAATGGCAAATCCAGGAGGCTCTCATGGGAAATCTTCAATTCCTAATGTGAAAAAAAGAGATGTAAAAGTAGCTGAAAGTTTCTTAATTTTATTAATTAATACATTATTACCGTTTGAAAAATAGAGGTTCTTTTTAAATTCATCAGGAGTAGCACCATATATAAGCATTCTATTCTATAATTGATAATGAACAAAACGGATTTTTACAGGTTGGATCTACATTTATAACTCTAGATGTCTAGATGTCTATTAAAACTTTCTAAATGATTACAAAAATCGGGAAACATATTTTTGACTTAGAAGTCATTAGCTCTTAATTTATAAAAATAACTTTGAAAGTCAAGTTAAAGAAATCTTTTTAACCTCAACACACTCCTGTTAAATTCCCCAGTTTACTTATTTATTATTGTTAAAGTAATATTCAATATTTTCTATTATATAATTATAAATTTTAATATAATCCTATTTTTACCTTATCCTATTATACACAAAGCAGAAATTTATCTTTTTCCTTATTATCCCTAATAATTATGATTTCTCTCCTAGCTGTCCTTAAATATATCCTTATTACTAAAGGAAAAAACGGTACAACAACCTTAATCGCTGAGTGGTGTCCTTTTTCTTTCTGATGTCCCACCTTGGTTCCCCGCTGAATAATTAATTATAAAATCAAAAAAATAATTCCTTCATTTCTGATAATCGAAAAACAATAAACGACACTCAGGACACGCCATAATCCAAATATTTACATTAGCCCCATAAGCGGCGGTTGTCTTTTTACCACTTTCTATGGTTTTGGACTATACCAATATTGGAGTTATTTCTTTTTTACAATTAGGACAATTTTGTTTGTATTTTTTAGCTAGCTCCATCATATTTTAATCATTTCTACAATATTTTGTCTTACTCTTTAATATACATTACAGGTATATATACATTTTCCCATTTTCGTAAAAAAATACTAATCATTTTCTCCATTTTCCCCCTTTCTAAACACAATTTATAACATTTTTGACTTTTACAAGGTTTTAATTCTATATATATAATATAGAACAATCAAAACATTCAAATAAAAAATGAATCTTAGATGCAATGAAATGGTTGGAAAATACCGATTAAATAAACGGATTAAAATTACATATTTGAGGTATGAAAATGATTCAATTTATCATTTCCTCAGTTATAGCAGGCATAATAGATTTTGGTGATTTTAAATGGGACCTTTAATAAAGGTTTTATGGATTTAAAGCGCCAGGAGTCTTCTATTTGATTTAAATATTTATAATTTTTATAAAATCTATAAACTTTATAAAATAGTCTAAAAGTTTAGAGAGAAATTAGATCATATAAAGGAATATTTTGTGGATAATATTCTGTCAGGTTTTGAGGAAAATACAATTTTTTCAAGTATAGATTTTATTGGTGCTAAGCCACCATTCGAAGTCTATTTGATTACTGGGGAGTCTCTGAGCTACGACGCAAAATAGAAGGTATTGTAAGTCGAGGTCCGATTTTTGATGACCAACAAAAAGATACAAGCTTCCATTACAATAGGCAGACTAATACATATTCCGGCACGATCACTTTCGACAACATTAGAATAAGCGGGAGTAATAATTTTATTAGCCTTAGCATTACCCTAAACAAGGACGATTTCAAAGGCAAGAATATATGGATTTTTAAGACACCTGCTATGTCTATCAATAAGGATCTTACAATGAGACACAACAATCCAATAATAATGGAGAAAATGAGTACATTAATAAAGGTGGCTGAAGACAACGGAAAAAAGATAAGACTTTATCCTATTTATTATGCAGGTCAAGAGTTTGGCTATCAATATATTACAATGAATGAAAGAATCGGAAAACTCTTTCCACCTAGAGTCCTTTTGGGTAGTGGCAAATTGAAGGACGCTAAATTCGTTGAAATTGATTTAACGAAAGATGATTCAACAGGATTGCTCAATGATCCGGATGTGTATTATAAATTATATTGGGTCAGCTTACTATCAATATGTTATAAACATTCTAATGCTGGACACTTACTTTTTCAAATAACTCCTCCAGACTTGATCTACAACAACCCTAACGATCCAAACGATCCAAGAAATGGAAATCCCGCCGCCGTGTGGGAATACAAGAAAATAATCGGACTGTTTGACGGTACCAAGTTCTGGGAATCGTCGCAATTGCGCTCAGAGCCTACCACGGGAAATCGTTACACGCAAGTAGTCATCACAGGTACGGTTGGCATTTTGAAAGACGAACATAAAGAAAAGTGGTCAGAAACAACAAAATTCATCCCGATCAGCGTATCAACTGCGTTTGATACTAACAATCCTTCAAATTGGTGGTTCAGGCCGTGGTGGATTTAAAAATAACATGAGTTTATATTAATTATTATTTATTTTATTATTACATAAACTAAAAAAGTGTAATGAATTAATATGTGTAGTCCTTTTTTCTTGCGAGGTAAGGAATTGTTCATTCGTAAGGAAGGTAGAAACATTTTCTTAGGAGATAAGGAAGTTTTAGAGAGTAATGCGAAAACACAAAGCAATAAGTTTGGATTTGGTTATATTACATCCTTGTTAGGGAAAAAGGTTGCTGTAGAAAAGAATAATGTGTTAAGAATTGAATTCACTCCAATTGAAAGCATTTCTGAGATCATGAGTACTTCAGGTTTTTCCGATATAACAGAATTGCATATCATGGGAACTGGGCTTTATGACCTTCAAGATTTAAAGAACTTTAAAAACCTTAAATATTTATACCTTAGATCCAACAAGATCATGGAGATTTCTGGTCTTTATAATATGGTAAACTTAAAGAAACTTACGCTCGATTACAATGATATTGTTTCTATATCGGAACTTGACAATTTAACGAATTTAAAGGCACTCTACTTGGATTCAAACAAAATTTCATGTATTTTTGGTCTTGACAACTTAATTAGTTTAACGACACTAGTTTTAAGCAATAACAAAATTTCTAAAATTGAGGGTTTGAATAGTTTACAAAATTTAACTTATTTAAATCTTAGTCATAACCTCATTTCAGAACTCGAAGGGCTCGATCATCTCATCAATCTTAGGGGTTTGAATATGTCTTACAATCGAATTCGTAAAATCAAGGGTCTTAGCAAATTACTTAAACTGCAGGGGCTACATTTAAAGAATAATTTGATTACGAAAATAAGCGGGTTAGAAAATCTACATAAATTATGGGACGGGGTAAATTTATCTGGGAATAGGTTGCCAGATCCTTGTTCCAACCGGTGGTACGGTCATCACGAGATTCCCTATTTATGAGATATAATTGTATTTTATTACATCCTATTTTTTTTTTTATTTATTTTTCCTCTCACTTAAGATGTGCTATCGTTAAATTTTTAAGCGGTTCGTATTACTTTTTAGTAGAACTAAAACTGTGCTCATCAAAAAATTAATCATTCGGTTTGGGGACACTCTTAAGTACAATCTAATACACTATTAAATACTACTTGAGAGCTAGAGAATTGCTTGTGCTTAGAAAAGCTTGAGAATCCACAAAATCCTAATCTCTTACTTTTTTTTCTCTTATTTAATTCCTTTTTTTTTTTTGTAAAAAAATTCCAAGATCTTTTGCAATCATTAATAAAGCGGTTTCTTCCGAAACAAGACCAGTAAATTCTTCAATTTTAGCCTTTACCATGATTTCGATTTGTTCCCGTGTTAAACCTGTCTCATCCATTATTTCACAATAGTAATCTTCCAAATAGAACTCGTCCTTGAAATCTTCGACATCGATTGATTCTATAGGACTAATGATATTTGGAGGGAGGATAATTGCGGGTATTCCATCATCAAGGAATTTAATATGAATATTTCGATTAACATTCCTGTTTTTTTGTAGATTCCAACATGAAATACATATATAGTTGTTGTCTGGCATTAAGATTAATTCTTTCAGATTTCCATTATAACCACAATATTTACATTTATTTCTCATGACACTATTGTTTCTACTTTTACTCTTAAATAATATTGAGATTTAATTATTTAAAACGTGATTATTATTAATCTAATAATTGAAAAGAATAATATTGTTTGATTTAAAAAGAAAAGGATTTATTAAGATATGACATTTTTCACAAAATCGCATAATTCATTTACATTTTTACATTTTTATCAAATCATTTCCTGATATTAAACTCTTGAATGAGCGTTCCGTCGGCTCGAATTGCCTGAACATGTAAACTACTTCCACTCACTTCAAAATGCATGAAATGATGAGTAAGTTCTCCGTAAATTTGATCGTGAAGCGTTATGTAATCGTGTTGATACGGATAAACCGAAGCTCTATGATAATCGCGCTTCCAAGGATTGTTTTCTCGATCCATTATGGATGTGTCGAGACCACCTCCACCGCCTCCTGTCACAAAATAGTAAGTCCCGCCCCAATCTTCCGTGCGATTTGTCCAGAATGCTTCGTAATGATGGTCGTGCCCTGAAAGAACGACATCAACTTCATTTTCGTAAAAGATTGGTGCAAGTTGAGCAATTAATTTCTGATTCATGTTGAAATCTCCTGTGCTATAAAGAGGTGCGTGAAGTACAACAAACAGCCATTTATCTTGATTTGCGGCTAAATCGCGTCTTAGCCACAATTCTTGAGTTTCTGAAAGAAAACCCCCCCAATCCAATTGATTTTGAAATACATCAAGCATTATAAAATGAGCATTTGAATAATCAAAACTGTAATAATGACCCCACGATTCAACATAACCATATGGAAAAAAATACTTAAAGTTTTTCGCAAAGAAGTCTACACCATACTCGTGATTCCCAATCGCAACCATGTACGGTCTGTTTGACGCATGTCTTTCCATTAAATCAAAAAAATTGTGCCATCCTTCGAGATCTTCTCCTTCCCCTTTAGCTATATCACCAGCACTAATAATAAAATCGTATTCATGTGAGCTCATTTCATTAATAATCGAGCCATATCGACTAGAAGTTGATCCTGCATGAGTATCACTAATGGCTACGAATTCAAAGGGAGCTACCCCTGAAGGTGCGGTTGTGAAACTATAGAGTTTGCTTGAAAATTCAGAGATTTGATAATAATATTTTGTTCCCGGCTTTAAATCCTTGAGTTCTACAACGTGAATTTGCGTTAAAAAATCATTTCTGCATGTTTTCAAGTTGCCTAGCGTCTCTCCATATTCTAAATCAGTTCCAGCAGGGTTATTAGTCGTCCAAACAATAGTAATCGTTGTCTCAGGATCATCGTTCCATATCAAATAAGGACCATCGTCGTAATCGTAAAATAACGCTGAAGGAAAAAAATATAATATAAACATTATAATTGAGAGCGACCAAACCAGAGAACAAATAAATAAAGAAGCTGCAATATATCTTTTTGAAACATTAATTCTTTCTTTCAAGTTCTTGGCAATTTTTGCAACGGATCTAAGGAAATATACAGCAGGAATATAAGCTAAGAATAATAAAGGTATGACATAAGCAAAAAATTGTAAAGGATTCCATAACAATTCCATTTTTATTAACCAAAAAAGGAAAAGCCCCCAAAAGATCAATAATCCCCCATTAATTAAATAGAAAAGGAGAATTAATTTATTTCTTTTGATTAATTCCATGATCAAGATACTAAGGATTAATTTTAATTTGACTAAAATAATGGAGCCATAAGAAATTTATTTTTTACAATAATTTTTAATAGGAGATAATTTTAAAAATATCAATCATGATTTTTAAACTTAAAGGAAACATTACTAAACAATATATATAAAATGATATTAAAATGAAGACAAATCACATTATTGTTGTTCCTGAAACTCATTGGGACCGTGAAACTTTATACGATTGAAGTATAAAGCGCGATTGGTATATTACATTTCAAGAGGTTCGGGCAAGATTAGTAGTTCTAATGGATAAATTGCTAGAAATTTTAAAAACTAACCCCAATTATAAGAATTTTACGTTAGACGGCCAAACGATTCCGTTGGAAGATTATTTAGAGGTGCGACCCGAAAAAGAAGAGGAAATAAAAAAGTACGTGAAAGAAAGGCGCTTGTCAGTCGGTCCAATGTACATTCTACCGGACGAGTTTTTAATTAGCGGTGAATCAATGATCAGGAACTTGATGATAGGACATCAAATTGCCAGAAAGTTTGGTAGAGTAATGAAGGCAGGATATATTCCAGATCCTTTTGGTCACATTGCTCAATTACCTCAAATTTTAGCTGGCTGTGAAATTCCATCCGTGCTTTTTTGGAGAGGGTTTGGGGATGAATTTGTTAAAAATAATTTAAACATAGAGTTCCTGTGGAACGCTCCAGGAAATGCAGCGTCGATTTTAGGAATTCACTTAATTTTAAGCTATTCATCCTATGCAGATGTAAATACCAAGATAATAGGCGGGCGATACAAACCAGCTCTTAGGAAAATTAAGAAGGTGATACAAAGTTTTGAGAAATACACAGCCACGCCTTACGCTTTACTTAACAGCGGGTCAGATCATCACGAAGCTCGTCCAGAAATTCCTGATATAGTAAAACAATGGAATGAAGATAATCCTGATATATTATTGGAGCAGAATGATTTCGAGTATTATGTTGATAAAGTTTTAAGTGCAAAACCAAAACTAAATTCTTTTCAAGGAGAACTTAGGGGTGCTAAGTACGCTCATTTATTATCAGGTGTCTTTTCCGCCCGAATGTGGATAAAGCAAAGAAACACGGAAATCGAGTATTTATACGAGAAATGTGCTGAACCCTTATCTACGATGGCGTGGGCACTCGATAAGTATAAAAAATTTAATTACCCGAACACTTACATTCTAACAGGTTTAAAATGGTTAATAAAAAACCACCCTCACGATTCGATTTGTGGGTGTTCTATCGATGAAGTTCACGACGAGATGAAAACGAGGTTTGATTGGGCAGAACAAATTGGTTTGGAAATTTTCAAAAACTCGCTTCTATACCTCACGGATTTAATCAAAATTGATTCTAAAAACAGCAAAGCAACTACAATAATTGTCTATAATCCCCTTCCTTGGAAGCGCGAAGATGTCGTAAGCTTTAATGGTATTTTACACGTGCAAAAAGGTAAAGATCTTGCTTTTAATGTGCTTAAATTAATGGATGCTGGAGGAAAAGAATATGAATTTCAAAGTTTTCTTATCAAGGAAAAACCTAGATTTTCGCAAGAAAATAATATAAGTCATAGGTTCACTTTTATAGCGGAAGTTCCTGCTTGTGGATATAAAGTGTTTTACTTAATTCCACAAGAGAAACCAAAAGATTTTACTATTGAAATTGAAGACTTTAAACTGGAGCAAAATTCACTGGAGAATGAATATTATCGAATTGAAGTTAAAAACAACGGTAAAATTAATGTGGTTAATAAAAAGAGCGGAATATTACATGAAAACGTCTGTTTATTCGAAGATGTTGGCGATTGGGGCGACGAATACGATTTTTCGGGTCCAAAAGAACATCAATCAGATAAAATATACACAACTGAACAGGCAGAAATAATTAAAATTTCTCCATTAGTAAATGGTCCTACGCACAAAGCGATTAAAATTGAAATGAATCTAAAATTACCTCTTGCTCTATCAAAAGATCGAATTGATAGAAGTGAGACACTCGTTGATAATAAAATCAATTTATACATATCGTTGTATAAAAAAATTAATCGCATTGATTTTAAAATCGAGTTGGAAAATAACAGTAGAGATCATAGAATCCGCGCATTATTTCCTTCAAACATTAAAGCCGATAAAATTCACGTTGATGGGCATTTCTATGTGGTACCGAGAAATGTAGACCTTCCAAATGTGGAAAAATGGGCTCAGATGCCATTACCAACCAATCATCAAAAAGATTTTATAGCCATAAGCGACGGAACTACATGCATTGCCGTCTTGAATAAAGGATTACCGGAATACGAAGCAATAAGAAATGAAGATCAAACGATAACGCTGGCAATAACTCTTATAAGATGTATAGAATGGTTATCTAGAGGCGATATGGCGTCAAGATTATCCAACGCGGGTCCAGATTTAAACACTCCCGGCGCTCAATGCATTGGCAAGCATGTATTTGAATTATCCCTTGTCATTGAAAACGGCAAGTCTAATTGGATAGATTCAGAAATGCATGTGAAAGGAAAAGAATTCAATAATCCATTAAAACTAACAATCCCCCTCATGACAAGGTCTCCTCTACGAGTTTTGGACAGGATGTTTTTTAACATGCAAGGTGTTTTATCTTATATGATTCAATCACCAAAGAAAGAATTCGAACCATATCTACCAACAGAGCTAAGTTTTCTTGAAATTGACAATAAAAACGTCTTATTGAGCATTTTGAAAAAATCTGAAGAAGGAAATCATCTAGTTATTAGATTCTATAATATTTCATCAAATACACAGAAAGCTAAGCTTAATTTATATGAAGGAATAAGAGTAAAAAATGCAGAAATAGTAAATTTCCTTGAAGAGAAGCCCGATAACGAAATAAGAGCAAAGATAAGCATTATTAATAGTAATAATCTTGAATTGACTTTAGAGCCAAATGTAATTGCAACAATCAAGATCAATTTTGAACTAAATTAGAATTACATCAATTACCATCAAAATCTAATCGTCAAGTCAACTATTTTTTTTATATATCATTATTTAACAAGGCGTTTCAATGAAAATTTGTTTTTGAAAATAATAGTATCTCAGTTTTTTCCTTTATGCCTTCAAATATGATCAGTTAAATTATTTATATAAGGTAATTAAATAAAATTTCAAATAACAAGTGATAAATCATGATATTTACATCCATAGCAGTTTACCCTCCAATATTCCCAACCTTGGTTTTCTTAGGAATTTTGGTTTTCATAGGATTTTTGACCGCAATAGTTGCGGGATGCTCCATTATTAGAAAAAAATTGCTAGAAAATTTGTTTAAAAAGCATAAAAATGGAATTATAATAGTATTTATTATTATAATTATTGTAATATTAGTATTTTCAGACCATTACTTCTTTTATCCCTATTATTTCTATCAATTTTACTACATCATTTATGATTTTTTAGGAATGTTTGTTCTATTTTTAATTTTTAAACGATTGAGTAATAATTGGAATAAAAATTCAATACGATATAGACAAGAAAATCGGGAAAAAACTCAAGGAAGTTGTTTTAATAAGAATTTAAACATTCATATTAGAGCGTGTTTAAAGTGCGGAGTAAAAATAATGGAAAATGCAATATTTTGTCATAATTGTGGAAAGGCATTGAATTCCGACGTTCAATTTTGTGCTTATTGCGGAGTTAAAAAGCTTAAGAACGCTTTTTTTTGCTATAAATGTGGAAATGCTTTAAAAAATCAAAATACTTTCAATGAACAAAATAAAAGTATAGATTTGGAAAATTTTAAGCCAAAGTTATCGCGCGATAATGAAAAAAGAGAAGATAAACCGTATTGCCCATATTGTGGTAACAGCATTTAATTATAATTACTTTTTTCTTCAATTTCTTTATAATACTTTTTAGAAAGAAAAAATAATGTTTTTGAAGAAAATCTTTTTTTGACTATAATTCCAAATTCATCAAGTTTTTCTAAGTATTTATTAACAGTTGAAAAATGCATGTGGAGTTCTTTGGAGACTTGCGTTTTAGAACACCCTTCTTGATTATATTTAAGGTAATCGATTAATTTTTTAACCTTCTCTTTAGTAATAAAGGATAAGAGTCCATCTTTCTCAGTAGATAACTCTGCGCTAAAAAAAACCTCGTGTTTGTCAATTTCTTTACTTCTAATATAACTGAATTTTAATAAGATTTTAAGATGCCAAGCTAGAATGTAGTTACTTAAATTCAGTTTTTTTGCGATTTGGTTAAAATAAACGCCAGGATTTTCAATTATGAACTCATGTATTCTTTTCCGATTATTGTTGTCTAAAACATCTTCCTTAGTAAGTTTAGATTTTTCTAAAATCTGCTTTTTTTTGATTAAAGATTTAAGAATTTCCCTTATTCCGGCGTAATTGATGTTAATTGAGTATTTTTTTACTCTAACATTAATATATGGAATAATTTTTTCAAAAATGAAATATCTATTCTTATTTAAATATTCTTGAATTATTTGAAGCACGATATCTTCGTAATTAAGAAGTTCATTAGTCAGTTTTATAATACCTCCAAAATAATTAAGTTGAAAGCGAATCTTTTACTGTTTTTTTTAACATGTAATCAAGAATATCTTCTCTTTCTTTTGGAGTTAAAGCAATCAATTCTTTAATGAATTGAAATTTCTCATTTTGGCTTTTCCACCGAAAATTATCAATTTTTTTAAGGAGATCATCGGAGATTGCCGTTAATTCTAATTTTGGAGATACAAATGATTGAGTTCTAGTTAGACTTTTTTCAATTACTTGTATTAAAAAATTATTATCTATCCTTTTATCAATAATTTCTTTTGATTTTTTTAGGCTTTTGGAAAATCTAGAGTAAAAATTACTCATTGCGGGAAAATTTTCAAAATCTATTAGATATCTGCTTACCGAAATAGAACTAATTACAATAATTGATATATTTACAATAATTAATATGGGTATAAAATAATCGACTCTAGACGCCATTGTCGCGGCTTCTAAACGACCCGAACCAACACTATCGTAAACCGTCTTTACGCTAAAAAAATTATTGTAGATGTATGAAAATATAAAATTGAAACAAAATAAAATAAAAATCGTAATTATTAGATTTCTTTTAATTTCTTTTCTCATGAGTCGTTATTCTAAATTAATTCGGATTTAATAATTCAAGCTAACCTAAAAAAAAACTTGTGTTCCTTCAATATTTATTTTGAAAAACCTATTTATATGTATTATGGAAAATTTTAGGACATTACATTCCCAAAAATATTTAAAAATTACAAATATTAATGGTTTCATTATATTGAGAAACAGAGTACTAAGGAAAATGGATGATTGGACAGCAGACTTAAAAAGTAATATTATTAATTAACAATATAAGACGATTGTAGAAATAATTTAATAGATTCAATTTTATTTTTGAAAAAACAGAGTTTGAATCGTTGATGAAGATTCACGCTTTTTCGAGGATTATTGAAGACTAATTAAATAAAGTGAAAAACTTATTTTATTTAAAAAAACTAATGTATTTACTTTGCGTATTTATAAAATTTTCAATTATTTAGAATTGCTCACAATCTTGACTCGTGAAGAATTATTGCTTTTCAAATCGATATGTAGCACTTTAAATGATACTATTTCAAAGGAATTGACAGAGTCGCCATTATACGACATTTTAAAAACAAGTTTTGAGGGAGTATAGTGACCTCCTCAGATTATGATGTGATAGTTATTGGGAGTGGTGCTGGAGGTCTCCTGACAGCTCTTGGTCTATCTAGATCTGGAATGAAAGTGCTTATCTTAGAGAAGGAACAATATGTTGGAGGAAAATGGCGAAGTTACGATGTGGATGGATATCAGGTTGACGACGGTCTGCACATACTTACACGGATTTACACCGGCTCATTCTGTAGGTTTCTGAAAAAGTATGTTCCTGAAGAGATCCAGTTTATTCCGCATGAGGGATGGTTCTTCCAGTTAAACAAATATATGGCAACAACTCCTTCAACAATTTTTGAGGTTTTAAAATGGCCGCTAGTGGGTTTCAAGGGACGGCTGCAACTCTTACGGCTCGGCGCAAAAATCAAGACCATGTCTCGAGAGAAGATGGTTCAGTATCAAAACATGACTTTTAGTGAGTTTTTGTATCGACATGGTGTTTCGAATCGGGTTCTTAGATCTGTTCTGGAGGCCCCTCTATATTTAGTCACAGGAGTCCCAATGGAGAAAGCATCGGCTTATGAGTGCATTTCGTCGCTCCGAGATTTCGATAAGAAGGAATTACTTTTAACGAAGATTCGGAAGATTATATTTGGTTCGGGAGCATACAACAATGATGGTTACGTTCTTGGGGGGATGGGTCGTTTAGTCAACGCCGTTCTAAATGCCTATTCTGGTGACTTGTGGCTCGGTACTCCTGTTGAAAAAATTGTGGTTGAAGATGGACGAGCAGTTGGCGTGATGACTAGAGATGGATTCATTTCCGGGAAACATGTTGTTAGTAATGTTCCTCTCTGGAACCTCCCCGATCTGCTTCCCAAAGACATTGCTAATGGATGGTTCGCACGGTACAGCAACTTTCAACCCACCTATGGAGTGACTCGCTGGCTTGGCCTTCGAAAACCGGTAATTCGTGACCGGAAGACTCGGATGGTTGTATTTCCAAAGCCAAGTTGCTGGATTGTTTCGCTTACAGCCTATGATCCTCGACTTGCACCGAAAGGTAGAGAGCTTGTTGCCATAGCATCCATTGCCTTTAAAGATGATGACCCTAAGCGCATAGTCAATGATGTTCAAGAAAATGTCCTGAATGAATGGTATCCAGAACTTGTGGATGAAAGAAACATCGAAATGGAGCATGTTCAGTACTCTTACGCTACTCGTGCGGCTTTTATCCTCGGTCAGGGTACAAAAGACCGCCCGGGCCCCGACACACCGATTAATGACCTTTTCATCGTGGGTACTGATACTGCTGGAGAAGGAGTCGGTCTTCAGCATGCTACTAAATCTGCTGAACGGTGTATCGAGAAGATTTTTGAAAAACAAGTCAGGCGTAATTGAATCCGGTTAGCGGACTTAAAATATTGAATTATAATCTTATTATCAAATATCAAATTATTCGCAATTCAATTTTAATACTTTAAATGGAATTAGGAAGTTGAGTGCTTGGCACGTTATAGTACCTTCCAATTGAATTGCAAGACTTTAAAAGCCTTATATTTTCAAATTCTTTAAATTAATACTATTAATACTCTCAATGATTAAGAGTATTGTAAATTTGGATATCCTTTTTAAACTGAGTTAATAAGAGAAAATAATAAAATTTGTAGACTATGTTAAAT
>JAUXAJ010000072.1 GCA_030620005.1 Promethearchaeota archaeon | reverse complement strand
AGAGAATGAATGAATTATTTAAAATATATTTCGAACGTTTTTAAAACAAGGGAGTGCGACAATTTAGTGAATTCTCTTCGTGCTCAATTCATCACCTCCCTAAAGAGAAGGTGCTTTCTTGAGCGGTAATGGTAAATTGTTGTTCTTAACGGTTAAATGGTGTTTGAGTAAACATGATCAGAAACTTCCGTTCCGAGATTCATTAAAAGCGATAATACCTTGTTCTTTTATATTTTCTGTGTTTACAAAGAGTTTTGAAAGATTTGGGTTTAATTGCTTTAATACAACCGCCGTTCATAACTACGGATTCGTTGTTAGCGGAATGCAGGCTTGGTAAAGAGCGTAGCAAATACACTCATCCGATAAATCCCTTTATAAATCCGGGAGTAATTTGTGTCAACATAATTGACACGCTACAAGCTACTATCCATAATATGAACATTGGAAGTGCTATGGCTAAATCATATCCTATGCTGTTTTGAAAAATCATTTTTTAACACCGAGATATTATTAATATTCTAAAAGGGGTATTTTGAAATACCTCGTGGAATATCACTAAGTAATTTAGCAAAATTGTTAAACATTTCGCCGTCATCTCTTTCAGAAACTATTTTGAGAATTAATAAAAAGCTCTCAAAAAATTACTTAAATTCAATCATGTAAATAAATTTAAATAGCCGGGAGTTTGTTATGTAATTTAAAAAAAATATTACAAAATTAAAAGGAATAAAAATGAAAATAAATAGAAGAACTCAATTAATTTTGCTGGTTTTAATATATGTTGTTGTAATTGTACCTTCAGCCTTTACCAGTTCTATTGCCATCGCCGAAGAAATAGATGATTATACTAAATTAGTTCCTGTTGAAAATGTTCTTTTCGACCAAGTCTATCTTACGATAGTAGGGCCTCTCATCATGGTCGTTCTTGTCTTATTATTTACCGTGCCTCTTGCAAGATTATTCTATCATTTTCATAAAATCATAAAAGGAAAAAGATATGAATATTACATCATTGAGGATCTTGGAGAAGATATTAATTTATTAACAATTTTCGTTCGGGGGCTCACCATAAGCCTACTATCGTTTTCATTAGCAATGGCTTTTATATCGTTTGTACCATATGAGATTATCCAGCCAGGCCAATTATCTGTTGTTGAAACAATGTACCCTTATGTGAGCATGCTTGCTTTATTCATGGTTCCGTTTATAATACTTGTTTTTTTACCCATCTGGCTTTTAAAAGATTCGGGTATTATTTGTTCTTTCTCAAAGATTAATAAAGAAAAGCGTGATACGCCAGATATCGAAAGTGTTTCTCGATTTTTTAGTAAAACGGTTAACGGATACACTGGAATTGGTACGATTTTAACAATGGTTATTTTAATGGTTGATACAATCCAGAATTTGCAATGGGAATATGGGGAAGGGGGCGATATTCCGAGTATAATCCTAACACCAATCCTACTGGCATTTTTAGCGTTTCCCGCTTTAGCTATTTATGAATCATTGTTAAATAAGATGAAGACAAGTCTCATAAAGAAATTAGAAAATAAAGGGATAAAAAAAATTACTTCTATTAAAGAAATATTGTAGAATAATATATTCTATTCAAGTCCTAATTGTAAATCTTTTTTTTAGAGTTCTAAATGGCGTAATAAAAAATGGACCTAATTAGATTAAGATTCTTTAAGACTTTAATTATTAAAAAAAAAAGTTGAATTATAATTACATGTTATTTAACGTCCAAGTTCCAGCAATTTTTTCGTGTTGGCTTCGACCTTCTCAACTGTTAATTTAAATAAGAAGTAGAAAACGATCCCCACAATTATTGTAGTAATCGATAGAACGATAGATAGGTTGAATTTCAGGGCGAATTTCGCAAGATCCGTGTTAGCCGTGCCGAGAGTAGGGATGTAGCCAAAAATGGCCCATACTGTGGCAAAAACGAACATTTGAATCGCCGTGTTCGTCGATCTAACAATGCCATTTATCGAAGCGTATTGACCACATTCACGACTACCGTGTTTTAATATGGAATCATCGAGAGCGTCTTTCATAAATACAGCTGACGCAGAGTTTTGAATACCTAAACCCGCGGAAGCCATAAAAATCATTAGTGCAAGGCCTATGAGGTCACTTGTAAAAACTGCTAAAAAAAATCCAATAGCAGTAATAACAATTCCAATCAAGTAGGTCTTTTTTGATCCAAGTTTTTTCTGGAGAAAAAAACCTGCAAATGCAAAAATCGCCAATCCTAAGATAATTCCTAGTTGTGGTATAATAGCCATTCCAATATTTAATCCAAGTCCATCTAATACGTAATAAGATATACCAACTGTAGCACATGTTGAGCAGAATCCCCAATATAAGGATGCGACCATCCAAGCAACCCAGTTCCGATCTGAAAATGCGTGTTTTAGTACTTGTAAGAAAGGTGCTCGTTCTACTTTTTCGTCGAGGTCTGCCGTAAATTCCCTCATCTCTTTAGGTGGACGTATGCCCCAAGCTCTTATTGGTAAAAAGACTAAAATCAGTATTGCCAAGACTACTGCCACGGAAAAAAACGCATTAGGATTGCTCGCCAATCCGTGTTCATCAAAAGCGTTAAAGCTACTTAATAAAATCGGTACCATTAGCATTCCGATTAACAAGCCTAAAAACATGTGCATTACACCATATATTAATGAAGCACGGCGACGAGTCGCTTGATCTCGCATTAAATCTACTTCAAATCCTGCACCACTCATTTCTTGGAGTGTAAAAGCACAATCAAATAAGGCATAGACTAGAGCAAGGTAAATTAAGACTGGAATTGTCATATTTGGGTCGGTTAATCCGCCTCCGGGTTTTATATCCCACGGGATATACAGCAACACTAATAAAATAGCCATCCCAATAAAAGCGAAGATGAAAAACATGAATCGTTTTCCGTACTTTCTCGTGTGCTTAGTGGCTTTATCGGAAAGCCTGGCGAAGATAGGATCGTTCACCATGTCTACAACCACGAAGACCATCATGTAAATCGCAACCAAAAAAGGGTCTAATCCAAGAACCTTCGTTCCGTAGATTTGAATTTGTTGGACAAATGGATATATCATCACCCAGACAAGACCTCCTGTAGACATCGCAAGAAGTCTCGTTAGTGAAGGTTTTTGATATCCCCTGTCGATGCCGGTTGATTCTATTTCTGTTTTACTCATTTTTCTTATTTCACGTTTATTCTTAATTTTAATTTGTATTTTAAAAGTATTTTTTTAAAAAAAAAAGGTTAATTTTAACTTATGTTTAAGTTGTATATAAAAGTAATGTCGGAAAATTTTGTAATCGGAACTATAAGTTCACGAAAAAGTGGGGCAAGCGATTTCCTTGGATCATCTCGTCAACCATCCCATTCTTTATTACAATAATACTTTTCTTTATACCACCAGATCCTGCCATGAATGTCTGAGCAACATTTTATTGGCTTCTTCTTGTCTTAATCCTTTTAGATACTTTTTCGTCAATATTAGGGTGAATTATCTCTCGCTTAAGCCAAATAAGTTTCGTTCAAAAGAAGAACGCGTTAGAGTAGCTTCATTATCAAGAATTTTTATTCCAATGGCTATTGCCGTGGGATTCATTTTACCTCCATTACTATAGTGATAAATCATCATATTTTCCTGTGGCATTAATCGCAGCTTTATGTTTGATTATTTCAATGATATTTGCGATACCGGGATTACGTGAAGAAAAAGAGCTAATCGAAACGTACTTTCGAATTGATATTGAAAAAGAACCATTCTTAAGGGAATTCAAACATACATTACAGAAGTCCTTCAAACAAAAGAATTTCAAAATTTATCTCGTATTAAGTCTTGCTCTGGGTGTTCATACTGCTTTATTTTCAAGTTCTATTCCATATTTTGCTAGATATGTTGTAAAAGCACCTCCTATATATGAAATTCTTGTATATATTCCATGGCTCTTCACAGGTGTGTTACTACTCCCTTTTTATTATTGGTTGGTTAAAAAATATGGATATCAAAAGGTCAGGACATACAGCTTTTTATTGATACCATTTTCCACGCTTCCGTTATTCTTTAGTGGAGGAGTTATTATATTCGTGCTTATTGCCGCAGCTTTTAATGGTGCCATCAATGGATTAAACAACATCGTGCTTCTTCTAACAATTTTGGATTTTTTTGATGAAGCAGCAGTTCAAAATAAAAAACGCAAAGAAGGGATGTATAATGGAATTTTAATATTTTTTGGAAATCTAGTGCAAATATTTTCGGTTGTAATTTTTTGGGTTGTTCATGAGCTCACTGGCTTCGTTCCTGAAGCCGAAGAACAAACAATTTTAGCCCAGTTTGGAATACTCTTCATAATGAGCATTATCCCAATGGTAGTAACTGCTATTGGAGTCATTACTTTCATAAAAAAATGGGATCTTACACCAGAAAAAATGGAGACTATAAGAGCTCAATTAAAGGAACTTAATATTTAGAACTAACACTTTTTTAAAATTACTATATTATTTCAGGAAAAACTATGACGAAATTACTTCCTTTTTCATAATCTCCCTTTATTTTATCTTCAACCCATATTTTTCCAAAGTAAATTCTGACTAGTTTACTTACAAGCGTTAATCCGAAACCCATTCCTTTTCCACTCTTTTCTTTTTCTATTTCTTCCTTAAAAATCAGTCTTTTTTGTAAATCACTAATTCCTCTTCCATTATCAATGAATTCAATTCTTACAAATTTATTTCCAGCTTCGTGTATTCTTGAAAGGCGAACAACAATTTCTATAATTTGATTTTCATTGTAATTTATACCGTTTATTAGTATGTTTTCAAAGGCGTTTTGTAAGAGTCCGTTTGCTTGTATGAAGACATCATCCTTGGGTAAGTCAACACAAATGTTAATATTACTTTCTTGAAATGCACTTTCAATAAAATAAACTGAGTCTTTGATTACTTTACAAACATTTAATGAATAAATACTATCGTGTATTTTTTCAAGTTCAGTGATGTTTTGGATATTAGATATTAACCTAGAACCTCTAGAAACTTGTTGGCTAATAAGTAAAACAAGCTCTTTCAATTTGTCTACTTTAACGGGATCGACTAAATACATTAAACTAAGCTCCGCAGAAGATTTTATGTTTTGGAGAATATTGTTCATATCGTGGAGAATTAAATCTTGAAATAGTGCGTTCCGATTTTTTTTCACGATATAAGAAAAAAAGAAAAAAAGAAAAAGTTTTTCAATTTTTTGTTTTATGAATAAAACGAGATTGTATATTCACAAATATTCGATGCAATTAATCGTTAATATCCAAGATATTCTTTACAAGTTTTATTTTTTTTTCGATGTTGCTTTGTCTGGCAATCATTATCCTTTGAGCTTGGGGTGAACCCGCTCCGTGCATCGATTCAGTTTTATAACTTAAAGAAGCAACGCCCATTGTTAGGTTTTCTATAAACCTCAAGACTTTATAACGGTCTTTAACTGATATTCCGTCACAAGTGGAAAGATATTTTTTTAAAAAAGGGCCTACTACTTCAGATTTAAAATCTGCTTCAGAAGGAAGTGTACAAATGATCCCTCCTGCAATATCTTCTAACAATCGACTAATTTCATATGGAAATCGGGTAACATTTTGCTTGCATATATTTGCTAAAAGCATGTCCATTTCGTAATTACCAGCTTCTCTCTGAAACCCTAAAGAACTACACGCAATCCCGCAACAATAGAGAGTTTCGTTTAAATGCGTCATCTCAACGATTTTATCGCGCACGTGCGAAGCTTTTTCAGTTCCATTATATCTTGAAATCAAAGCGGCAGTGCCAATGAGAACATCTCCAACACCTACCTTGCAACCTCCATATGATTGACGGTGGAATCCAGCAAACCTATTTACTAATTCGCCAGTAAACCCAACTTCACCTTTTAAAAAAACATTTTCTTTTGGGATGAATACATCGTCAAAAATGACAAATATTTCTTGCCCACCATATTTATAATTTCCAATATCTAATTTATTTTCTTCCAATTTACGAGTATCGCATGATTGTCGTCCATATACCATTGTAATGTCTTTTTCGTTTGTATCCACACCAAAGCTAACAGCATACTCTTCTTCTCCAGGTCTCATTGAAAGAGTAGGCATTATGATAGCTCTATGCGAGTGTAAAAAACCCGTTTGATGAACTTTTGCGCCTCGCACGACAATTCCATCGTCATTTTCATCTAGTACGTGCAAGAATGCATCGGGATCCGATTGTTGGGCAGGTCTCTTGCTTCGATCTCCTTTAGTATCTGTCATTGCACCATCTACCATCAAATCTTGAGTTTGGACCTCGGTCCAATATTTTTTAAACCGTTCGTGATAATTTGTTCCATGCTTATTGTCCGTTTCGTAAGTCACGCTATATAGAGCGTTTGCAGCGTCAAATCCAACACATCGTTGAAAGCAACAACCTGTTTTTTGACCCAATAATCTCTGCATTTTAACTTTTTTTATTAAATCCTCAACAGATTGGTGAATGTGAGTAAATCGATTAATTGTTTCGCCAGTTAAATGCGATTTTACTGTCATTAGGTCTTTATATTCTTCCATTTGGGCTAGTTCGTATATCTTTTTAACGGTATTAATAGCAGGCATGATTATCGGGTGTTTCCAAAATTCCTTGATTTTTTCGCCAAACATGTAGAGATTAACTTCTCTTTTGATACTTTCTTGGTATTCTTCAGGTGTTTTCATTCTCATTCTCCTATTGTTGAATTTTTAAAATCACATTTTAATAAAAAAAATAACGGATAAGGATTTTAAGGTTTTAATTTTTAAATTGATTTATCATTTGGTTTTTTTAACGATTTTAACTTCATCGAGTTAGGTGAATGATCTTCCATCGAACTTATTCTTTCTTCAAAGAATGTTAATGTTTCGATGATGTTATTAATTTTTTTATTCATTACCCTAATTTCGTCGTGAAGTGCTCCTACTTGACTTAATATCCAGAACATTACATCAGAATCTTTTACTGGCTCTATTAGCCAATTTAACATGTTTATAATGAATTTTCTATTATCCATTTGATTTAAGAATTGATTAGAAAAAAGATCAACGTCTCCTAAAGCAATAACCTTACCTTGACCGTATTCCGTGCACGCTGCGACAATCTGCATGGATGTTTCTTTTACCTTGTATGTTTGATCAGACGTACCTTTGTAAATCTCAATCCAAGTTGCTCCATTTGAAAGCAATAGTGGATTCGAATTGCTATATAACATTATAGAACACGCACCTCCTATAACGACTTCCCTTAAATTATTCGTTATTTTATGTTTTTGAAAATTTTGGACGGAAAGAACGCTTGAACAGTTTAGATTGATTCGATTTCTTTCCTTCACGATGTCTTTTTCAAAATATATTCCAAAAGCAAACGCCAAATCGTTTAAATTTGTTTTTTGAAGAAAATCCGCACCATACTCGCTTATTAGTATTAAATGTCCGCCTTCGCGAACAAAATCAACGATGTGTTTAATTTCAATAGTTGAAAAATAATTGTTAATTGGATTTCCTATTATTAAGATGTCAATATTATTGTTTAAAATTTCCTTAATTAAGTCGTCGCTTTCAGTTTTGCGAATTGTAACGCTTAATCTTTGAAGCAGGGATAGAAATTCTGAATATTCGTCATCGTAAATGTCCAGCATTTCGTTATGAATTAGATCGAAAAGCATGGTCTTTTTCTTCAACAAAGGCATTTCTTCGTAAAAAAAAAATAATATTAAAATAAAATAGGTTTATGAATCAAGAGAAAAAACGCATATAAAAATCATTCCATCAACTTCTTAACAAAATAATGATTGTTAGTACGAAATTATTTAAATTTTATTGAATGATCTTTTTTGGAATAAAATTATAGTATACGAATTAAAAAAAAGGTTGATCATCGAGCATAAGAAGGTGAATGAAGAGTTGAGCAAATATCGGGAACATCTTGAAGAGTTGGCGGTTTACTATGAAGAGTAATACCATTGCAATAATTGGGATGTCTTGGGGAGATGAAGGCAAGGGAAAATTTGTCGATTATTTAGCCCAAAAGGCTGATGTTGTTGTACGATACCAAGGGGGTAATAATGCGGGACATACTGTGGTAGTGAACAATGTGAAGTATAAATTTCACATAATACCTTCGGGTGCAGTCTTAGAAAAAGAAGTAATTATTGGAAATGGTGTAGTGGTCGATCCCGGAGTTTTGCTTGAAGAAATTGAAAATTTAAAAAAAAATGATAAAAAAGTAAACTTAAAACTTAGTTCTACAGCACACGTTATTTTTCCATTCCATAAGGTTTTAGATGGACTCGAGGAAGAATCAAAAGGTAAGCTAGCAGCAGGAACGACAAAGCGCGGTATTGGTCCCGCTTATGCGGATAAGAGTTCAAGATACGGAGTTAGGATTTACGATTTAATCAATCCTGAAATATTGAAAGGAAAATTGAGTAAATTATTTGAAATTAAAAAAAAAATCATAAATTCGTATGATCCAGATTGGGACGCTGATTTTGAAACAATTTATAACAATTATAAAGTCTACGGAGAAAAATTAAAACCTTACGTTATTGACACGGCATTTTACTTAAACAAAATAATAGATTCTGGTAAAAAAGTGGTTTTTGAAGGCGCTCAGGCCACATTATTAGGCATCGACCACGGAATGTATCCTTTTGGAACATCTTCCAACGCAAACGCTCTTGGCATTTGTTCTGGGGCAGGAGTTCCCCCTAAGAAAATAGGGAAGATTGTAGGAATAATCAAAGCTTATACTTCTAGAGTGGGAGGCGGGTTTTTACCAACTGAATTAAACAATGAGATTGGAGTTCAAATTAGAGAACAAGGTCACGAGTATGGCACGACTACAGGAAGACCTCGACGAGTTGGCTGGCTTGATTTATTCAATATTAAATATTCAACAATAATTAACGGAGTCGATAGCGTTATCATTACTTTATTAGATGCTTTAGAAGGAGTCAATCCTATAAAAGTTTGTACGGGTTATGAATTAGGAGGAGAGCTTCTTGAGAATTGGCCCATTCACTCAGAAATAATTGAAGAATGTAAACCCATTTATGAAACATTGGATGGGTGGGAGCCTAAATCCCATGATGAGTGGTCGCAAATTGCCAAGCAGGGCTACGACGCTATTCCTGAAAACATGAAAAAATACCTTGATTTCATTGAAGAACAATTAAAAATCGAAATTTCCATGATCTCTATTGGACCAAATCGAAATGATACTATTGTATTAGACGAAAACCTGTTTTAATTCAATCTAATAATTTCTACATTTTTTAAGATTCTGTTTACATCTTTTATTTTAAAAATTCCTGGCCCAGGGATTAAAGTATTGGCGGCACCACAAGCTAAACCAAATTTAAAACATTCAAGTTCATCTTTTTTAAAAATATAATTTAAGACAAAGCCTGCTAAAAATGAGTCTCCTGAGCCAACCGTATCTAAAACTTTATTAACTTTAACGTGTCCAAAATAAATCATATTTTTCATCAAACAAATTGCTCCATTTTTGCCTAATGTAATTAAAATTTGGGATAATTGTGCGTTTAACAACCTTTCCGCTTTTTCTGCAATAATTTCGCTTTCGTCAGGTAGATCAGTTAAAAGCATTTCTTTTAATGTAGGGTCTTGGAGGATTTGAGCTAACTCTACTAAATTAGGTTTAATAATGTTTGGGTTTGCTTTTAATCCTTTTATTAGAGGCTGACCACTCGAATCCAAAATCGTCATTGCTCCCCTTTCCTTACTAAGCTTGATCAATTCGTAATAAATATTTTCATCAACTCCTAAAGGAATGGAGCCCGAAAACACTACAATGTCTCCAGTTTTAATATTATTATTGAGAATTTTCTTTAGTTCTCGCTCTTCAGATTTTTTAATTACAAATCCTTTTTCTCGGATGTGAGTTGTGGTACCCGTAATTGGGTCGTTTATCGTTTTATTCGAGCGAGTTTTTCCGTCCACTTTTACAAACTCAAATTTAATATTTCTTGATTTCAAGAAGCTTGAATAAAGCGAAATCTCGTCCACACCGATTAATGCGATTATTTTGACGATTTTTTCGTCAGCTGTTAATTCTTGTACGCCTAAAGAAAAAGAAATGGCTTTTCCAACGGGGTAAATTACTTTTTTAAGGACTTTAAATGTTCCACCAATATGAAAATTCTCTATCGTAAAAATTTCATCGATAATAGGATTTAGAAGAACGGCAATAATTTTCATTATCTTAACCTAAATTGAGTTACATTATAAACATTTTTTAATCAGCATCTCTTAAAAAATTATTGGAAAGATAATATAAATCGTTTTATTTTTCCCTAAATTTTCCCATTCGTCTATAACAAAAAAAATAATTTATTATTTTTCCATTTACTTCCCACATTTTGGAGGTTAAAGCCCAATCAAAAAATATTAGTAAAAAAAATGTTATAAATAAACCTTTTAAAAATAAACAACAACTATATTCTTGTCAAAAGATTTGAGGTGCAATCTTAAAGTTAATGAAGTCAGAATATTTTATAATCTGAATTAAATTTTTTCTCAATTTTTTAAGGAAATTTGAGAAATCTTCTCATAATGCCGAATATTTCTTGTAAACAAGGTTTCATTTCGATTAATTACAATACATGCAATTAATTCATCAAAATCACCTATAGTTTCTCCTTTCTTTCTTAATTCTGCTGAAATTTGAGCATAAGTCTTAATATCTTCTATTTCAAAAAATATAATATCAATACTTTTCAAAAATTTTTCAATTTGTTTTCTATTTTCATCTACTTTTGAAGATAAAAATGCCCCTTTATACAATTCTCCAACATTAATAATTTTAGTTTTAATTTCCGCATTACTTTGTTTTAAATTATTAATCACTTCAGTCTATTATCACAAGCCTAGGACCTAGTTTTTCAAACATTCTAATAAATTTATTTTTCATATCTTCTTGTTAATCCTTTCTCCAGTTCAAATTTAATTAAACCTTGGGGGAAATCGTCATAAAACCTTCGGTATGAAAAAAATCCGCTTCCACAAGCAGGATCGCACTTCTCTTCATGAACTGGTTAAGAACGAGAAATTATAAAAATTAATTACTCCTTTTTCCCATTTCCTTCCCACATATTAGAGATTAAAGCCCAATCAATAAATATCAGCAAAAATATTGTTAAATTAAAACACTAAAAACGATACATTAGTTAGTTAAATGCTTTTCAAAAATATTGAGGTGTAAAAATAAAGTAATGCCTTCTCTTTTCTTTTATCCAAAAACGGTTGCAATAATAGGAGCTACGGCGGATCCAACAAAGTTTGGGAACGCCTTAACAAAAAACATCCTTAAAAATAAGAACCTTCAAAACGAAATTTTTTTAATATCGCGTAGCAGTAAAGAAATATGCGGATCAAAATGTTATAGATTCATACATGAAGTACCAAATGATATTGATCTGGCTATCGTTTTAGTTCCAGCGAGCGTCGTAGATTTAGTAGTAGATCAATGTATTAAGAAAAGTGTGAAACGCATCATCATCATTACGGCTGGATTTGGAGAAATTGACGATTTGGGGAAAAAAGTTGAGAGCGAAATTGCTAAGAAATGTAATGCTGCAGGTATCCGAGTCATGGGTCCTAATTGTGTAGGAATACAAAACTTAGATATTGGACTTAACGCTTCATTCATTCAGACTTTTCCGCGAGGGAATATCAGCATGATTAGTCAATCAGGGTCAATTAGTTGTGCAAGCTTTTATAAGATGAGCCCACTTTTTCTAGGATGTTCAAAGTTCGCGAGCATAGGAAATCAAGTTGATGTCTCTTTTAATGAAATTCTCACTTTTTTTAAAGAGGATAAAAATACTAAAATTATCATTTTATACATCGAAGCGGTAACTGATGGTAGGGCTCTATTTAACGTAATAAAAGAGATAACTCCAATTAAACCAATAATAATTCTAAAGGGGGGCAAGTCGCGGACAGGGATGAAAGCAGCGAGTTCACACACGGGCTCTATAGCTACAAATTACAAGATTCTAAAAGCTGCATTCCAACAAGCTGGAGCAATTATATGCGAAAGCTTCTCTGATTATGTGACGGCTATAAAAACTTTAAGATTTTTACCCACTCCAAAAGGGAAAAGAATTGCTATTTTGACAAATAGCGGGGGGACAGCAGTTTTATTCAGTGATTATGTTGAAAAATTTGGATTTCAATTAGCGAACTTTTCCGAAGGATTTAAGGAAAAAATATTTCCATATCTAAATCCATTGGCAAAAAGAATTAATCCACTAGACATGATCGCAGGTTCTGGCAAAACTCAGTATTATGAGATAACTAAAGCAATGTTAGAAGATCCTGATATTGATATTGTAGTTGCTTGCGTCGTAATCCCACCATTTTTGGAAATGAAACGTGATGAACATTTTAAAGGCATTATTCAGGCTTGGAATGATACTGAAAGAATAAAAACGTTAATTCCCTTAATTATTTTTGGAAATAACTTTAAAGAATTAAATCTAATAGCTGAAAAAGAAAAAATTTGTATTTTTGAAACGCCTCAAGAAGCATCCTTTGCCATAAAACTATTAATCGAAAGAAAAGATTTGCTTGAAAGAAAGAATATTTCAAATATTAAAAATTAAATTTTTTATAGATTTAAATTCCATAAGAGAACGATTTCCAAATGAGATTAAACGAATTTGGGATGGAAATACATTCTTATTTTAATAAATATTAAAGCATTAACTTTAAGCCTTACTTAAAGCAATTTAGCTTTTTGAATCAAGAAGATATCAAATAAGTAAAATAAAAATTAAGAAATAAAAAAAAGAAAAATTACTAGAAATATTAACTTTCAATTTCTACTTGGTTAGAACGAAATCTTTTTCCGCAGTGAACGCAAAATGCTAATCCCTTTAGAGATAATTGCTTATTCATTTGGTCTGTGAGTTTATTGCCACATTCAGGGCAGAAAGACATCGCAGGATGAGCTTCATTGATTACTTTCTTTACCAAAATCTCAGCCTTGGTATTGTTAACGACTTGAGTTGAGTCATCACTACTCTTTTTTAATGGTTTCCCCGCAATAACGCGAAATAATAACTCAAATAACTTATATAACGCGAAGAAAATTCCCTTTATAAGGTAATAGACTCCTTTCAAGACGTAATAGATTAAATAAGCAACACCTTTTAGGAGATAATAAACGCCTATAAATACCAAGGTAATTATGGCTAGAATACCAACAATAAAGACTATTTGACCATATACAGGTAAGTTTGAATACCAATCCACGATTTCACCTAAAGTCCACGCGCCAAAAACCATCCATTCTCTCCAATTTTTATAATCCATTTTTTTAATCACTCCATCTATTATTATTTTTATTTTTATTCTTAATTAAAAAGTATGAGAAGGATATATTAAATAATCTGGAGTCCAGTCTTTCCGGGAGTCCAATTTTTAATGAAATTTGTTACGTTTTTATGTTATTATTTAAAACAAGCCAAGCCAAAACGATAAGCATATTTATTGGATGGATATTCCATGTCAAGTTTTAAATTAATGACCGTTCTTATAACTTCAATACCTACTGCTTCCATTGAATATTTTCTCTCATCTGGATAGCGACAAGGTTTTTTGTTAGGATAAGTGCACCTTCCGTCCTTTTTAGTGTGGCAGACCCTACAAGAGCCATCGTATAAAATTAGTTTCTCTTCGTAATCATCGTGGTAACCATCAAGAAATCGCTCGCCTTCTTTGTATAAATCGTCCCTGTAAATATTCTTCATGTAAAACATGTTTTTTATTCGATACTCGCTTCTTCGAGGATGCTTAGCCTTCATTTCTTTTATATATGATTCCAAATCAAACTTAGTATAAAAAAGGTAAAGTTTTTTAAACTGAGAGACTTTTTCTTTTAAATATGGTGCTTCTGGAGGGCACGACCACGAATTATTGTAATTAGGACACGTAAAACTTGGTGAAACGCACATTTTTTGAACCTTAGGATCGAAAAAAACATCCTCCAATTGTATTTCAACAAAAGGCATGATTATCTTTAACTATTTTAAAAGTATCTATCTTATTTTGTATGGTTTAATTCATGCATTAAAATAAGGTTTGTTTTTATTTTTTAAAAAGGATTCAAAAATCCTTCTCCTATTATTCATTAATTCTTTGGAGAAATCTATCAAAATCAATCACATCAAATCCCCTACCAGAGTTTTTATCCTAAAAAACAAGCCTTAGTTTATGTCGTGCGACTATTCTTTAAAACAGACCAGTGCGACTCTATATATATAATTGGTGGGTGGCCATTCTAATTCTATATTGAGATTTTTTGCCGTCTCATGGGTATTGATTCCAGCAGCGGACATGTCATATCTTATCTTGTCAGGATAACGACAGGGCTTCCCACTATCATAAGTACATCCTTTTTCCTCTTTGTTGAAACATATCCTACAATGACCGTCCCATATTATTAAAGATTCATTATAATTTTTTTTATTACTTTCAAGAAATTCGAATATTTCCTTTTCCAAAATATCGCTAATAAAGCTTGAATAGAATAAACGATTGAGAATTCTTCTTTCACTCCATTTTGGATTTTTATCTTTTTCCTCTCTTAAATGAGCTTTTACATCAAATTTAGAATAAAATATGAATAATTTTTTGAAATGAGAAATGGTTTTTTTTAAATAGAGAACTGCTGGGGGACAAGCCCAGCTATGATTATAGTTTGGACACGTGAATTTAGGATTTATACAATATGTATAAACATCATGATTAAAAACAATTTCATTAAACTTAATTTCCTTGTACGGCAATTCTTTTACTTCCTCTGAAGTTTTATTTTGGCAATGATTTCGGTTAATAACGCCATCATTGTTTTGACCGTTATACCAGAAACATCTAAAGGAGGAGATACTTCAACTATGTCTAAAGCTCGAAAGGGCGCAGGAATATCCCATATGAAATTCATCAATTCACTTGTAGTCAAGCCTCCACCAACTGGAGTGCCCGTTCCAGGAGCAAAGGCAGGATCTAAACAATCTATATCAATTGAAACGAAAAGGTTATCAACACGATGGGATAGGTCCTTTATTCCTTCCTTTACCAATTGTCGCGGATTTTTCGCTTCTTCTAAAGTTGTTGCTGTAAGCTCCTTTATTCCAAACTCATCAACGTACGTTTGCTCTTCCGGTTCCGCATGTCTCGTGCCTACTAAAAGAACATTTTTAGGATCCACAGAATCTAATTCAATGGATCTCCTTAAAGAAGAACCGTGAGAATATCTTGAAGATAACATGACATCTAGGAGATCTCGGTGGGCATCAAACCAAACGACCCCTACGGTCCCCCTAGAAGATAATCCCTTGATTTCGGCATACGCAATAGAATGGTCTCCACCTATAGATATGATTGGAGCAGAACTTTCGGAAATCAAGTACTTAATGGAGTTTTCTATACTTTCTCTTGTTGCTTTAGCATCAAGAGGGAACACGGGAACATTTCCCACATCACAAATCTTCATATCAGTTAGAGAAACACTCCTCCTTGATATGACTTGAAAAACATCACTAATGCCTCGCAGTGCGTCGATTGCGAATGAAGTTCCTTTCTTTCCACTGGTGCCACATTCATAAGGAATTCCTTGAATTATAACATCTGCATTTTTTAAGTTTCCAGGTTCGATTACAAGACCAGCATAAGTTCCGTAGCGATTTTGATGATATTTAAAAGACATTTTAACCCCTCTTTGATTTCTTTAATTGATTAATTAAATGGTCGATTTAGTGAACTTTTCAATTTGATCACACCCTCCTACTACTCGTGGTGCTACTGAATGAACAAAATTTTCAGCGTCTTTCAGAGCTTCGTTTGGATTTTCTTGGTAAATCTTTAGAGCAGCGGCTCCGTCGTAATCTACAGTTGCTATTCTGGTGCATAGATCACTTTCAGGCATTCCAAATTCAGATCCAGGAAGAGTTGCTACCTTCCAATTTCGAAGTAAATCATCCGAAAGATTCTTAGAAGATGTCATGTCTTTTTGAGATAATTTACTCGAAAATTCGTTCCAATCTGGAAAGAGATAAAAAGCGCCTTGAGGCGGAGAGCATCTTATCCCCGCCTCAACAAATCTACGATGGACATACATGGTAATTATTTCATGGATAGCAGTGCAATCTCGAATATGATTCATCATTTCAGAAGTCATGCTATAGGCATCTATAGCAGCGTACTGGATTGGTGCAGATGCACAGGACCAAGATTCACTTCCTATTGATAACATGGCTCTAAGCAACTCTCTTTCGTTTTCTGGCAGCAACATTACGCCTAATCTAAATCCTCCTAATGAACGGTCTTTTGACAAGCCTCCAGTAACCAAAGTTCCTTCTGGATAAAATTCAGAAATGCTATGGTGTTCGTGACCTTTAAAGCTAATCAAGCCATAAATTTCATCAGAAAGTATTATAATATTAAAATCCCTAGCAATTGAAGCGAGTTCTTTAAGTTGGGTAACAGAAAAATTTTGACCAGTTGGATTACATGGATAGTTTAATAGCAATAGCTTTTGGGTTTTAGTAGGTGAGATCTTTTGTTGAATGGTATTTTCTAAAATTTCAGGCGTTATTAAATAAGAACTTTCGGGAGAAGTATGAAGGTGATAAACATTTTTTCCCAAAAGTTTTGCTTGGTGTTGGTAACTCACCCACGAAGGAGCAGGTAAGAGTAAAGGTCCTTCTAATGCCATTAGCGCATCTAAAAGCAAAATTTTACTGCCGGGTCCAACTACTATTTGGTTTGGTGAAAACGAGATATTAAACATTTTCAAATAAAATTCAGAAATCTTTTCTCGAAGTTCAAAAATACCTTGAGTTGGCAAATAGCTCTTTCTATTGGCATTTTTGGCTAATGCCTGCTGGATGGTTGGATGAACTGGAAAGGGCGATTCTCCAAATCCCATGTGGAAAATGGTTTCCCCTTTTTCACGCATAATAGCGATTTGTTCATTAATCGCTAGTGTCGCAGATGGTTTTAATTTGGATGTTAAAGGAGATATTTTCACAGCGTTCACATTTTAATTTTTTATTTATTTATTTTTCTATTATACTATAATGTCGTCTGATTTAAATTCTAAAAAAACTTTTCTCTCTTTGGTGTTGGGATAAATTTTAAGATTAATACTGTTATTAATTTCAAATACTGCCGTGCAAGACGTGCCAGAGTAATAATCTCCGAGAAAATTATTCCCTATTGACACTTCTTTTGATTTTTTAATTTTTACTAAAATTATTTCATCAGAAAGAATTTTAAGCGCTTCCTGCGATGTTTTCTCAGCATTTTGAATTAATTCTCTTCCACGATCGTATCGATTTTTAGTAGAACCAATGGCAACTGAAAACTTTTTTAGCTTTTCTGAGATAAAATGGTTAGAATGAAAATATTTATCTGAAATTTCTGTAACTTGACTTTTTTTTGAAGTCGTTTCCAAGTTAACTGCTTTTTTCTCTTTCATGGAAACAACATTATAAGAAAAACTACCAGATCTACCTGGAATTTGGGCTTTTTTGAGTGTCTCATTCATTGTTTCTGCTTCTAGCATTGATCTATCTAGTAATGCTCTAGGAATTCCTATTCTTGCAAAAGGTCTAGAAATTGCATTACACGAAATTGTGATATCATGTGAATTAAATGCGAAGGATGTGCCCGGAAGACAACCAGGATAAGCGTGAGTAAAAAAGCAGGTTCCATTATTTAATTTCACATTAAGTAGATAAGCAAATTCTCCAAAAATTGCCTCGTGATCTTCATTATGACCTAAAATTATTTTATTAGAATTCTTAAATACTACTGTGGAACAATTATATTGCGGTAAAGGAGGAAATGAATGCCTGAAATTTACTATAGCAATATCTCGATAATTTAATCCTGACCCATCTGCAATTCCTGATAATTCTTCAACATAATCTGGAAATGACTTTATAGCTCCAGTATTTAACTTGTCAAACCAATCAGGTTCCATCTTATCTTGAAAGAGGAGCGCTTTTATTAAGATACTACGAGCGAACGCTTTTTTAATTCGATCTTTAAAGTGTTTTCCTATTTGAAGCCCAATTTCGTAGTTATTTCCACTTACTCTAAGGAGAGGTAAAAATTTTTCTGGTATCATTGTTAATTGCTAAAAATTATTTACTTTTTTTCAATTTTTCCTTGCATTTCTTATCATTATACATTGAGTAATTGTTATATTTTTTGTAGAAGAATTTAATTTTTAAAAACATTCAATTATAAGAGGTGTTAAACTAATCTTATATAATAAAAATTCTTATTTGTAAAAACTTAACATTTAGTCCATGCATTTAAAAAGGCTGTTTAGGTATAGTTTCTAAAAAGTCTTTTTTAAATTTAAATTCTAAGATTTCCTGCGTTTTTACCATATTTTTTTCATATCACCTACATATTACACTCATTTAATACTCAATTCACGAATATTATCTA
>JAUXAJ010000024.1 GCA_030620005.1 Promethearchaeota archaeon | reverse complement strand
CTCTCCTGCACTTGTATTCCAAGTAAGTTTTAAATTGATCCCACGAAAAATCCAAGCTAACTGATTTAGCTAACCCCTTATTGAATCTTTTCATTCCATCAACATTCAAATCTTCTAGAATAATTGCCTCGAACGATTTAGAAAGGTCGTGCGTGATCTTATGAGTCCAATCCTTCTTTTGATTGACTATTTTGTTATATAATCTAGCTAACTCGATTTTAGCTCTAATTCTATTTTTAGCTCCTACTTTCTTTCTCGATAAGTTCCGATGTTTTCTCTTCAGACGATTCAGACTTCTTCGGTAAAATCGAGGATTTGAAAATCTAAAGTTCTCGTTTATCAAGAATTCCTTAGCACTCATGTCAAAAGCTATGATATTGCTATCTGAGATTATTCTTTTAGGCTCTTTTGCTTGTATATTAGCTTTAAAAAGAATTGACGCAAAATATTGTCCACTTTTATTTTTAGATATAGTTACTTTTTGAATTCCAGCGTCAACAATTCTATCGTCTTTAAACTTTACTTCTACTTTAACTTTAGGAAGTTTGAGCAGTTTATTATTCCAGTCGATTTTAATGTTATTATTCGTGATGCAAGTCGTATAAGATTGTTTATCGTGTCTTGATTTAAATTTAGGATGCCCGATGTATCTTTTCGTCTTTTTATTCTTCCGTTCTTTAATATTTTTAAAGAAATTTTTATAAGCAGTTTGCAAGTGCCTTCTTGCTTGTGGTAAGGAATTAGAATCCGCTTCTTTTAGGAATGGATATATTGATTTGTATTGCTTTTCCGTTCTATACTCGTGATCACGCAATTTATCTTTATCGTGCTTGTATAATCGGTAGAATTCCATTCTTTCTTCTAACATTTTATTATACACGAATCTGCAACACCCAAAATTCTTCGAAAACAAACTTTTTTGTTCTTTATTCGGATAGATTCGTATCTTAATTGCGTAATCAAAAGTCATGAATTAATTTTATAGAAATAATTTATATATTTAAATTCATATACTCATCTGGATTAATGAATCATCCAAAATTCATCCATTGCCTAAATAAAGGCAATGGTATTCTTTTGCGAAAGTGATAAAAAAAAAATATGCTATAAACCAAATATTTTTTAATTTTTTTCAATTAATTATGAATTATTATGAACTCCCGTGATAGAGTAGTAACTACTTTTAAATTTAAAGAGCCCGACCGAGTTCCTATTTTTGAGGCATGGATTGAGCCCGAGATAATGAAGAAAATCGGAGAGGGCGATCCCTATAAAACCCGGGAACGATTGGGTGTTGACTGTCTTCCTGTTGCTGTCGGGCATCCAAAAAACACTAATGCATGGAGGACAGGGACGGACGAGTGGGGCAGGATTTTTAAAGATGGTTGGTACGTTGGTGGAGCTGTTAAAACTCTAAGAGATGTTGAAAAATTTACTCCCTCGCTAGAATTCGCAAAAGAGTGGTACCCTGAAAAAGTCATGAAAGAGGCAAGGAAAAAGTATGCTGACACACACGCACTTTATTACGCTTCTCACGACGCTTGTGTAGGATTGTCCTATATGAGCATGGGTTTAAAAGAATTTTTCATAGCAACGCGCAAAAATCGTGAATTAATTGAAGCATTAATCGAAAGAAGTACGGATTGGACTATAGAAATGATTAGACTTGCAAATGAAGCAGGAGTAGACTTTTACATGATTGGAGACGATGTAGCTGAAATATCTGGACCAATGATGTCTCCTAAACTGTTCAGAGAATTAGTATTTCCGAGCTATAAGAAGATCGTTGCTGCTTCTAAAGCGCCAGTTATTTTGCACTCAGACGGCGCAATTGAAGAATTAATCCCCATGATAATAGAAGCTGGTTTTAAAGGAATCCATTCAATTGAACCTAATGCGCATATGAATCTAGCAGAAATTAAAGAAAGGTATGGAAAAAAATTAGTATTAGCGGGAAATTTGGATATTACGAGTGTTCTTTTTCAATCAGATTTGGAAATAGTTCGTAAAGATGTAGAACGTTGTATTAAGCAGGGTGCCCCTGGTGGAGGATACATTTTTTCCTCTTGCAATAGCCTCGTAAGAGGAATGTCTATTGAAGCGATACTTGAAGCTTATCGACACGCGAAAAAAAATGGTTCTTACGAATAAAATATTAGGTTAAAGAAAAAAAGATTATTTAAATTTTCATTTAATTACTGGAAGATCGATAAAAGAAGCGTGCTCCTTATTTCTTGATACGGTTATTTCTGGATTACCTTCTTTTGGGAGTCGTGTAAATGTGTCTTTATCGGCTCCACCTATAGCGATACGAATTCCATGACCTTTACGAAATATTATGGATTATCAAGGAAGAGACCGTCAAGGAAGTCTACAAGAAACTGTCGGTCGACGCTAAACAGCTAGAAAAAGCGAAAGAGCTACTAAATCGCCCGTAAACGAAACGATTTTGAGAGAAATTTACGATAGCATACAAAAAAAAAAGAAATGAGGGTATCGTGGGAAATGTGGGCATCGCGGGAAATGTGGGCACCGTGAGATTTGTGGGAGCAATGGGTTTAAATTGGCAAAAAGATTTAAATAATTGTTTATCTATAGTAAAAATGTTTTATAATTTTTTTAAAACGAAATTCCTATGGGGAATTTATAATCAAAAGTTGATAAAACGGTAATGTATGGAGATAAAACTTAATAAGATTTTTTTTAAAAAAAAAATTTAGTTGATTTTATGAAAACTATGCGTGATTTGGGAGTTCCAATTCCATCTAAAAGGTCATTTATGGTCAGAAATATTAAACAAGTTACTAAAGAGCAGAGAGAAATAGCATTAAGAGAAACGGAGTACAGCATGTTTTCATTTCCAGCAGATATGCTTGTATTAGACTTTTTATCTGATAGCGGATCGTCAGCGATGACTGACTTGCAATGGTCCGCACTTTTACATGGAGATGAAGCATATGGTCGTAATATTGGATATTATGTTTTACTTGATTCTATAAGGGACACTTTTGAAAGAGGGGATGAACCAAAAAAAGCAATAAACCTGATTCTCTCTGGGGAAACGAATATCAGGAAACTAATGGATGAGTTGTATCTAACTTCATTTGAAGGGGGTTTTGTTAATGGGGGTATTTACCAGCTCGAGCGTCCCAACACGTTTTTAGTTCCTCAAGGGCGCTGCGCAGAGCATCTATTATACTCAACAATAGCACCTCTATTAAGGGAAAAAGATCCAAAGAAAAATTATTACATTCTTAGTAATGGTCATTTCGATACAACGGAAGCTAATATAACGGCTAATGGTTTGTACCCGGATAATTTATTTTCAGCAAATTTATTTGAAGATTTCTCTCCTGAAGAGATGGATTATAAAAATCCATTTAAAGGAAATATGGAAATCAATGATTTAGAGAATTTTATTCAAGATAAAGGTCACGATAGTATTCCTATGATTCTTTTAACCATTACAAACAATAAAGTAGCAGGACAGCCTGTCTCACTATCAAATATTAAAGCGGTTCAATCGATTGCAAAACAATACGAGATTCCATTATTCTTTGACGGCTGTAGGTTTGCTGAAAATGCTATTTTCATTAAAAAGTTTGAAGAAGAATACCAAGATCGCTCCATTCCAAGTATCGTCCAAGAAATGTTTTCTCAAGTTGATGGTTTTGTAATTAGTTTTAAAAAAGATGGATTGGCAAATATCGGTGGTGGTCTATTTTTTAAGGATCAAGGTATTTTCCACCATAAATTTTCTTTTAGTGGAGATATTGGGATTAAATTGAAAGAAAAACAAATATTAACCTTTGGCAACGACTCATATGGGGGATTAAGCGGTAGGGATATATTGACAATCGCAGCTGGATTATATGAAATCGTGAAGGAACCTTATTTGAATGAAAGAATTTGTCAAGTTCGAGACTTTGCGAGAAAATTAGCTAATAATGGTGTTCCAGTCGTCCTTCCTGCTGGTGGTCATGCGATTTATCTTAACATGGATAAATTTTTTGAGGGAATGGGTACGAAAATAGAAGATTTTAGAGGCGTAGGTCTAACTATAGAACTAATCAGGCATTATGGAATCAGAGCAGCTGAGTTAGGACCATTTGCGTTTGAATGGGATAAAAAAACAGAGGATGAGCGAAAGGGCATTTTGAATCTTGTTCGATTTGCTATTCCTAGAAATGTCTATAATTCATCCCATATTGACTATGCGGTTGCTGCTATAACAGAATTATACAAAAATCGAGAAAAAATTCCAAAAGTAAAAGTGTCTAGAGGTGCTGAATTAAGACTACGCCATTTTCAATCAGGACTTCAACCGATTTACGATAATAATTAATGTATTATTATTTAATTTCAAGAGATTGATATGAAATTACTTCTTAATTACCTCAAAATAACCATATATTCCATTTTTTCCATCAAGGAAGTCTACAAGAAACTGTCGATCGCAGAGCAGACTATTGAACAAATCTTGTCGTCAAATAGCTTATTCAAGGGATTATCAATTGAAGCTATCTTGGAAGCTTATAGTTACGCAATAAAAATAGGTTCTTATTAGTGATAAGTAAGATAAAAAAAAAATTATAGTAAATAGATTTTCATTGAATCACGGGAAGTTTAATGAAGGAAGCGTGCTTATTATTTCTTGATACGGTTATTTCTGGATTACCTTCTTTTGGGAGTCGTGTAAAAGTGTCTTTATCTGCTCCACCTATAGCTATACGAATTCTATGACCTTTCCGAATGATTATGGATGTTGGTATGAGCGCAAATTGAATTTCCGCAACCTCACCAGGTACTAATGGAAGGGCATCAGCTTTCTTGTAAGTGTGATATGGAACCCCAATTTTATAAAGAGGGGTTTCAGAAGATATTTTTCGATGAATTACTCTAAATTGTCCTTCTGTTATTAAAAACGAGTTTCCATTTTCGTCCATATCTTCTAAATAAGCAAAGATAGCACCATCCTCGTGTGTTGAGCTGAGATACAAGTTAATAATGGGATGTCCCGTGATTTCAATATCTTTATCAAGAGGGGCGCTCGTATATGTTAATAGCTTTTCATCTTCCTTTATTCTGTCCTTATAAATAACGGGTCCTCCCCCCATTTGCGTGTACCAACGATTATTTTTACCCGTGCTTGCGTTATAATTAATCTTGTACTTATCTTCACCAGATTCTTCTTTAGGGCTCTCCGTCGATAATCCATTTTTCTCTTGAAAGTACCAGCGCTTTAATGAATGTCCCGCTGGAGGCCATTCGGTAGTTCTTTTCCATTTTTCTTCCACTATCGTGTAATAAAAGAGAATTTTTTCAGATGGAGCTTTTCCCTTAATGCAACTATCTATGAAATGAACCCATGCTTGGTATATTATCTCGGGATCCAATTTTATCTCTTTTTTAGTAAATGAATATGGATTCGCTTTCCACGCCGCGCCATGGGTCCACGCTCCAATCATCCCAATTATTGGATTTTTAAAAGTAAGAAAAGTACCAAGGACTACATTCGAAGTTGAGGCGTCCATCCAGCTCCCCCAATAATAAATGGGAAGATTTGATTTCTCTATATCATTTTGATATCTATATACGCTAAAACTCTCTGACGAGCTAATTTTGTCGCTAAAATTTTCATCTCGAAAGGATACATTTCGGGATAATATCGCAACATTCCCGTTCGAAGCGTGTTGTTTTACGGCTTCCTTTATCATGCTTTTATCTTTATCAGTTTCTACAGGATTAACACCTTTAAGCAGTAGCCTCGCTCCAAATCCCATCCCTTTACTAGTATTACCGTCTAAACTTTCATTTGCTTGCGCCCATTTTTCAACAAATCCATCGTTATAAACTCCACCAGGGAAAGCAATATCTAAAAACGGATCAAGTTCATTAAACATCGTTATCGAGCCTTTTACAGCAGGATGGTTTGCCACTAATGCTAATTCTGCTGTAGTGCCTGAATACGAAATCCCTACAGGAAGCACGTTCCCATCTGACCATGGTTGAGCCACAATCCAATCCATGATATCCTTCATGTCTTTAACTTCGTCTTCATTCCATGGAGAAACCCTAGTTCCTAAAGAAGCACCCGTCCCTCTTACATCAACATAAACCAATGCGTATCCAAAACTTGTTAGCACCTTAATCATCTTGCTATAGCCTGCTGACTTTAGAAAATAGCAAAAAGGCACTCGTAACTTAGCTGATCTCCAATAGCGTGTTTGGACTAACACGGTGGAGAGTTTACCCTCGGGGCCTATTCCTGCTGGAAGAGCAATGTCGGCAGCAATTTTCACTCCATCCGGCATTGGTATATAGACAGAAGAAATATTGAAATCAGTATAAATTCTTTTCCTTGGAGCCTCTTCTAAAGGTTTGAAATGGTCATTTTCTAAATAAATATTATCAGTCATTTTTTCAAGCTCACTTTAATTGCTCATATTTTTTATTATACAATCTTTTAATGATATTGATTAAAATAATTAATTAACAGTACAATATTAATAGTACAATTAATAGTACAATTAATAGTACAATTATTAAGATTTAACATAAAAAATCAAGTGAAGTAAAAGGTTTCAAGATATGTCAAATGAAATGTTTAAACCATTAGAAAGTATTATTTCATCTTTAATGGCGGATTCTCAAGTTCCAGGATTGAGTATTGCCATTGCAAAAGGAGATGAGTTAATATATGCTAAAGGATTTGGTGCTCGAGATTTAGAACATAATATTCCCGCAACGCCAGATACGATCTATGGGTTTGGATCCTGCTCAAAATCTTATACAGCACTCGCAATCATGCAACTCGTGGGAGAAGGAAAGATTAAGTTAGATGATCCGGTTAGCAAGTATCTCCCCGTGTTTAGAACAAGCACTTCTGAAAATCAAATCACGATTCATCACCTCCTTACTCAAACATCTGGTATTCCAATGCTTGGATATGGTCATATCCTTTTCCCTCAATACGAGAACATGAAAAAATCAAGTTGGGTTCCAATGAGCAATTGGGATGATTTTTTCCGTTTTATCGACGAGGGTTCACAGGAATTCCTTAATAAGCCTGGCGAAATATTTTTCTACGCAAATGAGAATTTTGCGTTACTTGGTCAGATTGTTGAAAAAATTAGCCAAATGAAATACGAAGATTATGTCAAGGAAAAAATCTTAAAACCCCTAAAAATGACATGTTCAATGTTTTCAAGAGAGGATTTCGAGAAATTTACTGATGTTTTCACCCCTTACGCTATAAGAATGAAAAATGGAACACCATTGGTCACTGAAACAATACACCCCTTTGATCTGATGATTAATGCGGCTGGAGGAATTCTAAGCACGGTTAAGGATCAAATTAACTACCTAATTGCGATGATGAATGGAGGTCAATTTCAAGAAAATAAAGTGTTAGACTCTAGCTTACTTGAAAAAATGCACACGAGTTATATCGATAACAAAATGATCAAAGAAACTGTCGGAGGCTTCGAACAAGAAGGATATGGTTATGGATGGATGGTTCTGAACGATTATTTCGGACATAAATTAGTAATGCATGGAGGACAGATAAACGGAGCAACCACGTTTATAGCTTTTTTACCAGATGCAAAAATTGCCGTGGCAGTAGCATGTAACTCTCATGATGGTCAGATGGCCACAGCCATGACTTCCATGATAACCATCGCTTCCTTACTGGGTAAGAATCCGATGGAAGAATTCAAGTTCCTTGAATATGAAGGCAAGCTTGAAATGCTTACTGGAAAGTACGCCTCGTATAAAGGAATTTTTCGCGGTACAGTCACAAAAATGGGTTCTCAACTTTATTTCGAGAGAGAAGATATTTTAAATCTTTCCATGGAAAAAATTCCGTTATTCCCAGAATCTGATACTCTAGAAACTTTGAGATTCTATTATATGTCTGGACCAATGGCAAAAGCACATGCAGAATTCAAAATACATTCCCCTGGTAATGTAGATCTTCTGATAAATGATACTAATTTTCATAGAAGAAAAGATGCATGACAAAATCGTTGAATGTTGATAATCATGCCAATGTTGTAAATACCACGAATTTAAAAAAATTTTAGCTTTTAATCATTTTTTTTTGTTATTAATATAAGATAATACCTACATTTTTTAATTCTTTTAAGTGACGTAATACAGATGATTTGACGTAATATTTTGTTCGAACGACCAAAACTCAATTCATTATATTAAATATTTAAATATTCCCTTAACTAATAGAATATTAATAATGATATATTGTATAATTATTATTGAATAAAAAAAATTAGAAAAGTGGAAATAAATGGAAAATAAAAAAAATCGAGATGTATATCAAAGACATTCGTTTAAAACTTTATTTCAGATTCAGCTTGCCTTCCTAATTAGTAACCTGTTGGATATGGTATTTGGAAATATGATGCTATTCTATACTACAATTGTCTTATTACCGATTGAGCTATTTGTGATTAATTCCTTAATTTATATGATATGGAACATGTTCAATGATCCAATATTAGGACATTTATGTGACAAATCGACAAGATGGACAGAGAAATATGGAAAAAGATTTCCTTTTATCGTTATTGGAGTGATTGGATCAGCAATATCTCTAATATTCGTCTTTTTTGTACCGATTCCTGATCCTTCTATGAATCCAATTTTGGTTTTTCTATGGCTTTTAGTGATATTATGCATTTATGATACATTTTTTGCAATCTTTGCAGTTAATATACAAAGTCTTTTTCAATATAAAGTTCGTTCCAATGAAGATCGAATGAAATCCGGGGTCATACTTATACTTACAGGATCTATTGGCATGATATTGTCGATAATTCTCCAACCCGTAATAGTATCATTGTTTGGTATAGAGACAATTTTTGCTTGGACCTTACAAGCAACGGTATTTGCAGGGATCATAATCCTTGTTTTGATTGCGATGATTCCAGGAATTCGAGAAAGTAAGGAATTAAGAGAACATAGATTAAAGCTAGATTCTAAAGAACAGATCCCATTCTTTAAAGCTCTTTTTACAGCTATAAAATCCAGAAGTTATGATGCTTACATGATTGCAATGGTGTCTTATGGATTAACAGTTTCTATCGTCGTATCTTCGTTATCTTACTTCGTGATATATGTTTTAGGACTTGATATTACGTATACGATAATACCAATGGTATTAATAATGATATTGGCTCCTATATCAGCTCCAATATGGTACAAATTAGGTAAAAAATATGGTTCAAAGAATGTGTACTCTCTTAGCTTTATACTCATCGGGGCCTTATTCTTGCCCTTCCTTTTCGTTCAAGACTACAATCTTCTCGTCATAATATTTGTTTTTTTTGGAGCTGCATTTGGATGTAATGGTGTAATGCAACACCCTATTGATGCTGATGTGATTGAAGAAGCCACAACAAAAACGGGTACTCGTAACGAAGGAATTTACAATGGAATACAGACATTTTTTGTAACTTTACCAGTTGGATTGAGTGTAACTATCATGGGAACGATTCAAATTCTCACAGGATTTGATCCAACATCGGCAGTACAAACCGACTTGGCTTTATTAGGGTTGCGTCTCTTGATCTCAATCGTTCCAATGATTATTCTGGGTATTGGAGTTATTATCTTCTGGGTATTGTATGATATCACTCCAGAAAAGCGTGAAATCATACAAGCTAAGCTGAAAGAAATGGAACTTTAAATTTTTTTAAAATTTTTTTTTTTATATTAAGAACATGTATTTTACTTAATTTAACAAATCATAAATTCCATAGAATAATTTGAGTAAATGGGAAAGTATTCCCCTACCATTATTATATAGAAGAAGCGAAAAGTAAAGTTTTAAGACGACCTAATTAATAATTTTCATTTTATTATTTTTTAAAAACTATAAGAATTTTTATCTATATATTATGAAAGGAGGCATCAAGAAAATAATGGCAAAAAGGATAGGAATTTTAGGAGGAATTTCTCACGAGTCTACCATTAAATATTATGAATTGATACTCCAGAAGTATTATCAACGATATAATGATTATTACTACCCCGAGATTGTTATTTTTAGCTTGGATTTTCAAAAATTTACAGATTTTGAAAATGACGAGGATAAGACTAATTACATCGATTATATCAATCAAGGAATTCAGGCTTTAGAAAAGGCTAGTGTGGAGTTTATATTAATGTCGGCCAATTCACCTCATGCCGTTTTTAATGAGTTGGCAAAGCGTGCTAATGTTCCAATGCTGAGTATTGTAGAAGCCACCGCCAAAAATGCAAAAAATAAAGGTATGAAAAAGGTATTACTTCTTGGTATTAAATTTACAATGCAATCTACTTTTTACCAGGATGTTTTTAATAAGCTCGGAATTGAAGTTATTACACCTACCAATGACCAGCAAGACGAAATCAATAGTATCATATTTGATGAGCTGGTAATAGGAATTTTTAAAGAGGAAAGTAAAAAAAGATTATTTGATATTATAAGTAATTATGAGATTGATGGAGTAATCTTGGGATGTACTGAACTCCCCCTGGTTCTTAAACAGTCAGATAGTGCAGTTCCCTTGCTAGATACTGTGGAAATTCATGCTGAGGCGACATTGAATTTCTCTCTTGAGTAATATCATTAAGTTCATTAATAATTTTTGATTTTTTATTATCGAAATAAAAATTCTTGATCAATCAATATAAAATAATTTAATTTCTTAAAGATTAAACAAATATTATAACATTATTTATTGCAGCAATATAGTGAAAAAAAAAAATGAAAGAAGTTAGAGTACTGGAGCTCAAGGGTTCCGCAATGGAACGCGGGTAATTTACGGAAGAACTATGAAGATAGAAGTCAAAAAATTCGTTAAAATAGCAAAACTGGTCATTAATATCTATTTTAAAGAAAATCCAGATGGGTTAATAAAAAAATTCCTCGAAGAAACAAGATTTTTGCAAGCTGTTGAAAAATATTCACCTCAATTATTGGAAGAAGTAAAGGGAATAGCGGAAGGTGCTGATGTTGATTTCAATACACTCTTTGCGATTCAATGTCAAGACGAATTTTTATGGTTTAAATATGTACTCGATAAACCATCATCAAGAGCGTGCAGTACTTTGGGATGCTTTAAGGAGGGTAATACTCCAGCATTATTGGCACAAACTTTAGATTGGGTCAACGCTTTTAATGGAACCAACATTTTACTGAAGATTAAATATCCAGAAACATCCTTACAAGCTTATATATATACGCTAACTGGTGAAATCGCTTTATGTGGCCTTAACTCGTCACCACTTGGGATTTGCTGCAATTCGCTAAACCTTGCGATAAATCACTCAAACGAAGGACTACCCGTGGCTTTCATAGTTAGAGGTGTTTTGGAAAAATCTAATTTAGAAGAGGCGATTCAATTTCTAAAAGAAATAAAACACGCGACGGGTCAAACTTATACAATTGGTGATAACGAAAAAATTATTTGTTTAGAATGTTCGGCAAATAAAGTTAGTCAATACATTCCTTACCCTGGAGCACGGAGAGTATATCACACGAACCATGTTCTAGCAAGCGATGATTTCATTAATCCTCCTTTAAATATTGATGAAAGTGGAAGCACCACGCAAGGAAGATTTAATTTTCTCGAAAGTCAATTAAAAGATCCCTCAAAAGTCATCACTGTAGACTCAATAAAAGAAATTTTATCTTCTCACAACGGTCCTGTTTGTGCTCATCAAAGAGATGAGCCAGATACTGGTCGCACGTTAGGAACAGTGATTTATTCGTTAACCAAACCGCCAGTGTTATATTTTGCCAACGGAATTCCTTGTTCTAATGAATTCAAGAAATTTAAATTTTAAATATTTTTTTTCAATTCAAACATATTTTGATATATTTTTTGAATTGTATCTCAACAAAAAAGTTGCTTGATCTAAAACCTTATTTGAAAATTATTTTAAAAACTGCTAAGAATCTACAAAGATATTTAGTAAATATGAATATATAAGCCTTTTTCACATGTAATTAAATAAAATATTTCAAATTCGGGTTACTCATAGTTTTTGAAATCTTCTACAAATCTAGACTCATTTCTTATTCTTTTGCATGCTATCGTAAATTTCTCTCAAAATCGCTTCGTTCCTCCTAGAATATGATTTAAAATTTTACTTTTGAATTGAATTTTTGTGGGATTAAATTAATCCCCAAATTTAATGAATTTGTGTATTTGCAAATTTTGTTCAAAAATTTCTCCAAATTTTATCTGCTGTGAATTTGCTGTGAGGCAAATTCATTAATCTGTAAAGCAACAACTATGATACAAGGAGGCATTTTCACGGCTCCTGCTACCATTGGTTCTTCAATTAATTCTTTCATCGGTTCAAGTTCCTTTTCAGTTGGCTCCCTTTCTTCAAATCCCATTACTACTATTTCATTCAAACCATTTTGAGCGCCTTTGATTAAAAGTTTATTTTTCCCCATGACCTAAAAGTAATTATACCCTAAATTTCTGTTATAATTATAAATTTAAAAATACCCTTATTTACTAATATAATGAAAAAAAAATAGGTTGAAGCAAAGAAAATGGAAGAGTTAAAAGGAACATTAATTTTGAAAAGAAGCGATCTCGCTTCGTTAATGACTTTAAAAGATTATATTGAAGGGATTGAAAATGCCTTTAAAATGCACGGAGAAGGTTCTACTTTTGGAATTGGTATGATTCATGGCGATACTCCTGGAGACATTGAATTTCATATTAAAGTAGGAGGATTAAAATTAGGTAATAAGTCTTATTATGGATTGAAAATTAATGGCTCTTCGTTTACCAACATGGAAAAATATGGATTACCTAACATAATGGGCGCCATTGTCTTATTTGATGCTGAAAAAGGATTTCCGATAGCCGTTGTAGATTCAGGAGACCCAACAGTAAAAAGAACTGGAGCAGCGACCGCTGTAGCAGCGAAGTATCTAGCAAGAAATAATTCAAAAACGGTTACAATTTGTGGTTGTGGAACACAGGGAAGAATTCAACTTAAATCGTTAAGAGAAGTATTCCCAGATATTGAAAATGTGCATGCTTATGATATGAATAATGAAAGAGCTCAAGTTTATGCTGAGGAAATGTCAAATGAATTATCTTTAAATGTAAATGTAGCACAGGACTTAGGAGATTGCGTTGGAAAAAGCGATATAGTAATTACTTGTACTCCTTCGAGAAAACCTTTTTTACTTGAGGAATATGTCAATCTTGGCACATTTATAGCAGCTGTAGGAGCAGATAGTCCTGAGAAACAAGAATTAGAAGCAACGCTCTTAGAAAAAAATAAAGTCATATGCGATATCATCGAACAATGCGCAAAAGCGGGTGAACTACACCATGCTCTAGATGCGGGAATTATTACAAAGGAGGAAGTCCATGGTGAATTGGGGCAAGTAATTGCAGGATTAATACCTGGACGCAATTCTGAAGAAGAAATTATTATTTACGATGCGACAGGAACCGCATTACAAGATACAGCTGCCGCAGCCTTATGCTATGAAAAAGCAATAAAAACAGGCAAGGGATTTTTCGTAAACTTCTTTGAATGATAACTGCTTCCTAAGGAATTATATATAGCACTTAAAGGTTCAACAAAAAAATACCGATCTATATTAAAAAAGAAGAGAAGAAAAATGCAAGTCAAGAAACCAATTCCGATAATTGACAAAAAGCGAACACTGAAAAACATTAAAAGAATGGCGGATAAAGCAAGAGCCAGCGGAGTTTTATTTAGGCCTCATTTTAAAACCCATATATCAGTAGATATTGGTGAATGGTTTAAAAATTTTGATGTATCCAGTATAACGGTTTCTTCAGTAGACATGGCAGAATATTTTTCCACTAAATTTAATGATATAATGATTTGCGTTCCCGCTAATATTCATCAAAGTGATCAGATGAACGATCTTGCAGGACGCATAAAGGTACACGTATTAGTTGATTCCATGGAAACTACGAAATTCCTTGGAAAAAACATGGTAAATGATGTAAGCGTTTGGATCGAAATTGATGTGGGATATGAGAGGACTGGTATTCCTTCGAAAAACATTGAAGAAATTATAACTATCGCACGAACAATTCAATCATTCCCTCATCTCTTGTTAACTGGAATAGTAACTCATGCGGGTCAATCTTATCACGCTGATTCCATTGAGGAGATTAAGAAAATACATTTTGATTCAGTTTCACAAATGACGGAAGTTAAAGATGCGTTAAATGCTACGGGTTTTGCGGATATAGAAGTTTCTGTAGGAGATACTCCTACTTGTAGCATAATGGAAAAATTTGAAGAACCAATTACCGATATTAGACCTGGTACTTTCGTGTTTTACGATTTGAGACAAATGAATATTGGCTCCTGTTCAGAAGATGATATCTCCATGACGGTTGCTTGCCCAGTCATTTCTAAACACTCAGAGCGCAACGAATTAGTCATTTATGGAGGGGGTGCGGGCCTTTCTAAAGAAAGTCTTGTCTTGAAGGATGGAAATGAGATTTATGGTTTGATTGCCCTTCCAGATGACAAAAAAGGTAGAATATCGTCTATTAAAGATGTGTATGTATCGTCTCTCTCACAAGAACATGGAAAAATCAAGGGTCCAGCTGATTTCATAGAAAAAATTAAAATCGGAGACACTCTATTAGTGTTACCCGTCCATGCTTGCATGACAACGCAATTTCATAAAGTATACCAAACTCTTGAAGGGAAAATACTGAAAACACTTCATTTTTAAGGAAGAAAATTTCATTAATGTCGTTAGTTACATTAAGAAAAAGCTTTTTTTCTATACTTAACTTGTAAACTCAAGATTTATTAAAATTATTTATTAGGAGTTTAATTCATGAAAAATATTTCAAAATTCGTTGACGATGTTTTGAACGAAGTAAGTGGAAAACACGCTTGGGATTGGGTAGCAAGGATTTCACAATATAATCGAATGAGAGGCTCCCAAGATTACCACGAAATTGTAGAACGAGTGATTAGCGAATTAAATAAATACGGTCTTGACGAAGTAAAGCTTCTCAAGTATCCCGCAGACGGGAAATCAAAGACATGGGAGTGGATTTCTCCTCTAGGCTGGGATATTACATCAGGAGAATTACGGTTAATAGAACCAAAAAAGGAAGTTTTATGCCGGTTTAAAGAAATTCCGATGTGCGTCTTAGGGTATTCTAAGAATTGTGATATCACAGCTGAATTAATAGATGTTGGGAAAGGAAACCGAAATGAAGACTATGCAGGAAAAGATGTGGAAGGAAAAATCGTTTTAATGTCAGCACCCGAGTTATTTATTCCACCTCTTTACGTAACTAAGGGTGCTATAGGCGTTATTGTGTACCCAAATCCAAATAAAGTTACTGGTTATCGTGATCTGACCAATTATAATAGATTTCCCGTTAAACTGGAAATTTTAGAGAAAACTACATTTGGTTTTAGCATTACCTATGAAAAAGCATTGTACCTGAAAGAGTTATTAAAGAATGGACCTGTTAAGGTACATGCTTCTACTGATGCAAGAATAATTTACGATGGAGATTTAGAGGTAATTTCCGCTGCTATTCATGGCACTGAGATTCCTCAAGAAGAAATCATATTAACAGCGCATATTTGTCATGCTGCTGCAGGCGCAAACGACAACGCAAGTGGATCCGCAGGATTAATAGAATTAGCGCGCTCTATCACAAATCTAATAAAGAAGAATCTAATGCCCCCTCCAAAACGGACTATTCGATTTCTCTGGGTTCCTGAATTTGATGGCACGTGGCCATGGGTCAAAGAAAATGAAGATAAAGTCAAAAATGCCCTGATTAATCTTAACTTAGATATGATTGGGGAACATCCCATGAAGATTGGGGAGCCGTGTGAGATTTCGCTTGCCCCTTATTCAAGACCTTCAGTTTTAAACGATATACTTAGGCATTTCACAGAAATAATTGCAGATCATCCGAAAGGCGTGGCTGTAAACGGAACAAATGTGCCAATGAGATACCGTATAATTCCCTTTTCAGGAGGAAGTGATCAACAAGTATTTATAGATACAGCAATTGGGATTCCTGGAATGATGTTTGGGCACCCAGATCCGCTCTGGCACACATCTCTTGACACTTTAGAGCGTTGCGATTCCACAGAATTGCAGCGCGTGATTGGAATTGCTTTATGTACAAGTTATCTTTTTGCGACATTAAAAGGCGATTCATTAATTAATATTTGGCCAATAGTAGAAGAAGGTTTCTACCAACGATTAGGAAAGGCAAAAAAAGTGTTATTGAATCTCTATAACACGATATTAACGAACGAAAACGGAAGAGACTCTAATAAAAAAAAAGTAACCAAGGAAGAAAAAGCTTTATTGGGAACAGCACTAATAGATGCTGCCATTCACAATGAAAAGGAAATACTCGAGTCAGTAAAAAAATTTGGTCCTACAACTTCCCAAGAAGAAGAATTAATTTCAGCAAAACGTGATGAATTAAATCAATGGGATGAAAATCATCATTCATTATGGACTAATTTATGTAATCGTGCTGGTATCGATATAAGATCAATTAGGGAACCGGAAAATTTTAAAAACCGGTGGGCTTTGAGCTTTATAGGTCTCAAGAATTTGGAGGACCTCTTTCATATCGCTTTATCACCCCAATTTAGCAAGATAAAGGTTCCTGAACCTCCAAAACTATGGTTTGGTGACTTACATGAATTAATTACCCTTGTAGGCTCATCATTGACTTTAAAAATGATTAGTGCGATGCTGACAATAGAATATCAACATTTCTTTTTCCCTACTCAAGTTCAAAAATTCATGAAGTTCCTTGAAAGAAAGGGCTTAATAAGGAGAATTTAGGAAGGTATAGAATTAATTATTTTTTTTTATTAATTTTTAAATAAAATCAAATATTTATATATATTATCTTATTCAGCATGGGATTCATAAAACATTTAAAAATTAATTTCATTAATAATTTACATTTTTGTTGTTAAAAATGTTATATACCATTGGTTCGAAAGACTTTAAATTCTTTTTTTTCATTCTTAAAACAATTATAATTTATTTAAAAATGTCCTTTTAGGAATTTATTGAAAAATTAAAAATCTAATAAAAATAAGAGAAGAATAAAATGGGAGTAATTCTAAAAATTGCTCTACGCAACATGAAAAGGAGAAAAACTCGTTACATTTTAACGACAGTTACTTTGATACTCGGAGTTGCGCTATTTGGAGGGATCAATATCGTCGCTGACTCCTTTAATGGGATGATGTTAAATACTATTGATGAACAAATGGGCACAGCAGATATTCTCGTTCGTTGGGATGATAGTGATGATGGTTGGTTTGATCCGGATGATATAGATGAAATATTGAAAGATGTCGATAATGTTGTAGACATATCATATAGAATAACAGGCTTTAATGTTTTTGTGAGCGGAACTGATGAAGGAAATCAAGCTGAAAATAGTACATATACAGGTATTTATGGTCTTGATATAGAGAATAAGGCCGAAGAAAACTTAGGGGCAGACCCTTACATCCTAGATGTAATAGACGATCTAGCTGATGCTACATCTATCGAAGATTTACTTGCTCACAAGGATGAAAAGACAGGAGAAAAAGTAATTGTAATCGTGGAATCATTGCAGATATTATTAGAAGAAGATATTGAGGCAGGTTCTCGAGTAAGGATCTTTCCGAATAAAGGCAGTTCATTGGGTTTTAAAGAAGAAGATACGGGAACATGGCTTGAGTATACTGTGACCGCAGTAATAAGAGATAATGCTGAAGCAGTGGATTTTAATCCTGAAACCAATGAATCTAGAACAGTTTCACAAGCGGGTGCATTATTATTTTGTAACATTAATAATGCTCACGAGCTTGTTGATGGTCGTGAAAATCATAAAGGTGAATACAATTTAGCCGTAATTGGCCTTGATGACATTTATAGTGTCACAGAAGCTGCGGTAAAAATCACTCAGGAATTAGGTCAATTGAAAAAAGGTGAAGACTGGAAAATAAGCGATTTGAAAACAGATTCTCTTGAAAGTATAGAAATTTCAATGCAAACATTAAGAACGATGTTTTCGATGTTTGGTATGATAGCTTTAATTTTGTCAATCGTTTTAATTTGGAACGTCTTTAACATTATCCGGGAAGAGCAAGAATACGAGACAGGAATGATGCAAGCCATAGGTTCATCGAGATCTGAAACATTTAGGTTGTTCTTGTTTCAAGGTGTTGTCATGGGCTTAATAGGGTCACTTATTGGGACAATAGCTTCTTATTTCATATCTTTTCTCGTCTTTTCAGTAGCAGTTAGTTCCATGCAGAGCATCGCAGAAGGTGCAGGAGGGATGGGCTTTGCTCCTTCTGATTTTGAAATCATTTTACTACCAAGCACGCTCATCATGACTTTTGCTGTAGGATTCGTTTCTTGTTTAGTAGGTTCGGTTTATCCAAGCTACAAGGCGAGTAGAAAGCCTTTGATCGAATGTCTAAATCCTATTGAAGAAAAAAGCGAACGAGAAAAGAAGAAATATAAAAAGAGGATAGTATATGCAGCAATTGGCATATTTCTCATTTACTTTGGTGTAAGTTCCATATTTTCCACCACTCAAGAGGTTAATGGAGGACATGGAGCAGGACCACCCGCAGGAGCAATAACAGGTATGACCGCCCCAACATTCATTTTACTTGGAATTATAGTACTGACTGCTCTCTCCGTGCGAATACTAGCAAAGGGTTTAGTTAAGCTTTTTGGACCATATTTAAAACAAACCAAATTATTGACTGAGAAAAATATTTTAAGACATCGAAAAAGAACTATCCTCACGTATAGCATGATCGCGTTAACTGTTTCGTACTTGATTGGCATGAGCGTGATGTTGGAATCGATGAAAGCAGGAATTGGAACGACCATAGATGATACCATTGGTGCTGATATTAGAATCTTTACATTTGGTACATCAAGATCAGTACAATCGGAGATTGCTGGTATAGATGGTGTCGATGATGTAATGGGAGTCACATCCAAAAATGCTCGGGTAAAGATTCAGGATCAATGGATTGGACATGATTCATTTGAGGAGGAATATAATACATCAATAACAGTATATGCTCTTGATACAGAAGTAATGAAAGAACACATGACTTCATCATCGATTATTTCACCCACAAACACGACTTTGGAAGAAATGTTAGAAGAACTTGATGATGGAACAAATATCGTGGTTACTGAAGAATTTGCTGAAGAATATGAGGTCAAAGTAGGTGATAAATTACCCGTGAAACTTTCTTTAGGTATAACTTATGCTTCATTACAAAAGATGTTCGAGGGAGATGACACGAATGCTCGAGAAGATACTGTAACAAGAACCATGAAAGTAATTGCAATTATATCAAAGATTCAAGGATTTTCTACGGGTGGTGGTTTCATGGGAGGATTTGGAGGCAGTTCTGTCACCATGTATTCCATATTCATTTCATGGGGTACTTATGAAACACTCGCGTTGATGAATTTACCTGGTGAAGATACAGACCTCATCTTTAGACAAGAAACCCAAACTGGAAATTCCTTGCTGGATAGTATACAATCAAATTGGTTTAATATCTCAGGTATTGGGGTAATAATGAATCAAATAGAAAACATCACGTATTATACCTCTCGCATGGACTACCCAACAATGAGTTATGATGGTGTTTACATTAATTATCAAACTTCAGTTGTAGGAATTCACACGGAAGATTTTAACAAGAGGTTACAATCGGATGTAACTTTTGGAAGTAACGAGCTTATAGATGTAAATGATAAATACACTGGAGATACAATGGAAGAACTTCTTAATATTTCAGATTACGTGTGTGTCGTTGATGAGATATTTGTTGCAAATCAGAGAGAAGATGGTGATCCTTCTTTTGACATAGGATCAACTATTAATCTCTTTCCTCTTGACACGAAACCAATTCCCGTTCTTTTACGAGCCGGTTATTCTGTATATCCCCCAAATACCACGGTACTTTTGGAAGAGGGAGCCGCGTTATCCGGGACGACTGCGAATTTAACGCACTCTGATAATGTAAACCTCACTTGTATTAGTAACGATGGCTCGCTCGTATTAAACTTGAACATGTCAATGCCAATTAGCCTTTTACTAACAAAAATCATTACACCAGTCGTTCTCAATATCGAAACAAGGGTCAACATCACTGTTCAGTCTTTGGAGCTGCAAGTGTTTAACCACTATACCTCTCAATATGATATACTTGGAGGTATAGATAACACTGATGAATACATTCATAACTTTACATTTAGTGACGCTGGGTCTTATATTGATTTTGCAACTGGAGTTATACAGTTAAAGGTAGTAGGAACAAATCTAGATAATTACAATCTTACTATTGACTTTCTCTCAATAAACATAATTCAATCAGAATATAATACTGACGAACCCTGGTTTTGGCCAGAATTTGAAGTCATTGGTATAATCGATTCCCCTACATTGTATAATACGGAAAGGTATTTCTGGTTAGCTGGCTACGAAACAGGCGCGGATGTGAGCGGAAATGCAGTGTATATAAACTATAACAAGGCTAGAGAAGTTGTCTTTAAAGATCATAAGGGAATAGATGCCTTAAGTGATGAAGTAACTTCAGTTCTCGTTCATTGCGAAGATCCTAGAGAGATAGAATCAACAGAAGAGGAGCTTTCTCGAAAACTAAGATTTGGATCTTGGTCAATCGTTAATCTTAAGACATTCACTCTAGAAATGAGAACTAATGTCTTTGATTGGTATATCTGGATAGCCGATGGAGCAAATGACGAGGATGTCTTGGACGCAACTCAAGAATACCTACAAGATAATGGATATCTCGTAATATTTGGGTTTACAAAGTCATTCATAATCTCTGCGTTTAGTACCATGACGGATTTAATGAATTTTATCATGAGCGGGGTATTATTGCTAGCAGTTTTGATTTCCTTGATTGGCTTGGCGCTTCACTGCCTTCTCACCACAATGGCTCGCAGGAGAGAAATAGGGATGCTCAGGTCGATTGGATTAACAAAAAAGGGGATTGTAAGGAGCATTTCAGGAGAAACTTTAATCGTTGCTTCATTAGGCGTGATTGTAGGGATATTTGCCGGGCTCATTCAAGGTGTTTTAACAGTAGCGTCCTTTCCTTCCGGAGGATTCTTAACTTTTACGCTATCCATTCCTTGGGTTACGATTACAACCTTATTGATAATAACCATGGCTGCTGCGTTCGCCAGTTCACGATACCCGGCAAGATGGGCTTCTCGTCTCAATATCATTGATGCGGTACGAACTCGGTAATTTTTTATATAATGAAAGGTGATTAAATGAAGTCAAAAAATAAGGATTTGGAAGGAAATTTTTCTAAGAAAATGAAAAAAGGCAAAGCAAAATTGCATTCCATTGACAAGGATGTAGTTCTGGATGTAAAAAACCTTAGTAAAACGTACATTACAGGCAATTACACCGTCCACGCATTAAAAAACATAAACCTTCAAATTAAAAGAGGTGAATTCGTTGCGGTTGTAGGCCCCTCTGGATCAGGCAAGTCAACGCTTTTAAATTGTCTTGGTGCATTAGATTATCCCGATTCTGGAAATATTATTTATAATATGGATCAAAACGGAAAAGGATATGATATTACGGAAATGAACAGCCAGGAACTTAAAGAAATGAGATTAAATCGAATTGGCTTGATTTTTCAATTTTATAACCTTTTTCCTGTTCTCACTGCGTACGAAAATGTAGAACTTCCAATGCTGATTGCAAAAAAAAGTAAATTAGAGAGAGAAAAGCGAGTTAAAGAACTCTTAAAAATGGTTGGTCTTGATAAAAGAATGGAACATTATCCGACGCAAATGTCTGGTGGAGAACAACAGAGAGTAACCGTCGCGAGATCCTTAGCTAATGATCCTTTAATCCTTTTAGCAGATGAACCAACTGGAGAATTAGATACTGAAACAACCGCCCAAGTCGTACAAATATTACTTGATTTAAAAGAGACGGGTCATTCACTCCTGATTGTGTCTCATAACATCAGAGTTGCTGAAGTTACTGATAGAATCATAACGCTTACTGATGGAGAAATTACTGCTGAAAGAAAAGGTGGTAAACCTGTTGAAAAAATGTACGAGCTTTAGTAAGGAGGTAAGAAAATGGTGAAAATTAGAAGTAAGATACAACCCGAAATAAAACTTGAGCCGATAATTGAAGATATAAATTATGAGCTAGACTCGAAAGCAATGATTCAAACCTTTGATTTGATAAAATATTATCAGATCACTGAAGGCATTGTTGTAAAAGCTCTTGATGGAGTGAGTATTAGCGTCAAAGAAGGAGAATTCGTTTCTGTAATGGGTCCATCTGGATCAGGAAAAACAACCCTTCTTAACATGATCGGAGCGCTTGATATACCTACGAGTGGCGCTGTATATATCAATGAAATAAACATCGCACACATGGACGATGATCAAAGGACTAACATGAGACTTAAGAGAATTGGATTCATCTTTCAATTCTACAATTTAGTACCTGTACTTACGGCTTACGAGAATGTGGAATTACCGCTGACTTTTGCTGAAAGACCTAAGGAAGAATGCCAGGAAAAAGTGAATAAGTTTCTAGATCTCGTTGGATTGGGTGATAGAAAGGACTTCTTACCGTCCGAACTCTCTGGTGGTGAACAACAAAGAGTCGCAGTTGCACGTGCGTTAGTTAACGACCCGGCAATACTCATCGCTGACGAGCCCACGGGCGAGCTTGATTCAAAGAGTGGCATGGAAATTATTAATCTAATGCGAGATTTGAACAAGGAATTAAACCAGACCATCTTGATGGTTACCCATGACCCTGATGTAGGTGCTCTAGCGGAAAGAACACTTAGAATGAGAGACGGTAAGATTTTGGATGCAATACTTAATTAAATTCATTTAATTTTTTTTTTAGTTTTTTATTATATCTCTATTTATATCTTTTTTAAGTAATTTTGGGTTCATAATTATTCTTTTGATAATCAAATTTTGGATTTATGCTTTATCAAAAACAAAACAATGAATAATATGATAAATTTATTAAAATGGATGTAAAAAAAAATGCCAAAACCAGAGGGAACATTAATGTTAAAAAGGAGTGAGCTTGCATCACTCGTGGAATTAAAGGATTACATTCAAGCTGTCGAAACAGCATTTAAATTATTTTTTTATTCAGCATGGGATTCATAAAAAATTTAAAAATTAAAAGAATTCCAAAAAAAGAAGCATGGATCGTAAATCTTATAAATTTTAGTACAATATAAAATTAAATAGGTCTTCTCAAGACTTTTCCTGGATATTTTCTTACTTGTTTATCGTTCTCGACGACGATTTCTCCATTGACAATAATATGAAGTATTCCTTCAGGAAATTGACACGGCTCTAAATAAGTTGCTTTATCCATAACCGTATTTGGATCAAAAATAACGATATCCGCCCACATTCCTTCTCTTAATAAACCTCGATCTCTTAGTCCAAGGCGTTGTGCTGGGAAAGATGTCATTCTACGTATAGCATCTTCCAAGATTAATAATTTTTCTTCTCGAACATATTTTCCTAATACTCTTGGATACGTCCCGAATGTACGTGGATGAGGTAACTTAGAACCTGGTATCAATGGCATCCCACTAGAATCAGTTCCGACCATGTGATAGCGCCCCGTCATTATCCGACGAATGTCTTCATCACACATTGATTCAATTGTGATGGGAATACCAGCTTCCTCATCTATCATCAATTCAAAATAAGTTTTAAAGTCATCAGTCATACCTTTAATATTTGTAATTTCTGAAATGCTTTTTCCTTCAACTTCCTTCCACCTTTTATTCTTGACATGGGATATATAAAGATGGTTAAATCCGTTGATTTTAATCCAGTTTTCCCAATCTTCCCCTCCCTCAAGTATATCCTTTCTAATCCTTTCTTGATCTTGAGGATCTTGCAAGCGTTCCATAATTCTTACATTTCCTCCTTCTCGAGCCCAAGGTGGGAGAGTAGTTACTAAACCTGATTGACCACGATTATAAGGGTATTGATCATAGGTAATGCTTACTCCTCGTGCATTTGCATCTTCAATCAACTTTAATGTCGCCTTGCTATCTCCCCAAAAAGCCTTTCCAGCAACCTTATGATGCGCAATCTGCCCACCTACGCAACCAGATTTCTCAACAATCTCAATTACTTCTTTTACAGCCTTGATTAACGAATTACCCTCACCTCGAATATGAGAAAAATAAAGACCATTATAATTCGCAACGACTTTCGCAAGTTCTATGACTTCTTCAGTCTTGGCAAAAACTTGTGGAGCATATATTAATCCCGTGCTCATTCCAAATGCTCCAGATTCCATTGCTTCCGCCACGAGTGCTTTCATCTTCTCATATTCCTCTGTTGTAGGAGGACGATCTTCAAAACCGGGTCCGCCAGCTATTCTAATGGTGCCAAATCCCACAACAAATATGAAATTTGCCGGTACTCTGAATTTGCCCATTTCATCGAGATAACTACCATATGTGTCCCAAGTTATTTTCATATCTCCGCCCGAAGGGGGTTTAAGATGCTCTTTGAAAAACTCAAGTTTTTCAGGAGGTATTGGGGCTATACCTTCCCCACACATTCCAACTACACTTGTAGTTATCCCTTGGCGTAATGACGAATCGATCTTTTTTTTGAAAAATGGTAATACGGTATCTGTATGAGAATGAATATCTATAAATCCAGGACAAGTGATTAATCCTGTCCCGTCAATTTCCTTAATCGCATCTCCGGTCAATCTTGGGCGTATTTTAACGATCCTACCTTCTTTTATCCCAATATCGCCGGCATACCAAGGATTTCCTGCTCCATCAATGATTTTAGCATTTTTAATTTTTATATCGTAGCTCATATCATCACTTTTTAGCTTATAAATTTAACATTCATTACAATGATCTATTATGTTCAATTAAACAAATATTTTTTATCAATATGCCAAGTTAAATGAAAGGATTATAAAATTTGAGACGAAGCATGTATCACTAGTTTCTCTTTTTATGAAAAACCCACTCTGCTATGTATAAATCCACTTTTCCCTTAGAACTTGTTGAGAATTCAACTGTACTTTTAGCATTCGGTCCATTTATCATGTAGAATTTAAATTCCTCAAGTGTATCTGAGGCAGGTATTAGAGGCACGCTCATTCCTTGAGATATTCCTGCAAAGCTAATTCTTCTATCTTCAGCTTCGATATAAAGCAATCCCCCTCTTATTACCACGGACATCTTGTGAATGCCCTTATATGTCTCATATTCACCTGTTAATTGGCTCATTTTTTCGTCTAAATTAAGGAAGGGGATGTCTTTTAGTGGGTTCTTTCCAAGGAGCGTAGCCATGACTATAATTGGAATGCCTATGGTAAGATTAAATGCCCTATTCGAGTTAGCGGCCATTGCTATGGCAATCTTTTTTTCCGGAAGAAAGAGCAATGCCGATGCGGTTACCATTGTATTTCCACCGTGAACAACTACTTTTTCACCAAAAAAATCTTCTAAGATAATCCAACCATACCCATATCCTTCTCTTCCAAAATTCCCTAAACGTTCTCGAACTATTTCAGTTTTAACATGGATTTCATGCATTTCTTTGAGTAAATTACCATCAATCAACTTCTCACCATTAAAAACACCGCCATTAATGTTCATATTGAGATAATTCAGTTGTTCTTTCACGGAACTAAGCAATCCACCTGCGCCATGAATAAGTTCATCAAACGGATGAATTGTAGATATATTTTTAACAATCTTACCTTCTTTAATTTCTCCGAAATATGCTGTTGCTACATTGTTATCTTTTTCAAAATCCTCCTTCAAAAACGTGGATCTATCCATTTTTAGAGGATTCAATATTTTTTCCTTGATATATTTCGCATACTTCATTCCAGAAACTTTATCGATGATGGCTTGAAGCAAGGTAAAACCCTCATTAAAATAGGCAAACCGTTCACCAGGTTCCGCAACGGCTTCATTTACACCACCGTTTACAAATGTAAAAAAATCATCCCAATTGCTCATTGGTACGTAATATTCGTCCAAATTTGATGCTCTACATATGATTACCTCATCGGCAGATCCTAAAGATGTTATTCCGGAGGAGTGTGAAAGTAAATGATGGATCGTTATTGGATCTTTTTTTTTCCTAACTTGAATGGCAAATATTTACTTACAGGATCGTGAACGTTCAATTTACCTTCTTGAACTAGCTGCATTATTGCTAAGGCAGTATAGGACTTCGAATTAGAACCAAAACCATAAAGTGTATCTGAGGTTGCGGGCAGATTTTGTGCTAAATCTCTGGCTCCAAAACTCCTCGTATAAATTATTTCACCTTCCACTTCAACAGCCATGCTCGCACCCGGGATTTTTGATCTCAACATCATGGATGTAATAGCTTGTTCTAATTGTTCTAACAAAATATCGGGTATCTTTTTTGACATGTTTACTAATTGTTAATACATGTTGTTTTTATAAATTTTATTCGTAAATATTAGAGTTCTCGATAATTTCCTAATTCATGATCAGGAACTACGAGATCTATTTAAAAACGCTTCAATTCTCATTTTAGCTTGCTCAGATTTCCCACATTCTATCATTGCTCTAATTTCTTTGTGTAACGTTTCATCAAAAGTGTTTTCCGGACCTTCATTAATTAACCATTTTGCTCGCGCTAGAGCAAAAGGACTCTTTCGAGCAATTTTTTTCGCAATTTTCCTAACGACTTCATTCAATTCATCAGGCTCGCAAACTTGGTTAACGACACCATAGTGAAGCGCTTCTTGTGCGTTGATTTGTCTTCCTAATATCATTAATTCTTTTGCTCGACTTGCTCCAATTAACCACGCTAAAGCTTTTGTAGAAGCATTTGAGAAAAACATGCCCACATCTAACTCAGGCAACCAAATTTTTGTATCACTTGCTGCAATTCTTAAATCACCGAAGAGAGTGAGTTCAAACCCTCCTCCGATAACCCATCCACGATATCCCACGATAATAATTCCTGGATGTTCTCTCATTATATTCGTGAGCTCCTGAAAATAATATATTTCATCTATAGCTTCTGATTCCTTTTCGGGGTTAGTTATCAATTCATAGGCGTATTTGAGGTCTTCACCAAGAGCAAAATTCTTTTTACTGGACGTAAAAACAACGCAAACATCCTTGTTTTCCTTACTTTGTGTGAAAGCTCCAACTAATTCCTTAACGGTATTTAAGTCCAATTCTGGTCGATTTAATTTGATATAACCTATCCTCCCTATTTTTTTATATTCTGCAAATTTTTCCATTTTTTTTTCAACTTATTTTGTAAGTCTTTTACTTTAAGGAATATTTCATTAAAATTTATACATTTAAATAAAAGATTGTTTGAAATAATATATAATGAAAATTATTTCAACTCAGGTTAAAAATTCATGAAAAATAGTGAAAATGAAGTTAAACATTCTAAATTTAACATGGCCTCTTATGGTATTGGAGCTGCTATAAATCAATTTTTCAGAATGGCATTTATCGCGTTTGGTTTCTATTTTTACGAGGGTGAGATTGGATTAGATGTCTGGCTAACTAGCTTGGGATACGTTATTTTCGCGATATGGAATGCGGTTAACGATCCTATAGTGGGATACTTAACGAATCGTCCATTCAAGTTCACAAAAAAATGGGGAAGGCGTTTTCCTTGGATGATGATTGGAGGTGTTCCTTGGGTATTAAGTTATATTCTTGTCTTTACACCACCAACTGTTGACCCCGTATCAGGTGCATTGATCATTTTTGCTTGGCTTGTATTTACTACTTGTCTTTTCGATACGTTTAATTCGATTTGGTGGGTAAATTTTTATTCTCTTTTCCCTGACAAGTTCCGTTCAGCTGGAGAGCGTAGGACCGCTGCGGCAATTACAACTCCTATAGGTATTATTGGAATTACTCTTGGAGGATTAGTACCTCCTCTTCTCATCACATATGGTAATATACAATCTTTTGTTATTCAAGCAGGTGTTGTTTCTATAATTGCTTTCATGATGTTACTTCTGGGAATTCCCGGTTGGCGCGATGATCAAGAATCCATTGACCGGTATCTCGCAACATATGACGAGGAAAAGTCAACACAACCCTTCTTTAAAACAATGGCGATTTCCTTTCGCCAAAAATCTTTTGTTGCTTTTCTTCTCATATACTTTGGCTTTAACGTGTTAACATTCTCCGTACAAGCAACCGTTCCTTATCTTGTAAGATTTGTCCTGAAAATGCAGGCAAGTGCTCAATTATTACTTCAAGTGGGATTTCTCATTGGTGCCCTATTTTCAATTCTCCCGTGGATCAAATTTGTGCGAAAAAGTAAAAATAATAAAAAAATTTACTTAATTTCAGCTTTCATGCTAGCAATTTTCTCGATACCATTGACATTCTTCACCGATTATTTCGTAATTTTCTTCATATTTATCGTGTGGGGTATTGCGCTCGGAGGTTTTTGGGTCTTGGAACGACCAATTTTGAGTGATATGATTGATGATTCGATTGTAAAAACTGGTAAACGTGAAGAGGGGATTTATAGTGGTATAGTAATGTTCTTTAACCGATTAGCCATGATCGCGCAAGTAATGATTTTCGCAGTGGTACATACCCTTACTGGGTTCGTTGAAGGTGCAGATACTCAATCTGCTCAAGCAGAATGGGGAATCCAATTGCACTTCGGTTTAATTCCAATGATCGTTTTTCTTATTGGAGTATTAATTTTCTGGAAATTGTACGATTTAGAACCTAGTAAAGTGGAAGAAAATCGCATTAAACTGAAGGAGCTCGGCATCTAGATTAATTACTCTATTTTTTACAAGATACTATTCTTTTTTTTTAAAATCAATTCTCATCAATTAATAGAAGAAATACAATTAATGTTTCTATTTATCAATCTCCAGTATCACGAATGATTTTAAATTCACGATTAAACTAAAAACTTACGACCGACTTACGTCTCACGCTAAGGAAAATAAAAATAATCTTGGCTAAATTGAAATATGTTCAACTTTCAAAAAATAAGTTTCTTGAAGGAAAATTAAGATTACGCCATTTCCAATCAGGTCTTCAACTATCTTACCCAAATGAATGAAATAAAATCTTGATTTTTAAAGATTTGATAAAATGTTATTCTTAAATTATCTCAAAATAACCAGATATTACATTTTCTCCGTTAATGAGACCAGACTGGCACCCTCCTACGAATATTTTATTTACTCCAAGCTCTATAATATATTCTCCATCGTCATTTACAATTGAGAAGTCAATTGGATTTAAAGTAAATGTTATTGTCTTAATCTCACCCAACCTCAAATGGATCCTCTTAAAATCCTTAAGCTCTATTAGTGGAACTCGATAATTAGAATTCTTGTGGCTAATATATAACTGTACGACTTCATCACCGGGGTAATTTCCAATGTTCATGATATCAACATTCACGCTAATGTTTTCACTTTCTTTTACATTTTTAGGATTTATTTCAAGATTATCATACTTGAATTTAGTATAACTCAACCCATATCCAAATGTGTATAAAGGTTCTTCTCTAAAATATCTATAAGTTCTATTTTCCATGTTATAATCCATGAAATCTGGTAATTGTTCAATAGATTTATAAAATGTGATCGGTAAACGACCAGCTGGATTGTAATCTCCAAATAGCACATCAGCAATGGCAGAACCCCCTTTCTCTCCGGCATACCATGTTTGTAATATTGCTGGTATATTTTCTTTCGAGTAATTTATAGATAAAGCACCCCCACTTGTTAGTAGGAGTATAACTGATTTATCAAGTTCATTAATTCTTCTTAATAATACTTCTTGAGCAACAGGTATACTTAAACTTGTGCGATCACCTCTTTCTGGACCGATTACATATCCTTCCTCTCCTTCAAGTCTACTTGTAATTCCTAAAACCATAATAACTAGTTCTGCATTGTTAGCTATATCTATTGCTCGATTTAATTCACTTTCAGAAGATTCTGTAAGATCACATCCTTTAGAATAATATACTTCTGTTTTTGGCGAAACCTTACTCTTTATTCCCTGTAAAGGTGTTAAAATATTATTAATATCTGGATAATAATGAAAATAGTAAAGAGCTTTAGGGTTATTCGCATTTGGGCCGATCACAGCTATAGATTTAAGATTTTTTGATAGTGGTAAAAGATTGTTTTCATTCTTTAACAAAACTATCGATTCTCTCGCAGTTTGTAAAGCTAAATTTTGATGTTTCTTACAATTTACCACATTATAAGGAATTTGCGCAAAAGATACTTCTTCAGGTGGATCAAACATTCCTAGTTTAAATCTCGCTTTAAAAGTTCGTTTTAAGTTTTTATTAATAGTTTCTTCAGTTATTAATCCCATGTTTAACGCATTTTGAATTACTTTCCGGTATTTTTTTGTCTTCGCTAATGTTGTTAGATTCATGGGATTAATAATATCACAACCAGCATTTAAGGCTCTTGCTACGGCTTCTTCTAAAGTCTTAGTTAATTTGTGATTCTTATATATATCAGTCACTGCCCCACCATCTCCAATCACATATCCTTCAAATCCAAATTTAGTTCTTAATATTTTGTCTAATAAAATACTACTAGCACTGCAAGGTTCTCCATTCAATCTATTATAAGCGGTCATGATGCCTTCTATTCCTGCTTCTTTGACGCATGCTTTGAAAGCAGGTAAATAAGTTTCAAACAAATCTTTTTTATTAACAACAATGTTAAATTCATGTCGGATTTTTTCAGGTCCACTATGAACTGCGAAATGCTTTGGTTCTGCTACTACTTTCATGTATTTTGGATTAATACCTTG
>JAUXAJ010000276.1 GCA_030620005.1 Promethearchaeota archaeon | reverse complement strand
CAAAGGCACGCACCAAGCGTTATCACGGGGAAATCCTTAGAATTAGGTGGTAGTGAGGGGCGTACTATTGCTACCGCCAAGGGTGGAACATATTGCATTCGCGAAGCTGCGAAAGATTTGGGATTAAATTTAAAAGATGCTAAAGTCGTAATACAAGGGTACGGAAATGCGGATTCCTATGGTGCAAAGTTATTACAAGACGATCTTGGATGCAAACTAATTGCTGTTTCCGATAGTAAGGGCGGAATTTATAATCCTGACGGTATAGATGCATATAAGGCTTTTGAACATAAAGTAAAAACTACTACAGTCGTTGGATTAGAAGGAACTCAAAAAATAACGAATACTGAATTATTAGAATTAGAATGTGATGTTTTAATCCCTGCTGCTTTAGAAAATGTAATTCTCAGGAAAAACGCGGGAAATATAAAAACAAAAATTATAGCTGAACTCGCAAATGGCCCGACCACACCTGCCGCAGATGATATTTTATACGAAAAGGGTATTTTAGTCATTCCGGACTTTTTATGTAGCGCTGGTGGAGTAACGGTTAGCTATTTCGAGATGGTGCAAGGCTTTTATCTTCATTTTTGGTCCGAAAAAGAAGTATTTGCTTCGTTAGACAAAATAATGACTAAAGCATACCGTTCTACTGTTGAAAAAGCTAAAGAATTTAATACAAATAATCGAATGGGGGCCTATATTATTGCAATTGAGCGAGTGGTTAATGCGATGAAATTAAGGGGCTGGATATAGCTACAACATCATTAATTTTTTCTTCTTTTTTTAAAATTTGAACATATTTTTGCTCAATTCATCTTGCCCCTGAAGTGGCGAGTTTTCTTGAGCAGACGTGATAAATCGAGAACAAAAAGGTTATTTTTAAGGAATGTTATATTCTTGATTTTGTGAAAATACATGATTGATCCATCGATAAAATCTAAATTTATAGGTATAATAGGAAAACAATATGTAGCTGACGATCCAGTAGAGCTCTATTGTTATTCTCACGATTTTGTTAGTAGGGCTTTAAGTTGGATTAGTAAAGACTACGATTTCATGCCCGATCTCGTTATTAAACCAAAAAACGCCGATCAAGTTAAAGAAATTATTGACCTCGCAAACGCCGAAAATCTAAAAATCATTCCAAGGGGTGCTGGAACGAGTTATGGCGGGCAATTTCTTCCGATTGAAGGAGGTGTTATTATGGATTTTAATCGGATGAATAAAATTCTTGAAATCAATACAGAAGATAACTATGCGATCGTTGAACCTGGCGTTTTATATAAGGACCTACGTAAAAGACTAAGAAGCACGGACAAAGGATACTGGATTCCCTGTAATCCTGGCTCAGCAGATGTGTGTACCATTGGGGGGATGATCGCTAATGACGCCTCGGGAGAATCAGCAATTAAATATGGAACAACCAGAGATTATGTTTTGAAATTAGAAGCCATTCTTGGTACGGGACAAAGGGTTCAAATAGGACGATTAGTAAAAAAAACAGTGTCAGGATTGGATTTATTAAGTCTATTTATAGGGTCTGAGGGGACGTTAGGAGTAATTACTGAAGCGACCCTACAATTTCTTGCTCTTCCTGAAATTTTCCTGACAGTTGTTGGCTTTTTTGATTCGATTGAAATTGCCGTTCAAGCAGCTAAAGAAATTAAAGAGTATGTCACTCCAATGTCTCTTGAAATAGCTGATCAACTAGTTTTAAGCGGGATGAATTCATTTTTGTCAAGATTAACCCCTAAAATCGTATTAAAAATCTCCAAAGCCGCATTATTGATTCGTTTGGACGGAGAAGAGAAAGTGACATCGGACCAAGCAAGATATATTGTTAATTTACTTTCCAGTAATGAACATTCTTTAGATGTTAAAATCATGAGGGGATTTGAGCATGATTACCTTTGGAAAGCAAGAGATGGTGCTGGACCATCTTTACTTCGCATTCAACGACCATTTAGAACTGTAGCAACATTTCCTCCAGCAATTTTAGACTTTTCGGTTCCGTACAGCAAGATTCAAGTATTAATGAAAAAATTCGCTGAAATAATGAGGGCTAATAATATTGCGTTTACACGAATGGGACACATCGGAGATGGTAATATACACTTGCTTTGTACCATTCCATTAAAATCTGAAGCAGATATAAGAAAAATTGGGGATATTCAAGACGAACTAGTCAAATTAGCAATATCTCTAGGCGGTTCCGTGACAGCAGAACATGGATGTGGTGTTTGGAAAGCGCCTTATTTAAATCTAGAACACGGGGTTGAAGTAGTTGATCTCATGAGAAAAATCAAGGCAATATTTGATCCAAATAATATTCTAAACCCAGGAAAAATGTATGAATCTAAAAAAAAATTCAATTTTCAAACTACAAATAACTTAAGTGAGAAATCATGAATGTCAAACAAATACAGGGAATTATTTGGAAATGTAATTTATGTGGTTTTTGCCCAAAAGATTTTGAATGCCCTTCGTTTGACGAAGACGCTCGATGGGAAAGCTCTTATGCGCGAGGTAAAGTTTCGATAGTTCACGCAATATTACAAGATGAGGGGCGCGGCTTCCAAAACAGTCTTCTTGCTAAAGACAGTCTCTTTTCGTGTACTGGATGTGGTCATTGTCATTACATTTGTCCTTCAGGAATTGATATCCCTAGGATTATAATTTTAGGGAAGAAGAAATTAGTTGAAGCTAATAATTACCCTAAAACACACGAACAAGTCGTAGAAAATATTAAAAAATATAAGAACCCTTTTGGAGAAAAAGAACCAAGAGATTTAGCGTGGCCGGAATTAAAGTCTAATGTTGACGCAGAAACAGTATATTTCCCGGGCTGCATGGCTATTTATAGAACTCCTGAGGTTGCTCGGAACACCTTGAAATTGTTTAAAATCTTAGGAGAAGACATCAAGGTTTTAGAAAATGAAACCTGTTGTTCCGGAATATTATATCGCACGGGGCACGCTGATTTATTAGGCCAATTAGTTAAACAAATGCTAAACGAGTTAAACGAAAAACCACCTAAACAAATTATATTTACTTGTCCTGGATGTTTAACGGCGTTTAAAGAGATTTATAAATCAGAATTAAAAGAAAAATTCAATAACACGAATTTACTTCATTTTTCAGAATATTTACTTGACAAAATTTCGCAGCTGGGAAATCTCGAATCTAAAGTAAAAGTGTTACTCGGAAACGAAATAAAAGAACCAGTTATCTGGCACGATCCTTGCCATTTAGTTAGAAGTCTAGGTATTTATAACGAACCAAGGGCTATTTTGGAAGCGATCAAGTTTCCATACATCGAATTTAAGCAGAACCGAGAGGATTCAAATTGTTGTGGTTCAGGTTCGGGAGTTCGATCTGCATATCCAGAAATGGCTGAAAAAACTACAATACAACGGATAGAAGAAGTTAAAGAGCTAGGAGCGCGGACGATTTTAACTGCGTGCCCATTTTGCGAATATCAATACAATTCAGTCGTGAAAAAGAATGGTTACGATATTGATGTAATTGACCTGAATATTCTATTAGAAAAATTAACTTAAAAACTACTAATCAGGAGTAAACTTCTTAATGAAAGAAGAAAGAAACAGAATTTTGGATAAGGATTTAATGCAACGGGTTATAGACCCAATAACCGGAAGAGATATTACAGGGGAATATATAAACGAGAGGTTAATAGAACTTGAAAAAATCGCTAACAATATTATTAAATCTGCTTTATCAGAATACAAAAAAAACCCAGAAAAAAAGATAAATATTTATGAAAAAACTTTCTGGCTCATTCACGAAAAATTAGGTATGGGGTCAATTGGACCTGCTACTGCTGCTGCTGGCCCTTTAATGGATGAAAAGAAAAGACAGCTAGCTAAACTACTGGAAGTAGACGAGAGAAATATTATTTTATAGAAATAAGTTTATATCTCAAGACAAAATAAAATCTAAAAAATTGAATAATAAAAACCTCGAACTATTGCTCTCGCTTCCTAATGTGGGTATTAACACGGCACTTACAATTATAGTAGAACTCGTGGATATTTGCTATTTTTGGCGTTCTAAATCTCTTGTTAAATGGTCGGGCTTAGCTCCGCGTGTCAATCAATCGGGACATCACAAGAAAAAAACGGGGCATGTTCATAAAGGGGGAAATAAATGGCTACGCACGCATTTACTAATGCCTGCTTTTATTAACTAAGAGTTAGTAAAGAATTTAAATCTTTATAAAATTTAAAACTGCGAACTCCAAAGGGTTCATGATTGGAGGAGAAAAAAAAGATTTCTTTATTGCGTTATACAAGTTATTATTAGTCGGGAAGACCCCAGATGATTAAAAAAAATGAAAAAAATAAATCGAAACAAATCGATTTTCTATAACTTTGTTATATATCTATCTCGCTCCCATTGACTTACATTAATCCTATACGCGTCAAACTCTTCTAATTTTGCGTAATAGAAGTTTTTAAACGGTACTTCTCCGAATATATCCTTCATGAGTTTAGATTTTTTGAATTCAACTATTGCTTGCCTTAAACTTCCTGGCAACGCATCAATTCCTGATTTTTCAAGGTCTTTAGTAGAATAATGATAAACATTTTGATCAGTTGCTTCAGGTATCTCAATATCATCGGAAAGTACACCATCTAAGCCTGTTGATAGTAGGACTGCAATTTGGAGATACGGATTACCTGCTAAGTCAGGACAGCGAATTTCGCAACGGGCAGCACTTTGTCTACCACCGAAGTTTGGTACTCGAATCAAAGGTGATCTATTTCGAAAACCCCACGCTATATAAACTGGAGCTTCATAGCCGGGCACCAATCTCTTGTAGGAATTAGGCCAACTGCATAATACGGCACACATTGCCTTTGCGTGTTTCAATTGTCCAGCAATAAATTTTCTCATGGCATGAGAAATAAATGCCTCATCTGACTCATCGTAGAATACATTCTTACCATCTTTCCATAATGATTGGTGGACGTGCATGCCTGAACCATTTATTCCTGCAAAGGGTTTTGGCATGAATGTAGCAGTCATGTTATTTTGGGCGGCCACTGTTTTTACGATCATTTTTATAGTATTTGCGTTATCCGCAGTTTCTACAGCCGGACCGTATTTAAAATCAATTTCATGTTGCCCAAGGGCTACTTCGTGATGAAGCACCTCAATTTCAATTCCCATTGCATCGCAATACTCGGCAATAGTAAATCGCATCCTTTCGTTAATGTCATATGGATCGTAATCAAAATATCCCCTCATATCAGAAGGACTAAATATTTTGTCCCCTGAATTCTTTTCTAGTATAAAAAATTCTAACTCAGGTGCGCAATAGAAATCAAATCCATGATCTTTAGCTTTTTTAACGGCTTTTTGAAGAATATATCGGGGATCTCCGTCATACCTTGAGCCATCGGGATTATATATATCGCAGAAAAATCTGGCCACATTTTTATTTTTTCTCCAGGGGATCACATAAAAAGTACTAGGATCAGGAATCGCTACTTTATCAGATTCCTCTATTGCTCCGTATCCTGTTACACTGGATCCATCAAAGTTTTCTCCATCTTGGAGGAAGTCTTCAATCCTTTTTGAATTAATTTCAAAAGATTTTATAATTCCATTTATATCGGTGAAATTAAGGTATATGAATTTTATGCAGTTCTCCTTTACCTTTTCTATGACCTTATTGCATATCTCCTTTCTTTTTGGATCGTCTTTTTCAATCATTGCATTTTTTTTTTTTTTTTTTAAATTTCAAGTACTAAAGTTCATCATTGTATAAAAATCTTTCACATCATATATATCAAATGCGAATCATAAAGAACAAAAAGTATACCAAAATAATCAAGAAAATGAAATAAAGTATATCAAAGTGATCATAAAAAAATATAACTTTATATATTAATATAACTTATAAATATATAAGATGAAAGGTGGAGGACTTGATGATATAGATAAAAGCATTTTGAATATACTCACGGAAGATTCTCGCAGATCTCATAGGAGTATTGCCACGGATTTAAATAAGACACCCATAACAATCAAAAGACATTTAGACAAATTAGAAAAAGAAAAAATTATTAAAAAATATACCGTGGACATTGACTATGAAAAGATTGGTTATTCGATTATTGCTCTTATTGAAATAACGATATCAAAAGGAAAAATGTTAGAAGTAGAACAAGATATTGCTCAAAATCCTAATGTCTTTGGAGTCTACGATATAACGGGTCAATATGATGCGTTATTAATCGCACGGTTTAAAACAAGAAATGAACTAAGTGGTTTAGTAAAAAAAATCAATTCTCATGAAAATGTTATAAGAACCAACACCCATCTTATTTTAAATGTTATAAAAGAAGATACATCTTTTGAAGATTTAATGGAAAATGAAGAAAAAAATAAAAAGACATGAAAAGAGTTAAGCGCTTTAAGAGAGTTTATAAATAAGATTCTTTCAAAAGAGGAAAAACTTTGGAAAATTCAATTTAATTCAGATTAATTAATCGTATTCACGACTATTATTCAAATTCAATCGTGCTTGGCGGTTTATTAGATATGTCGTAAACAACTCGATTGAAACCTTCAACTTCGTTAATTATTCGAGTACTAATCTTCTCCAGTATTTCCCAATTTAGTTTTGCAAAATTAGCAGTCATTGCGTCGCGAGATTCGACCACGCGAAGTGCGCAAATGTATTCGTAGGTGCGTAAGTCTCCCATTACACCTACAGTTTTTACTGGCAAAAATACGCAAAAGGCTTGCCAGAGCTTGTCGTATAACTCAGTTTTTTTTACTTCTTCGATTAAAATCGCATCTGCTTCGCGTAAAATGTCAAGTTTTTCTTTATCAATAGCACCGATACATCTGACAGCAAGACCAGGTCCTGGGAAGGGATACCGTTGAATTAATTCTCT
>JAUXAJ010000019.1 GCA_030620005.1 Promethearchaeota archaeon | reverse complement strand
TGACAATATCTCCATATAAATTATCAGTAACAACGGTCTGAAATCTATAAGGTGACTTTATTAACCAAAATGAGAATGCGTCAAAGTAGAAATCTTCAGTTTTCATGCTTGGATATTCGTTCCCAATTTCATGGAATATTTTTCGCCAAAAGCGGCTTGCCTCCATTACATTTGCTTTGTCGACTGAGCTTACTATTTTATTCCCTCTCTTTTTAGCACGTTCAAATGCATATCTAATTATTTTTTCGGTGGCCTTTCTAGTGCATACTTTAACGGTTTGAGCAAGTTCATCCCTTAATACCATATCAAAACCAGAATAAACGCCTTCTGAATTTTCTCTAATAAATGCTATATCAATTCCCTCTCCTATATATTCCTCTTTCAGTGGACAACAATCTTTTATTACATCGTAAAGTTTTATAGGTCTCAAGTTAACATATAAATCAAGCCCTTGTCTTATGCGAAATGTAGCTTTCTCTGCGACTCCTGGAGGTACATCAGGGAGCCCTATCGCTCCAAACAATATTGCATCAGAATTTTTCATGGTTTCAAATGATCTAGCTGGAAGAGGATCTCCAAATTCCTTAAAAACTGCCGCTCCTGCTGGCGCTTCTTGGAATTCAAAATCAAATTCGGAATATTCAGCTATTACTTTTAGAATTTTTATTCCCTCGTCAACGACCTCATGGCCTATTCCATCGCCTTTTAATATAGCTATAATCTTCTTCATGAGAATCTTTCTTTTTTTTTGCTATTTTAGGTTATTTTATAGTTATAAAGCTATAAATTTCATTAATAGTTAATTCTTTTTATATTATACTTGCATTTAAAAATTCACGTTAAAATGAATTTTACTATTAAATATTCTTTAATTTAAATTAAAACTTCTAAGTTTAATACAAATAAAGTGAAAATCATGGTAGATTTACCGAAACTTTTATTACATATAAAAATTGTATAAAATCAAAACATATTCAGTCGATTGCATTATAGGAATATAAAAACGAATGATAATTTCTATACTATAAAGTTCCTCAAATTTCAGCATTAAAAATAATAAATTATTTTAATAGTAGAATTATAATATAATGGAATTTGAAAAAATTACAGGCATCTAGCAATGGTAGAAGAAGAACAAATCAAATTAGTGAGAACAGCTTGCCCTGCCCACTGTGGTAATGATTGTTGCGGTATTTTAGCTCATGTAAAGGGAGACCGTATTGTTAAGTTGGAACCTGCCGAATTTCCTGATAAAAAAGATCGTAGAATTTGCATTCGTGGGCTTTCCAGTTTGGACATCACTTACCATCCTGATCGCTTAAAATACCCCATGAAAAGAACAGGAAAACGAGGCGAAGGAAAGTTTGAACGCATTTCTTGGGACGAAGCATTTGACATGATTGCTAAGAAATTTAAACAAATTGCAGGTAAATACGGGTGGCGGTCAATTGGATGGGTCATAGGGGGATCTGGTTCTGGTACGACCAAATTTGGCGCATATTTGAGGTTGGCAAGCTTGACCCAATCCACCCGAGTTAGTACATGGGGGTATGGAGATTCAGGTTTACCTTGTGGTAGCCTCGTGCTTTTTGGGATGCACATCCCCATAATGTTAATGCTACCCGCGTTTATTGAACCTCCAGGTCCAGATTTGGCCATAATTTGGGGCACTAATCCGGCCGAAGCCGCACCTCTTGATCAAATACGCTTGCTCATGGATTGTAAGGAGAAAGGTGCGCAATTGGTGGTTATTGACCCTCGTTTCACGGTAACCGCTTCTAAAGCTGACGAATATCTCGGCATAAAACCGGGTACCGATACTGCTTTGTGTTTAGGATTAATGCACATTGTTTTTCAAAATGAATTACAAGATGTCGAGTGTATCCGTAAATATACTGTCGGTCCATATCTAGTTCGAACTGATTCGGGGAAATTTCTTCGGGGAAAAGATTTTAAAGAAGACCTAAGTAAAAGAAAAGCTAAGGCTCATGTTATTTGGGATGCTGATTCAAATTCTCCAAAAATTTATCGGAGATCTAAATTCAAATCTGCTATTACAGGGACTTATACTGTTAATGGTATAGAATGCAAACCCGCTTTTCAACTTTTAATCGAATTAGTTAATGAATATCCCCCCAAAAAAGTATCTGAAATAACCGGGATATCCGTTGAAATCATCATTAAATTAGGGGAAAAAATTGGCAAGGTGAAGACTGTTGGTTTTTTAGGCAATATGGGATTTACAAGGACATATCACGGAGATATAGCAATGAGAGCCTTGGGAACACTTGCCACTGTTACCGGTAATATTAGTACATCGATAGGTTCAGGTTATCGTCCAGCAGTACTTAATTGGAAGCCTTTTCTCCACGCAATTCCTGATAAACCATCATATACCCGGATTGGGGTACTTAAATTATATGATGCGGTCATTTCAGGGAAACCATTTCCGATAAAAGCAGTGTATTTTGCTTTAATTAACTTTTTGAATCAATGTGCAAATTCTAACAAGATTATTAACGAAATATTCCCAAACTTAGAATTCATTGTATTAGCTGACCTGTTCATGACTCCTACCGCTAAATATGCGGATATATTGCTTCCAGCATGTAGCTTCTTGGAGTTCTCTGACTTTCTACCTTTTCCATATCCATACGTGCAGCTCCAACAAAAGGTCATAGAACCTCTCCACGAATCAAAATCAGACGTGAATATTGCTGCTGGAATCGCTGAAAGGTTAGGATATGGTGAGTACTTTAAGGGAGGAGAAGATGCATTCATAGATCTCCTCATTAACACTCCCGCCTTGAATGGACTCACGAGGAAAGATCTCAAAGAAGAAGCAAGGTATCTAGAGTTTATTCCTGACACGGATCAAAAGCTTGACATTCCATTCAATACTCCTTCCGGTAAAATTGAGATATACGCAGAATCACTCGTGGAGCACGGTCAGGCCCTTCCAGTTTACTTGGATCCATTGGAATCTCCCGTCAAACCAACGGAACAAAAATATCCCTTGTCTTTCGTTCAAGGACACAGTAAATTTCGGACCCATTCCATGTTTGCCAATGTAAAAACTTTACTTGACCTGAATCCAGAACCTTTAGTGGATATTAATCCTATTGATGCGAAAAAGCGAAATGTTCTGGATGATGATATGGTGACCGTTTTCAACGATAGAGCAAGGACTACTCTTAGAGCGAGAGTGACTGAAGCCGTTAGACCGGGAGTCGTTCATATTACTGAAGGCTGGTTGATTGACCAATTTAAGGAAGGAAGCGTCAATCATCTCACTCATGATATCATTAATCCCGTCCAAGACATAATTTACGAGCCAAACATGCACATGAATGATGTAGCAGTTGATGTAATTAAATACAAGGAGGGTGAAAAATGAGTAAACGGTTAGGATTAGTGATCGATCAAGAAAGATGTATCGGTTGTCAAGCATGTACCGTGGCTTGTAAACTAGAGAATAACTCAACAGGGTACTGGATTCAAGTAGAAACTCAAAATGTGGACCAGAAGGATACTCCCGAGGGGAAATTTCCTAATTTAAGAATGGATTTTCTACCACATCTCTGTAATCATTGTTCAGATCCACCATGCGTAAATGCTTGTCCTAACGAGGCTCTCGTGAAAAGAGATGATGGGCCAGTTGTTCTAGATGAAGATAATTGTAATGGATGCCAAGCGTGCGTTAATGCATGTCCTTATAATGTAATAATTTACGACCAAGAAAAAAATATAATAGAAAAATGCCATTTCTGCAGCCATCGAATAGATCAAGGTCTTGAACCCTTTTGCGTCATTTGTTGTGAAGGTCAAGCAATGCACTTTGGTGATTTAAATGATCCTGCTAGCAACGTGTCAAAATTAATTTCTGAAAGAAAATCATATCAATTGAAGCTTAATGCTGGTACTGGACCATCCGTTTATTATATTCCTCCCAGACCAAAAAGAAGATTATGATTAAAATATCTTTCTTCATATTAAACGTCAATAAGTGGCGGATTCTGCCACTAGGAAAAAAAGGAGAAAATAAATAAAAATTAAAGGAAAAAAGTGTTAACCGTTTTATTCGGGTCGCAACTAAATTTTCTAATTATTCGGAGCGAACCATGAGAGATAGAGCTCAAGTTGGCACGGGTGTTCTTGAGAAAAAATTCGACGAAAAAACAAGTGATTTATTACTCGAATAACTCATTCTTGAAAAAATGAAATTATGGTTTTATAAACGAATGATACTTAACAATATCAAAAAATATCTTATCTACTACAAATCAAAAAAAAATAATTATAAAGTTGAAAAAATATGAATGATAAAGAAAAAGCTGATATATGTGAAGAATTGGGAGAACCTAGATCAATTTGGAAAATCCTTTCTTATAACTCAATTGGATTTGGTACATCTGCCGCATCTCTTGCCATTTCAAGTTACGCATTTTATTTCTGGGAAGTAGAAATCGGATTAGCGGTCGTTTTTGTCGCTCTTGCCTTCAGTATCTATGGCGTATGGGATGCTATCAACGATCCTCTCATAGGTTTTATTTCAGATAAACCTCGGAAATACGCGGAAAAATGGGGTCGTCGTTTCCCATTGATAATGTTAGGATACATACCTGCAGCTATTATTGCATTATTTATCTTCCTTGTACCAGGTGGTCTTGATCAATTTGGATTATTCCTATGGCTTACGACTTTTTTACTTCTATTCGAATTATTTTTTACCACAGGTGGAATAAACCATACAGCATTATATCCCCAACTATTCCGCACCGATAAAGAAAGGCTAACCGCAAGTACGACCAATAATATTTTCTATTTTGGAAGCGTATTTTTCGGGATCGTAATACCTCCCTTGTTTTTCATATTTGGAGATCCATCATCATTCTTTACGGGGGCTATATTAATAATGCTAATAGCAATTCCATTCTTACTTCTAGGAATACCTGGATGTCGAGAAGATGCGAGAATGATCCAACAAGTTTTAGATTGTGAAGATGAGCGCCAAAAAATCGGTTATTTTCAAGCAATGAAAGAATTACTCACGAATAGAAATTTCATAGCAAATCTCATCTATTACATTGCCATAAGGGTCATTCCAGCCTTAGGATTCGGCTCAATTCTCTATTTCGTGCGATACAATTTAGGAATGGAAGCAGGTATGGCTAGTTTAGTAATGCTAGGTTTCCTAATAGGAGGGCTTATTGGTATTGTTCCTTGCATGTTCTTAGCCAAGAAATTAGGATTTTTAAAAACATTCTATATTGTCTTGACGGGTCTTACTTTCGCAATGCTTTCAGTAATGTTCATACCAGATTTCATTTCGTTGATGATAGTGGTCATGATAGTCGGATTTTGCGTTACAGGCATCGAAATTTCTGATACGCCCTTAGCAGCATACATGATGGATGATGTCGCAGTGAGACTAAAGCATCGCCCAGAAGGCGTGTATTTTGGCGTGAGAGCCTTCATAACAAGACTTGCAACACCCATCATGGCACTCTCTTTTGCTTTGACCCATGCTCTTACAGGTTTCGATCCAAATGCGGCTGTTCAAAATGATCTCGCGCTATTAGGAATTCGCATTCATTTTGGCTTGATTCCATTCATCTTTGGAATTATAGGAATTATAGGCTTCTATTTGCTCTGGAATTTGAAAGATGATAAAATGCAAGAAATTTGGGCTAAGTTGAAAGAATTGGATCTCTAAGTATTCTCTAAAAATATACTAATTTTTTTTTTCTATAACATTTTACCTTTTTTATTTTTTAATTGAAGTTATTGAAACCTCTAAGTTCGGGTCTTTCTAATATTTCTTAAAATTTTTAGAATTTTAATGAATAAATCAATCTGATGAATTGATAAACATGGTAGATGAGAAATTATATAATAAACTCGCACGAACGATTATTAAAGCTGGTAGTATACCCATTCCCATTGGCAATGCTCTTATTGAACTAATAAAGGCACTGATAAATGAAGAACAAGCGAAATTTATTATTAAAACATTTAAAAACCCTTTACTTAGCATTGATCAGATTAAGGAAAAGACAGATTTATGTGAAATCATTTATTAAAAATCAAATTTTTCATATTCGGCAGAACAAGGAGGACCAACGGTGATGTACAAAGAGGGAGGGGTTGAAAGCGAGTAAATCACCGATGAAAATGTGTATCCTGAAAGAGGATTTCTGCGATAATGAACACAAACGGGTCCTGAGTGGGATCTAAGTATGTTTTTGATCGTTTCTATCGTAATCTTCTTTGATGAATCGCGTAATTGACTTTCTAAGTGGTTAAATCGATTAAATGTTGTTCCAATTTCATGTGGTTTTAGTGGGGGGTTTATGATATCATTGTTCACGAGAGGATGGTTAGTGTGATAGACCCTTCGAGCACCCTCATGAGGCTCAAATTGACTGACTTTGTTTGCAGAACATTCCAAGCAAACAACCCGTTCTGATCCCCCAATGATATAATTTTGACCAGAGGCGTGTTGAATATCATGTATGAATTCAACAGCTTTTTCTAAAGATGGTTGTTCCAAGACTGATCGAACTATGAAAGTAACGGGTAGACCACTTTTAGAGTTATTTAAATGGCTGGTTAATGAATTACAACAAATTCCTACGGGTTGGTTATTTACTCCACATTCCGCGAGAAAACCAGCATGAGACAGGACATACGCTTCTAATGATGATTCCGTGTATTTAATGTGCAGGAGAACCTCCAACCCTTCAAACATCTTATTAAGGTCCATATTTTGAGCTAATAAAGTTGGTTGATTCCCTTCCCTAAAACATCCAAGAGAACTGCAATGCTCAGAAATGTTCGATTTCTGAAGAAACCACCACTTCTCGTCGTGGGCAGCCAAGTGCATCGCGAATATTTCTTTAAAGTCAATTCCAACACCCTCTGCGATCCCCTCGATTTCTTCTAACAATTGAGGTGCCCATTTCTTTGTCGCTGTTAAAAAATCGGTGTTTGCAAGAAAAAAATCAATTATTGGATCTGGATCTTTTTGAACATAGATCCGGAGGAGTTTTTTGTATCTCTCGAGAACTTCAAGAATCATGGGTTTTAAAGTCTCTCCGTGAATGCGACCGCGTTCCTTAGGAGAACCTTCAAGCCTTAATACTCTAATTTTAGATTTTTGTTTTACGATCATCCTTCCTTTTTTGGGTCTAAAATAGTAGCGATAATTGCCTTGCATATTTTGGTAATTAAATTAAAATCCAATTTATCACTGGTATCTCCAGGTGTATGAACAAATGTATTCCGCATTAATGATGAGTCAAACATGAAAATTCCAGGAATACCAGCACGCATGAAGGGTGCGTGATCAGAACTGAGAGATTTGGGTAAGTTTTCAACGACTTGGTTAAAATTCATGTTCATATTTAAATAAACGTAGGGAAGATCTATGGATTCATTCTTACAATGAGTTAACAACGCTTTCGCAACATTTCCTTCCTCTGTATTCGTGATGATCATTTCAAAATTTGCAATCCTTTTTTCCATATCAACTTTATAGGTTTGTATCATGTCAAGCATTATTGGCGGATATGATTGGGAATATTCTCTATTAAAAGTAGTTCCGATTTCATCCAAGCAGATATAATAACTGATTTCCTTGTTCATTTCAAGAGCTTCGTCAACCCACACGCTGCTTCCAATTCTTGACATGCCTCCTATTCGCGTGCGTGGATTATAGTTGGAATGAATGTTTTCATATTCTTCAAGATATCCCCTGAGGTTTTCTGGCATCTGATCTTGAAGCATCGAATTTGCTTCACAAATTGCTTCATGCATCGATTTTCCCCCAGAAAATGTTAAATTCCCAATAATTTCTCCATGTTTTTGCATTACTTGAGATATTATTGCACTCTTGTATCGTTGTTTATTGTCTTTTATCTCGTATTTTTGTGCAAGAGCACGGTATTTTAGTTCAAGAGCGGGAGTTCCTTCTTCTAACGTAACTCCCAGGAAACGCACATTGGGAGGATTATCTTCCTTTGCTAACACGCGGGCAACTTCTAAGATAACACCAATCCCTGTTGCATCGTCATTTGCTCCAGGAGAATTAAAAACCGTGTCGTAATGGGCCACGAGAACTGCGGATGGACCTTCGTCTCCAATCCACCCTTCGATGTTTTGAAAGGTATCGTCATAATTTTCCACCTTGAATTCCTGTTCTCTCACCGAAATACCACATTTCTCCATTTCACGCTTGATGTAATCAGCGGCTTTATTCAAGTTTTCTGGCGTATCTATTGGGTGCCTCACGCCTTCCAAATTCAATACATGTTGGTAAATATTCTCCATGCTTACTTTCTTTATAGTTTCAATCCAATTCATATTTTTTTCTCTCATGTTTTTCATAAATGAATTTTTTTTCTTTTTATGAATTTATATTTTTAGTATATTTGAATAATTAAATGGTTTATCATAAATCCTATAGAATGTAAAACATTTAACAAAATTTATATATATTATTTGTAAGTTTTCAAATTAAACATGAAAAGTTTTTATAATATTTTAAAATAAGATAACTTAGGTGGATCATGTGTCATACGATATAATATTAAGAAATGGCCGAATCGTTGACGGTTGTGGAACCCCGTGGTTCGGGGCCGATATTGGCATAAAAGACGGCAAGATAGAATGTATTGGCAGTCTTGAAGGTGCTTCAGCTGGGAAGATATTTGATGTGAATAATCTCGTGGTCAGTCCGGGTTTCATTGACATTCACGACCACTCTGACACGGGGATTGTCAAGGACCCTCAGGCCGGACAAAAGGTCAAGCAAGGAGTAACGACTGTCATGGTAGGTAATTGTGGTTCTAGCGCGGCGCCCCTGACAAAAATTTCGAAAGAAATATTGAAAGCGAGAGAAGGAATTGACGCTGAATGGACCTCGTTTGGTGAATATCTGGCCACACTCGAGAAGAGCAAGATTGCTATTAATTTTGCTTCCTTAATAGGTCATGGCACGATTCGAAGTGGCGTCATGGGTATGGAAGGGAGAGCCCCTACAGATAGCGAATTGGAAGAGATGAAAAAGATGGTTGCTCAAGCAATGGAAGACGGTGCTTATGGTCTTTCCACGGGTTTGATCTACGCGCCTGGCCATCACGCGAAAACAGAGGAAATTATTGAATTGGCTAAAGTTACAGCCAGGTACGGCGGGTTCTACGCAACCCATATAAGAGGACACGGGACACGTGACTTAAATAGAGTTCGAGAAGCAATTGAAATAGGAGAAAAAGCGCAGATCTCGACGCAAGTTTCACATATCGAGACGCACCTCCCGGACGCTTGGGGAAAAGAAGCAAAAATGCTGGAAATTGTTGAAGAAGCTCGAGAACGAGGTCTAGATGTAATGTTTGACATTCTTACGCATATGTGTCATACTGGAAATAATGTAATAGAGTTATTTTTTCAATACTTTCAAGACCAACCAGGTGGATTTAATCAATTTTTTGAACAAATCAAGAATAAGGAATTCCGGGAAAAGATCAAGAAGGAAATGTCGGAGACTCGCTGCAAGTTATGTTCAATAATCGTAATAGCCCCTGAGAAGATGCGAATCTATACTCTAGGAGACAAAACTCTCAAGCAACTTGCTGAAGAGGCAGGAAAGGATTCCCTTGAATATCTATTTGACATAGTCCTTGAGGGGGTTGAGACGGGGAAAGAATATTCGGGAATAATTACGATGCACGACGAAGAAGATCTGCGTTTGGCCGTTAAACATCCCATATCGATGATTGTTGGGGATGGTTCCATAGGTGGCAAGGAACCAAGAGATTATGGAATTTATCCGATGACCTTTCGAAAGTATGTACGAGGAGAAACGACGGAAGACATGCCCGAAGAAGTGGGCACTAAGCTAATCACGATGGAGGATTTTATTCGAAAATCAACTAGTCTACCGGCTCAGCGAATGGAGTTACGAGATCGGGGTCTCGTAAGGATTGGTCATTGGGCAGATCTCGTAGTTTTCAATCCAGAAACCATTTCTGATGTGGGGTCTTACAAGGATCCCGCTCATAATCCTATAGGTATTAAATATGTCTTTGTCAATGGAGTTCTCGTGGTAGATAAGGGAGAGCATACAGGTGCTCTGCCAGGGACTGTATTACGAGGTCCTGGATATAAGTCATTAGGGATTTAAAATTATCTGTCATATTTCCAATTCACTCAAATTTTTTATTCAAGCTTGAGTAATGAAAGGTTATCAGTTGTATTAAAATTGATAAAAAAATTGATAAAAACTTCAATGATAATTTCTTGCCATTTCTATTCAAGGATAGAGAAAATGATTTAAGTAATCTTATAAGTTAACTTAATTTTCTTACAATATGAATAACCAAGTTTTTCTTCCATTTTTAAAAGTAAACGGAACAAATTACGAGATCGGATATAAGATTGGAAAGCATTTTAAAGAGAGAATAAAGGACACCTTGAATAATTTACCTGTATTCAAAGCTAACAAAGAGTGGGATGAAAAAAATCCAGAGAGATTAGAAAAAGTAAAACAACTTTCAGAAAAATATTTTCCACAATACATGGAAGAATTAAATGGTTATGCTGATGGATCTGGCATAGAATTTCGAGATATTTTCGTCCATAATTGCTACCACATGCCAAGAGCTGAAAATTGTACAACTGGGATATTCAAGTTCGAAAATAAAACGTTAATTGCTCATAATGAAGATTGGTATCCAATTCTAGGCGAGAATGCATATTTCTTACACGAAGAACTAGAGAACGGAACCTCTTTCTTCGTGTATTCATATCCAGGTATTTTACCAGGAATGTCATTTGGATTTAATTCTCATGGAATCTTTTTTTGCTGCAACGGTTTAACAGATCCTACTAAAAGCATCGGTGTTTTACGAATATTTTTTGGAAGAAATGTATTCGAACAAAACACTATTGAAAGAGCGCTTCTTGCAGCTCAAAGATACACGCCACGTTCAGGTGGGGCTAATTATAACATGGTTTCAATGAGAACAAATCTTGCAGTAAATCTAGAGACAACAGGAAACGATGCTTATAGGACCGATATTACCGATAGATTTTTCCATACTAATCATTACATTTCAGATGGTTTTGGTCCAAAAAATTTTCCTGCCCTTGGAATTAAAACTGTGTCGAGGCTAGAAGGCGGGCTAAGATTACTCCATAAAGTAGAAAAAAATGCTAACGGATTACTTCAAATTCTTTCTGATGATTCGGTTTTTTTAACGCTGCAGGAAACTGAAAACCAAGTCCAAACAAATTGCACTGCTTTGGTTGAGATTATCAAGGATGAAGATATAGTTCTAGAATTTTACCCAGGAACTAAAGAAAAGAAGATATTTCAACATTTCAAGTTGAGCGAATTAATTTGATGCGATGCCTTCTTCCCTTGTTTGCACAACCTTGATTAATCCCGCTTTTTTTCGACTTCCTATTGTAATTTGGGACTTAACTATTGCTGGAAAGCTAAATTGTTCTATTTTCTTTGCAAGATCATCATCCCTAGTAATGACCATGTTATTTAAGAGGGGTAACCCATACTTCTTAAAGATTTCCTTGCTTTCATATTCAAGTAAGCGAATTATTTTCTCCTCTGTTCTGCGTTTATTCTTATTAAATACATTTTTATTCTGATTAGTTAAATTTTCTAATTTTTCCCAATATAGTAAATAGATATTTATATTATATAATACATAATTACTATAGAAAATGTCAGATTTAATTGAATCGGATCCAGAAATTCTTGGGGGAAAACCAATTATTAAAGGAACCCGGATTCCTGTTTCTTTAATATATGAATTAATTGGTTCAAACTATACTATAGAAGAAATTCTAGAAGAATATCCACACTTAAAACGGGAAGTAATTCTGAAAGTTCTTGAACTTGGTAATGAGGCATTAAAGAATCTTTCCAAGGTGGACCTTAATAGGATAATTAGTAAAGAGGTACAATGACACTTGAAATTTTTGTTTGATGAAAATGTTCCTCTTTCAATGAAAAAAGTAATTCAACAACTTGGATACGATGTAATAACTTTAAATGATTTAAACAAATTAGGAATTAAAAATGGAGAAGTAGCTGAATTAGCTATAAAAAAAGATGCAATTATAGTGACTTTTGATTCAGATTTTTTAAGTATTAAGAAATCTCTTCAAAATTTAAGTCGAATCATCTATATGAAAATCCATCAAAGAAATAAAAAAATAATTCAAGAATTAATTAAAAAGAATTTAAAAGATTGGATTGGAAAATTAGCGAAACCATGAAAATTGATTATCAAAGAAACAGATTATATTTTTGAAGCACCTTAACATTAATTTCTCCTTAGTTTTTAAATTAAATCAAAAAATCATAGCCCAATTAAGGGAGCTCGATATCTAAATAACAAAATCGTATAGTGAAAAGTGATCGAAATGGCTCGTATTTACAAAAAGACAATCTATACCCTATTATTATTTATTTAAAAAATAGTTATTTAAACTTTTTAGAAAGAGTATAACACGCATTAAGTATTATCCAAATAGTTATCCCAAAAGAAGCAATCCATTCGGTTATAGGCCACCAAGTCAATAAAAATATTACATAAGTGCCTATAATGAAAAAACCCAAATATGCTTGAAATCTTGTAAATCTTGAATCTTTCATGAATAATAAGCTAAAAAATAACAAATAAGCTGCCCCACTTGACCAGCTAATAAAGGCAACAGTACCGTGCAAAAAAATCATGAACTCACTACTTTTGATCGATGGAAAAACTCCTATAAGGGAATAAAAAACGCAAGAAATCATGGAACTAATTATGGCGCCTTTCCTAACGCTCTCGTTAGCAATTTCACTTTTTAGAACCTTTCCAAGGTACGTATAAAAAGGCATCGACACGAATCCAGAGATCACTATACCCGTGTTGAAAATTAACGCTCCTTCTCCAACTCCTAAATCACTAATCATGTTCAAAAAAATACTATAACCAGAATACATTGAACTCGAAATAATTATGGACAAAATATATATTGTTATGGCTGTTAATCCATACACGCCTCCAGGAGCAAATTCCAAAAGTTTATCGTTAAACTTATTTAATTTTTTCAAGATTTTTCAATTTGATAAATGAAAAATTATTTTTAAAATAGTCGTCATAGATTTTTAATTGCTCCCTTCAAATTATTCGCATTAATTAATAATGAACGATTTATTATTTTGATCATGTATCAAATAATTAAACTTGAATGAATTTTAAAGAGAATGATATAGTGGAACCTAAAGATCATTACTAAATAAATAAGGTGTGTACAATTACGAATTCACAAAAAAGTAAAGTCATTGTGTTAGGTTCAATTGCGTTTGACTACATCATGGGATTTTCTTCTAATTTCCTTGATGCCGTTTCAATAGATCACGAAAAAGGTGAATACCAGAGCACTATTACGGCAAATAATCGAGTGCAACATTTTGGTGGCGTTGCTGGTAATATCTCATATAATTTAGGATTGTTAAATGTTTGTAAGGCGCACGTATTTGGCTCAGTTGGCAAGGATTTCGAAAGTTTAGGGTATGAAGGACATTTTAAAAAATTTGAAAATATTGAGCTAGATATTGATATCCACGACGATCTTTTTACGGCAGCTTGTTATATTGTAAATGATATCAAATCAAATCAGATGATAATTTTCCATGGTGGGGCATTGGATAAATGTAGGGAGATTGATTTAAGAAAGAGAATCCAAGATCCTGAGAATTATATCTATGCGATTAACTCCACCCAAAGTATTGAAGCCATGGTCAATTTTGCTGAGCAACTATACGAATTAAAAATACCCATGATTTTTGATCCGGGTCAAGTAACACCTTTATTCACTAAAGAATTGTTGTTGAACATCGTACAAAAGACAAAGATCCTAATTGGTAATAACCATGAAATAACACAAATTAAAAATAAAACAGAATTAACCGAAGAAGAACTAATAAAAATCGTTAAAGCTATCATCATAACTAAAGGCGCTAATGGTTCAGAACTGATCTATAAAGATCAAAACGATAAGATCTATAAAATTGATATTCCAATTTGTAAACCTGAAACCGTAGAGGATCCTACTGGAGCCGGGGATGGATATCGTTCTGGAATCTTGACGGGCTTGAGTTTAAATATGACTTTGTTAGATTCTTGTCGTTTAGGTTCAGTAATTGGTTCCTTTGTCGTGGAAACAGGTGGGCCACAAACTCAAGAGTACGATTTAGAAAGAGTGAAAAAGAGATTTTATCAATCTTACAATTACATGCCACCCGAATTAGATAGATTGTAAGATAATAAGAAGGATTTAGATTTTATTAAATTTCGATTTTTGATTATTAACAAGCGTTTCTAAATGCAAAATGGGTAAATTTCTTAATGTTCGTAAAAAAATTAAAAATGAAAATAATAGTAGCCGTTGGAATAGGCGCCATTAATTATCCTTTTAGACCTCATTTTTAACAATAAGCTTTCCACGCGTTCAATATCAACATTCAAATCGTCTTCGCCGAAAAATGTATCAACAAAGGCTTCAACGGTATAAGCCTTATCCTTGTTTTGCTTAAAAAAGTGATAAAATCGCGCCTCCCGCCTGCCTAAAATCAAGTCTTTATTCATCCCGGTCGTTTTATAAAGGTCTTTTACGAGCATTAATCTATGACCTTCGCAAAAGATGGTTTCGTTCTGATCTTGCGTGAAATATACGGGAAGTCCGTCTTCCATTTCTTTAAAACCAATGTTGTCTTCACTTTCTACCATTAAATACATCACTTGATTGCAATTTATGTGTTTTAGTTCAATCACTATCGCATGTATTTAAATGAAAAATATTTTGGGTGGATACAATAACTGTGAGAAAAATCTGGAAAATTAAACAATTATTTGTCCAAATTTTTGCTCGAAAAAAATCCTAAATTCAAAAGGTCTAACAACTAACTTTATAATCGCTGTGATTGGTTCCATTACTCAGTTTAAAGCTTATGAGTTAAACAATGTTAAAAAAGCAAGATATGCTAAAGTGAACTGAGAATTATTGAAGATCGTTAAGAATGACTTTTGAATTGAAAATTTACATTAAAAATAGTTGAGTTTAAAAATTTAGGGACATATAGTTTTTTATGTCAAATGCTAAAAAAACATTGTATAAATATTATATAATTTCTAGCACGATTTTAGGGATCATTACTATTTCTATTTTATATCTTATTAATATTTCAATAATAGCAGAAACATATGCTCAAGTTGAAGGAATATTAGAAGTGACTATTGTCATATTAATAAGAACCTTAATAATGTCATTAATGACTATTTACATGTTTAGAGAGTGGTTCAAACAAGAGGCGTTATTCCTTGACGACATTCCTTTTTTGCTTGCACTATTCTTCCTCCTAGTCACATTTGGAAAGCCTCTAGATTTATTATATAATTTAATATTTTTTGCCTTAGAAGAATCTATAGCCATTTTACTACTAAAATTGAGATTTATTGTAATAATTTCGTCCGTTGCACCTGTAATTTATCTCTGCCTTGACATATTTTTATTTTCACTATCAAATCGATATAAAAAGCTAGGAATTGAATCTTACGCAGTTAAGGTCAAAAAGAGATTAATTTGTGTAATTTTTGGTATACAATTGTTTTTAATTATTATCGGCCCAAGTATAACTTACATTAGCATATTATTACCTATTTTTGCACTTTTGTCGTTTACCGGTATTGTATATATCTTCATAATTGCCTATAAAGGTAAGCGTTTGTCACGAGTAAATCCATTAGTTTTGGCAATCGGATTTTTGTTAATCATGATTTCAAGTTTTATTAGACCGATATTACAGATTGTTCTTGGTACGGGCTATACTTCTTTAATAATATCTGAACTTATCGATTTAGTCGTAGTTTATCCCGTGATTTTTATAGAATTCTTATTGAAAGTTGATTATAATGCTTGATTTTAATTTTATCATCATTTAGTATTATTTTTGTGTATTAGAATATTGTAATAAAAAAATAAATTCTTCATTCTTTAGTCTCTTTTTTTTCTTAGTTACACTTCCATTTCTAAAATCAGGTGACTCCTATCCAGCTTACCTCCCATTTTTCTTGCAGCGCTTCCGTTAGCCTCGTTTTCAGCTCCTACTGGCCAAGAACCCCGGGTAATGTAGTGAGCTGTGTTCCTATCCTTGCCGTTTAGCGAAGTAAAACCGTACATTACCATTGCCAAGTAATTTCGACGGTGATCTGGGTGGACTACCCATGCGTGAAAGCTTATAGAGTTAATTTCCCCTTTTTTATTTAGATGAAACGGGTCTGGAACGACATATCCGCACGCCACCATTTTTTGTGACTCTTTATGCCTAACGGTCCACATCATCCACGTAGCTCCGAATTCTAAGACGAATTCTACGAGTTGATCGAACCCGTGGGATTTTTTAGGAGTTATTTGGGCAGATGGAGGCATGAAGTCCGCAAACAACCCCACATATTCGTCCTTCACTGCCATCATTGCTTCCCGTCCGTTAGCGAGAGGAGTGCGAAATTCGTAAGGATAACTGCCTGAATCAAACGGATCGTTAGCGTGATCGCCGTCATTAATACCCATTGCGATTAATTTCTTGTTTTTGTGAGGGTCCATTTTTAAAGCGGGCATATCGTAGCGGTCTTCGTGAAATTTCACGTCAAATCCCTTTTTAAAAAACAATTCTTGGTAAATGGGGGGGTTAATTGGAGAACCGATGAATAAATCTTTCTTACTGCCTTCCACCATGAAACCCCACCCGAAGATGGTAGCCGGCACGTTAATAGGACCTCTAATGCGTTTATAACCGCTTTCCCTCGCGTGGTTTAACAATGCGTTGATTAATAGCTCAATTTTAATTGGATCGTGGTCGTGAGTTCCAAAAAATCCAAAGAATAGGATATCTCCACCGTCATCAAACACGAGCACGTGTCCTACAATTTTATCGGTTTTTTTTCCGAAATAATCCTCGTTCAAGTTTCTTTCTAACACTATGGACATTGCATTATATGCTTTTAGGTCTTGAATCACATATTTTCTAAAATTAGGTAAGATGGGGATGCTAATTCCTACTTGAATGCACTCTAAAATTTCATGAGGATCTGTTAAAAAATTTGTTTTTAATTTTTCTTTTTCAATTGCTAGTAACATTTTTTTTAATACACCTCTTTTTTATTAGTTTAAAAGATTATTATCCAAATTTTTTCGTTATATATAAAGAAAAAAAAAATATGTAAACACAAAAGTCAGCGATGGCGAGACGATCAAACCTTGATTTGCATCTGAAACTAGCGTTTGATTATTTTCAGAGAAAAAAGATTGTAACCCCTTGAATTCTAGCGAATAATCGCTCTAATAAAAGGACATCTTTTTTCTTATCATCGATTTACCATTTGAAAACAGGAAGGAAGAAGAACTTCAACGAGAGTTTCATGTGAAACAATTGCGATTCTTTAGTATTTTTAAAATAAACTTTTTTTGAATTTATTTCTTATTTTAGTATCTATTGAGTTAAATAAGTTAAAAAATAAACAAAAAAGAATATTTATATTTTTATATGCCTCAATAGTTCTTGACCTTCGGGTATTAATTGAATGTTCGTATCTATAAATCCTAGAAAAAAGTTAAACAAAACATGATCTTCAAAATCTCCTCTTTTTTTATCAAATTTCCAACTAGGTATGTACCCTCTTGGATAAAAGCCAGCATCAAGGAAAATTTTCTGATGTGTTGGTTCGTAAGCGGAAATATAAACTTCAAAATAGCGTATATTCAATTTATTTGCGTATTTCTTAAATTCTTCAACGAAAACGAAAAGCTCTTCAAGATTTTTTATTTTATACCTTGTTTTTTCGAAGTTTTGAACTCTAGGAGTGTGCAAGAATTCGAAGTAAGAATTTGAATTTGGTAACGAAAATCTAATTGTTTCGTAACCGAACATATCTCTTTTAACGCTTGTAGCCAGATTCTTACTTATTTCGACTAACTCTTCTGGGTCCAAATGGAGCATGGGTTCCACATAATTAACGGGACCTAAGCTGAAATGTTCGTCAGAAAAGTTAAAACAGTCGAATACTTCGGGTATAACTTCAGGAATATCTTTCCGTCGGTATTCATGTAAGGCTTTTTCGTTGTATGAAATCATCATCAAATCGGATTCGATTTTATTAAAAAATATGTCTTTATTTGGGTAAAAACCTATGGGCGTTAAGCTGCAAAGCCTGTTAATATATTGTGATTTAGCATCAGCAGTCCGAGCCTCCCCCCACCAAATTAAGATTTCTTTTTTGTACGCAAGCCAAACTATTATACAACTTCCTATATAAGCCTTTGAAGCATCCAAGACACCGAGATACTTTTTTTTTACAACTAAACTCCTCAAATACCCTTTTTTAGCTTCTAAGTCAACGACAAAAGCAGTGGAACCGATGATTTCATCTTGGTTCTTAGGATTTTTAAATAATACGAAGGTAATTTTACCTGATTTGATCATTTTACGAACTTCGAGTTCGTCTTCCATTTCTTTGTAGGGATATGTTCCTTCATAAGCTTCTTTCACGAGCTCAATTATTATCTTAGCATCTTTTGGTTTGGCTAACTTTAGTATGGGGCTCAATTTTTTCATGTGAGATTTTTCTCGTATCTTAAAGTTAAGACTAATACTTTTGTGATCGCTCGTGTCGATTATATCTTCAAAATAGCTTAGAAATCGATTAGAATATTTTGGAAACAATTCGTTTAAAAGTATTACAGGTTCGATTAAACTTTGTTTTGATAGCACTTTTTTTCAACTTTTTAATTTAGTGTTTAAAATTTATTGTTATTTTTATTTAAAGAAAAATTAACAAAAAAGTCGGAATATTAAAAAAAATATAGCATAAAAAAATTTTACTTGAAATTCTTGTGCCTAATTAATTCAATGTTTTTAATTATTTGTTCCTTATTCGGATCTTTATCTCTCTTTTTTACGATAGAATCCATTAGCTCTTTTTTAGAAACTCTAATATTATCAAAAAACGTATTCATACCATCAATATTGAATGTGCCTTTTAAAATGGAATTGGCTACGCCTTTATACAATCGTAGCCATTTTTTCCTGGCAACCTTGTGAGTTTCTTCGCTTGCTTGTTGTCGAACCAATTCTGCGTATTGCAATGCGTAAGTTATTCCCCCATACCTGTGAAAATCGTACATTAACGCGGCTTTTACCACGTGGCAATTAGTCAAGGTAGGGTCGGCTTTTCCCACTTCAATTAATCCCTTGGTTTCAACGCGATTGATTATTTCGTTTTCGTCGTAGTCAATCACATGATAAGGATACAAGACTCGAGGAACCTTTGCGAGAGATACTTCACTTGAATTAAAATACCATTTAAAATCGCTCTCTTCTAAGGTTGCTTTCAAACTATTGTCCGGCGTGCCGTCTTTTAAGGTTTCTTCCCTCGAAGTCTCGTAAAAATATCGGGCTATTTGGTCGGGAGAGAACCCAATAACGACAAGTTTCAATCCCCTTTTCATCGCCTCTTTCACAACGATCGTATGAATGAGATCCGTGCAGGAATGGCATATATCCACGGTAAGGCTTTTTTCGTTCGAATCGTGGTTAAAAAAATAATACTTGTATAGCTTCTTGAAAGTGGGAATAGCAGCTTCAATTAACACGTGGTTTTCGTATAAATTCATTTTAGTCAAGGTATCCTTGATGTTTTTTTTTGCAACATCAGTCATGAATCCCGTATCAACGGTAATCAACAGAGGATTGAGCTTGTATTCGTGCACGAAAGTGTCTACCAGTGCGGTGGAATCCTTTCCTCCCGAATAACCAATAACACAGTCATGTTGTAGCGTTCCGCGATTCTCTTGCATTACTTTAACGGCTTCATTCCAATCGTCTAAACATAATTTTCGTTTTTGCTCGTTTATTTGAACTCTCTTCATGTTCGGGTTCTCGTAAGCAGTGTCGGAGCAGAAATTGCATAATCTATCGGGGTTAAGTTTTATTCCTAAAAATCCGTTTGGCAATATGCAATTCTTACAAATTATTTGAGTTTCGGTCATGAAATCACATTTTACGTAATTTTTTTCTTGCTTCTTGTTTTTCTATTATCTTTTAGAAATTACCTTCTATTTTTTCCAATTTTATTTAAAGAAAAAATTAAAATTAAAGTCCTGTTAAGATCAGCGGATCAAATTATTTATATACTCAAATTTTTGAGGTTTATCTTTTAAATACATCCAAAAAGAAGATAATAACAAAATAACCTAAAAAAATCGGTAATTACTGACTCCCCTCTTTTTTAAAGTAATTCTTATACAATAAAATTAAAAATCCGCTGAAGCCAAAAAATGTGAGGAGTATTGGACTCAAGGCGTCCATTAAAAACGGATGCACGATGGTTTCAATTACTATGACAACTCCTAACGTGAAAAGCAACGCAATTACTCCCATTATCAAGTAACCGTAAATGTTGTCAATAGTGCGCTGAAATTCCAAGTTATCGATTAATGCTCCCTTTACTTTAATTTTTCCCTTATCGCTTCCAGTCTTTAGCGATTTCTTGTAATTCTTCAGGTGAATGAATTCTTCAAATAAATCCTTGTCAAACTTGGAATTTAATTTTTCTTGGATCGCGTGTTCTCTCAGTTCAATTTGGGGCAATATCAATGGTGTAATTAAACCGGATAAACCTTTTTTGTCATTACTTTTTTTAAAAGATCCTGCTCTTAAAGAAGAATAAAACTTGAGGTCCGGATATTTGTTTAAAAATTTAGGTTCTAAGACCTCGCGCACGTTTGGAACATATAATTTCCGCAAATCGTAGTAAAATTTAAACATCTTCCTGGAGTATTTGAGCGGAACATTTCCTTTCTTTTCCAGAAATTCGTTTTCCATGGTCTCTACAGTTAAAATTTGTTCTTCGTCAATTAACGTTATACCCAGATTCTTACTTAAAAGGTGGTTAATTATTTTGGCGTATTGATAAATTTTTTCGCCATTTTCTCTATTTCTCGGTCTTAACCCTAATTTCATTCCGATTTCGTCCAATAAATTGCTAGTTATTATGAAACTTACTACAGCCAATTTCTTGTAATTGTCCGTTTCCCTACAAACCGCAATTAATTCTTTTAATTTTGAATCGTTCACCATTCTTCTACCTCAGCCTTTCTTCTTCGTTTTGTTTTTATTTTTCCATTACCAATAAATAATCCCGATTCTTCGGAGGTATCTTCAATGTAATCGTTAAATCGTAATCTCAACTTCTCTTCAGCAATGAGCTTATCCAAATCGATGGGTTCCTTCACGGATTCAATGTAGTTCTGTAATATTTTTGAAACCGTGCTATCCTTGCGTGCAAATTTGGACACGGTAAAGTGATAAAATAGCGAGTAAGGAACTATCAGCGCGAACGACACGGCTTGCAAGTAGTATCCCGGACCTACGGAGTGAAAGTACCTAACTCTTATATCGTTGTCAGTTACAACCACGAAGGGAAAGTATAAATCGTTTTCAAGAAAAAACATTACTGGAAACACGAAACAATAAATTCCGATCAATATCAACAAAAAAGCGTTGATTAAAGTAAAAGAACTCGCTTTTTCCAAGCCCTCTTCGGAATCTAAATCTCGAAATAACGCGATGCATGCTGACGCCATTATTATTACGATAGAAATTATAAATATTACGATAGAAACTGAAAAATCCGCAGGTTTTACCATGTCGTTAAATGCACTTGGTTTTAAAAAGGTAGTTGACCAGCCATTGATAAAATCGTACCCCCAAGAAGCTATTGGTTCGTTGCGTTCGTTCACAGCTTGAAAGGAATACCACTCTAAAAATAGCGAGAAGAAAAACATTATCAATCCTGCAAAATACGCGAACCTGAACCCTTGTCTTGTTTCAAACTCCACTTTTTTAATCCTCCAAGAACGAGCTGTATTTTTTAATTAAAGCGCTTGGTTCGTCTCGAGCTTGTTGAATATCACCCGTGCTTGCTTCTATTTCGTTATTTAGTGTCTTGCTTTCTTTTTTCTTCGAAACTTCTTCTGAAACACTAATTAGAGCTCCTTTTAACTTTTTTCCGTAGCATTCGTATATGAATTGTTTCATCGTTTCAGGTGAGAGCTCTTCTTTGATCAGGAGTAGGCTAGATTCAGTTAAGTTAACTGGTCTTTTAAAGTAAGGCGTGTTAAACTCTTTTTTTATAAAAGATTTCTTTCTATAGAAATTATAATAAAGAAACGCCCCAATAGCGGTAAAAACTAATGAGCAGGCGATTGCTAAATTTGCTAAAAGTTGGAACAGCTCTTTAACTTGAAATAAAACCATGACGAGAAAAGTAAATCCAAACGCGAGAAAAGGAATCATTGCAAGCCTCAGGTTTGTCACGAACGCAGTTAATGAGTCGAAATAAAAGTGTATAGAGTTACTATTTTCAGAGCGTTTTTCCAATTGAAAATACTTGGATTCCAAGAAATCTAATAATTTCGGCAACCCATCAATCCTTACAACATGAGTGTTCGAACTCTTTTGATAAGGAAACTTTATCGATTTCTCTGCACATCCGGGTTCTTTAACGCTCACGAGAACGGGATCGATCAATACCACATGCTCGAGTTGACCTGTCCTCAGGAATAACGTCTTATTTGACGCTGTTTTTTGTGGAATGACTTCTTTTTTCAAGTAATTACTAATATATCTAGTCAACTTACTTTTACCTGATAGATCTTTAAAAATCAATGCTTGAACCCGTTCAAGTTTTTTAAAGTAAGGTTGCGTCAGCAATTTTTTATCGAGTCTCGTCAATTTTAACGACCCATTATTCGGCAAGTAATCAATATTCATTTCTGATACTATCATTCTTCCTTTTAAAGCGCTTATTTTAACGGGAACTATTAAAAAAATGTCCAAGAATTCTTTAACTTTTATCAACTTGAACGCGATGACGTCCATATCCTCGTAAAGATCGTTCATTAACTTTCTTGGAATTATTTCAAATCCCGACGATGTTATAGCCATTTTTATTTCCCTTCCAAGGCATTTCGATACATTCTGTTCCAATACTTCGTCGTGAAATTCGTCGATTTTTATTTCTATTGTCTTAACCTTTTCTCCACTAGCTTCTTCATCCTTTTGTAATAGTACCCCATTATCAACTTCGCGATCAGGTCCTTGATAAATCTTGTTCATACAATGTAAATTTTTGGTTACTGGCGTGTCATCACTTAGAAAATTGCTAATTGCAAAATTAATTATAACATCAAATTCGTCTTTTTCATCTTTAATTTCAAGATCTAGTGGTTCCTCTTGTTCAATACATGAGCCAACATCGAGATTTCTAATTCCATGTTCAAGAGGAACCAAGATTTCTTGCTTATTAGACACGGTTTTAAAACATGCATTATTTTTTTGATAATCTTCCGATATATCGCCCTTAATTTTGGTATCGTGGAGATTTTTTAGCTCAAAATAGACGGCATCGAATTTATCTTGCCATTCTTTTTTGCTCTGATTGATTGCCTCGTTTAAACCAATCGTAGCTAATTTTAAGGCTACTTCGTACTTTCCTTCATCAATAGAAGTTTTTATTAAATCGAACAAGAATTCAAAATCCCAAACAGACGATCTAAATAATTCGTTAACATTTGCCATGATAATCAAAAACACTAACAACTCTACATTTATAAAGAAAAAATTCAATTCGTGGTCGTCAAAATCTTTATAGAATCGATTCTCAAGAAAAATTTATAAAATAATGGATACAAAAAAGTCATTTTTTTCTTTATATTTGTCCGTCTTACAAGATTTTAAAGTGATTAAATTGCAGGTTATAAAATGACTATTTCAAGGGATCCAAAAAGCATCCAAAATGTCAAGCAAAAGGTAAAAAATGTTCACGAATGTCCTGCTTGTGGCGAAAAAAACGAAATTGGAATTGAACTTGATATTCTAAACGAATTTAACGAAGAGCACAGGTTTCCTTACGCTCACCTAAACTTGCACGGCGACCCGCTCCACGCTGTCATTTTTTATATGAACAGGCATTTAACCGTGAGGGGCACTCAAGTTGTTAAGAGCGTGGAACTCTCTCGAGATTCGAGCACATTCAATCAAATTCCGAAGAGATTGTTGAATCCGGTTTAAATTGAACCGAAGGATTAAAGGAATAAAATAGCAATGAAGGTGCGTTAAGGTAAGCATAATAAATTTTACTGAGAAAAGAGACATTGGAGAGTTAAAAGAAGAGTTAAATGTCACTAGGGACGATGAGATTTTCAAATACATCGTGGACGAAAGGATCCTTAGAGTTTTATTCGAAGATCGAATATTTCAGTTAAGAGACATTCAAAAAGAAGCCATTAGAAAGGGGCTCTTTTTCCAGAAATCGTTTTTAGTCTGCGCCCCTTCTGGTAGCGGTAAGACATTAATAGGAGAGATGTGCGCAATAAATAATGTGTTCCAAGATCTTGGAAAATCTGTTTATCTGGTGCCGTTCAAGGCGCTTGCTTCGGAGAAATACGCGCACTTCAAAAAAAGCTACGATAAATTTGGCGTGAAGGTGGAGCTATCCATAGGCGATTACGATGTGGACGACTCGAAATTAGAGAAAACTGACATTCTGATAACTACTTACGAAAAAATGGATTCTATCCTTAGGAACTTTCACGATAAGGAATGGATATTTGAAATATCTACCGTGATCGTGGATGAGATCCAAGTGGTAGGGGATAGTTCCAGAGGTCCAAGGTTAGAATCCTTGATTATAAGATTGAACGAATTTTTGCACAACCCTCAGGTTATAGGCTTGTCAGCAACCATAGCAAATCCCGAGTTTTTTAATTCCTGGCTCACATCTTTGGGAAACAAAACGACGCTCATCAAATCCGATGTAAGACCAGTGCCTTTACATTATAAAATAGAATTAACCCAAAACAAGGCTTCGACGCTAAAGAAAATTGTTAAGTCAACTTTAGAAGAAAACGGACAACTTTTAATTTTTTTAAATAAGAGAAAATCGACGCAACAAGCTTGCATGAACTTGAAAGACTTAGTAAAGAGAAGTCTCGAAGAATTTGAATTAAAAATTTGCAGGAATCTTGAGAAAAGGTTAGAAAAAATAAAAGGGGGGAACCGGGATTTGAAAAAAACAATAAAAAACGGTCTCGCCTTCCATCACGCGGGACTTTTACCGAAAGAGAGAAAGTTAGTAGAGGATCAATACCGCAAGAAGGTTTTAAAAGTGATTTGCTGCACTACAACGCTTTCAGCAGGCGTGAACACTCCAGCAAGAGTCGTGGTCGTAAAAAACTTCAAGAGGTTCGTTAGATCGGGATATAACATCACCAATTTTTCTGGATTTTACGAAAACGGCGATGGATTCTCCTATTTTAAACCATTTTCGCCAAACGATATGTTTCAAATGCTTGGAAGGGCAGGACGTCCGGGATTAGACACCGTAGGATACGGAATAGTTCTCGCAGAAAATGTGGAAGAACGATTCTGGGTGGAGGACTATTACTTCAAGACCTTTAACGACGGTCAAAAACCCGTGCCTCAATATAACGACTTGCTCTCTGGCTTGAACAAGATAGACACGCTAAAAGAACAAGTATTGCTTAGAATTTACGAGGGAAATTCCATTACCATTGAAGAATTAAAAAGGTTTTTCGAAAAAACTTACTTTTGGTTCGCAATAAAGTCTAAAATGAAGGAGCAGAACATTCCTTTAGAACAAATATTAATGATAAAGGAAATATCTCCGTTAAACATTTTAAAGCTTCATTCAGAGCCCAAAAAAGTAAAACTCCTAAGGCAACGAAAACTTCAGGTAAAACTTTCTAAAATTACAGATACTTGCATTCACGGGTATTTGAAAACCGATTTTGGAATTTTTACCTGCCAATTCGACTCGGAATTAGGCACTAAATGTTCTTGCGGGTTTGAGAACGGACTTTCCGACAATTACGCAAATCAAGAGTTTTCTTTCGAGTTCTGTGACCACATCACGGCCTTCTTGCTATACCTGATTGAATTTCCGGACAAGAACTTACATAAGTACGTGAACGATATAGTCCCTCACTCCGTGAAAAATCAATACATCCTTAATTACTTGATCGAAAAGGGGCTCGTGATCAAGAACGACGACGGCTCTTTAAAGTGTTCTCAGTTCGGAAAGCTCGTCATTAGACTATATTTATACCCCGTCTCTGGAGTGTTAATAAGACAAAAACTCGAGAATCAAGAAATGAACTCGTTTCAAGACTTAATAAAAGAGGCTTACGAAGTACTAAAAGCAGAATTTAAGGTTCGGGACTATCGAATGCTCCAACCGATATTAGAGTATGCAGACGAAGAGCCCTTGGACCAAATTCTTGACATGTATAACATCATGGCGGGCGACTTGTACACCGTAAGAGACAACTTGGAGCGAATGGTGACGTTCATAGGAATTATTGCCGAGTATTTGAGTTCCAGCGGAGCAGACTTGCAAGACAAGATGATAACCATAGCAGAAATGTCAGAAACCCTTAAAATAAGGCTTCATTATGGCGTTAAGGAAGAATTATTCGACCTTGTCTTGAGATTAAGTAATGTGGCACGAGTGAGAGCGAGAATACTTTATGACGCCGGATATCATACCGCCACTCAGGTAAAAAAAGAAAATCCTTACATGTTAAACAAAAAAACGGGACTAGGCGTGAACCTTTGCAAGAAAATTATTGGGGCGTCAAAAAAGAAATAAATAATCATAGAAATTGCATAAATTTTTCTTTAAATAAATTCAGAAATAACTAACTAACAAGTAGCAATTCTTAAAAAAACTTGAGCGTGAAGTAAAGCGAACGCAAAATCGAACGATAAAACAGGTTTAAATCGAGAAAAGGCATATTTTTGCGTTTGTAATTCGCGTTCGTCAAGTACAAGAGAGACACTGACAGAAAAAGAGCTAAATCTTGTTATTAGAAACGATTCTAAGGAATACATTGAAATAACTAAAAGTATTCACGAAATATTGCTCAATTGCATTAATCTTACTCGCGACCAGAAGTTAGACTATTGTAAGAGTCAGAGATATTATATGAAACTGTTTTTAAAACAATTCTTGAGTAGATTTAAGTTTTGACAAAAAAAATAAAAAAAATAAAATAAAAGGTGAATAAAAAACGAGTTCAGGAGTAAGTTCCAAAAAAATGCTTGGCTATAATACCTATGGTAATGAAGATCCTGCTGAAGATATTCTTTCAGGAAACGAAAGAATTCCATTCGTAAGTAAGGAGCCAGCATTCAAGCAAATAATGCTCGAAGAATTTTCCATTGCAATAAAGCAATTCGTAACCTTGACGAATAGTAAAAATTAATTTTATTCTTTTTTTTTTTTTTTCTCATGTTAATGCTTTCTTTATTTTAAAGTAATTGTTTTCAAGTTGAATTAAAAATTCTTTTCTTACAAGTTTCCACAACACTTTGTTTAATTTTTCGTTTGAGATTCCTTTATCTTCGGCCGTCATTTCTACTATGTAACGAGGAAATTTCTTAGATGTTCTTGATAATTCTTCAAGAATGTTAGTTACCCTTTCCAATGTGCTGGGTTTTTCTTGATCTTCTAAATTAACACGATTGTTGAAAGAATTTTTTTCTTTCTTTTTTGAGACAATTCGAAATTCGCTTAAAGAACGTAAATCGGGATTCCTACCGTGTTTCTTGAAGGCTAACTCATTTTGCTTGGTTTTAACAACTTTCATCGCTTCAGTAATACCTAGAACTATTTCTCCAGAATTCAAGATGTTTTTAACTTGGTGTGTTCTTCTACATCTCACGCATTTCTTAATTTTTTGCGTGGTTTTAGTGTAGATATACTATTCGCATTTGCTACACGCAAACACTAAATATGGCGTTTTGTCTTTAGTCCATTTTATATCCTCCATTTTTTATCGTTGGCCTCTTTATCGTGATGTCTATAAATTGTATTGATCATAAAAAATAATTCCTCAACATTGTCCATGATAACTACTTGGACTTCACTGTGACTCCTAAAACTCCTAAGAATCTCTTGCTTGACAAGCCCTTTTTGACCTTTAATTTCTTCTTCATAGTACACGAAATCAAAGATCGCCAGGACCACCTTAAACTCTTGCTTGAATTTTTTAAACTCGCTTATCAAATCATCAAAAGATTTTTCGCTTGGATCGTAGATTTGAATTAGCACGTCATCGAAAATAACGATATGAAATTTACTTTCGTCAACTGTAAATAAAATATCTTGTTCTTTTAACCATTTTCGTAATCCATATCTCATGGGAAATGCCATGTTGATTCTAATTTTTTTTTTTGCTTCTAGGTTCTTTCTTGCTTTTTTTTTTCTTTCGTTGCTAATAAATGATTGAAGCGTCGCTTGTTTTTGCTTTTGCTGTTTATTGCCAAGATTTACGTACCTTTTTGTTTGGTTTTTCTCGTGCTCTCTGAGCGTAGTTTCAATTTTTATTTCTTGATTGGTATCTACTCGTGTAATTTTAGGCTCATGATAGTGTTTCAGATCGCTTGAATTCTTAAGATTTTTATTCATGCGTTTCAACTTGCCTAACGCAATCCTTAAATAAGTTTCGTCGTGAGTGCCCTTGGAATATAAAATAATCACTTTTCCTTTTCTATGCCTCGCAGTTCTTCCCTCACGTTGAATTAACCGGATCTCGTTGGCCACCACGTCGTAAAAGACGACTAGGTCGCATTCTGCAATGTCTAGACCTTCTTCTCCAACATTCGTCGAGACCAAAACGTTATACTTACCTTCCTTAAATTTTCTTAAAATTTCTATTTGTTCTTTTTGAGAAAGTCCCTTGTCTTCTTTTGATTTAGTCGCTTGTCCCACGAATCTTACTGGTTTTATTACATCGTTTTCCTTCAGTCCTTTTACTATATTTGACACGGAATTTCTCAACTTTACAAAAACTAGAATTCTAGTCGTGGAACCATGAGAAAAAGATTTATTTAGCTCATCTAATACAACTCTTTTTAGCACCAATTGTTTAGGGTGAACTAACGCTTCTTGCGAATAATGCTGGTGCTTTTTTAAATCTTGAAAGATTTGTCTTATTCTAATATCAGTTGCAAGTATTCTGTGTGCTTTCGAACTGTTTTTTTTCACAGCGTGCTTGAAAAATTTGTGTAAATAAATTAATAAAACATCCAATCCTTGCTGTTCTACCAATTCTAACATGTGATACAAGATTAATGCTTGAGCATTTACAGACAATGCGCTATATGCACCCGTTTTATCGCCGCTTCCTTTGATTACATTTAAAAGATTCTTGTTTAATTTAAGCAAATCTTTTCTGATCATTTCTTCGCGTAGTTTGGTGGACTTTTTTTCTATAAAATTAAGTTGCGAAAGGTATTGTAACCTTTCTTCTAAAATGTTTTCGATCGTAGAGTAAATCTCTTTCATTAAGTCAGTCAGTTGCACGCCTATCTTGAACACGTCTCTAGGCTTCACGTAAGTCTTGACATCTTCGTCTTTTCTATTCCTAATGTGAATGTTTTCAGGTGGAATGTGCAGGCCCTGGCATAAGGCTGATATTTTTTCTTTTGATGCTCCGGGAGATGCTGTTAACGCTAAAATGCTCCCGTCAGAGTTTTGATCCATGTATGTGTCGGCAATTAACGTGTAAGGATAATTCCCCGAAGCGTGGTGTGCCTCGTCGAATATTATCAAGCAAGTGCCTTTCAAATCATATTTCTTTTTAACCAAATCGTTTCTTAGCGTTTGAGGCGTGAAAAACAATAATTGTTTTTCTTGAAACAATTTTGCTCTTTTTTCGGGAGCAACCTTGCCCGTTAACAAGCAAAACTTCTCTTCAGGAACGGTAAAGAACTTGGCAAAGGATTCGTAGTGTTGGTTTATTAACGGCCTTGTTGGAGCCAAAACGATTATTTTGCTATTAGACGGCACCGACATCAAGGACTGTTCAGCTACTAGGATTGCTATGATCGTCTTCCCAAGACCGGTTGGTAAAACAATCAAGGAATTCTTATTCGTACAATTTCTTGCGATGACTTCCTGGTACTTTCTGGGGTCAATTTTTTGCTTCTTGGACGGTTCACTATTTTTAACGCTAGTTGATTTCGACACTTCACATCACCACGATGCGATAATTGTTTATGGTAAAAGACTCCACTTTCTTATTGAATTTATAACAAGAAAGGAGCGTGTCGCCCATTTTTTGACACAGTTCTGAAGGATATGCCTTGTTACTTCCGTTACTTTTAAATAAGCACGAATGTTGTTTTCTTAGGATTTTAATGTTTGTAATCAACTTGGAATTGTTTAAGTTCAAGTCAAAACCTTCTCCTTTTTTAATTCTCTTGAACATGTAAACTATATCGCTGATTTGTCTTGCCTGTTCTTCAGTAAGGCGCAATTCTTTTTCTATAGCTATAAAATACACCTTGCCACCGACATTTTTCCTTTCTAATCGATGATTTTTAAAGACGTCTTCGAATATTTCTTGAAAGTTTAGAATTAACGACAAGATACCCTCGGTCTCCGTTTCTGGTAGATTAAGATGCTTTATTAATCCGGTAAAGTTAAATTTCTTGTCGTACTTGTTTTTAAATTCACCAATAGCGGCGATCACTTGATTAAGTAAAATTAATAATTTCCTTAATCTCAATCCGGGTTCTATTTCATTTTCCAGATTATCTGAATTTGAGCTAGACGGCATCTGTATTAATAGTTCGTCGAAATTATAAAAAGAAAAAACATTGAAAGGTATAATTAAGATCAATTAGTTTTCAAGAATAGATATAGAACTAAAAGAGGAAATTTTTTTATAAATTAATTAATAATAAGAAAAAATAAGATAATGATATTAAAAAATAATTATTTATTTATTTCACTTTCAATTTTAATTTTTGTCTATATACGGTCGTTCCGATCATTATTGCACTAGGAATGCCTAATGAAGTAAATAACACGGGTAAAATCGTTTTAATGTTGCTATCCGATTCAAGATCTATATTTTCATTGCTGTCATTATTGGATTTTTCGGGATCGTTCTCAGTTTTTTCTCCGCTTTCGCTTTCCGAAGGAACTTGATTTTCGCTCGGATTAGTCGTATCGGTCGATTTTTTTAAAGTCTGAAAGCAAATTGCTTTTTCTGCTATTATATCCGTGTCGTTATAGGCGTATATGGTTCCTTCGACCGTTGGAAAATTGCTCTCTTTATCGGCTATGCTGAACTGCTTGTAAAAGTGGGAATTAGACATGTTTTCGAATGTTATGGTCCCGAGTTGTTCGCTTTCGAGAATCACGTTAATGTTCGAACCAAAATCGTTAATCACCAAGTGAGAAATATATACATCCATGGAAATAATGTCTCCCAAGGTAACCACGCTTGGATACGATTCTTCCAAGCACACGGTCTTGTCGCGGGCAATTTCGCAAATCCATTCGAGTGCTTCGGAGTCACGAATTTTCGCATCGGGAGTCGAGTAAAAGTCGCGTTCGTTTTCTGAATAAGCGCTTCTCACTAACGCTTGAACTTTAATTGCGTCGAAATCAATGGTTAAATCTAAAATTTCCTTAATCTTATAACAATAATAGAAATTTTTTAAATTGGTGTAATTGACGCTTTGTACCACGAAATTCTCGATTTTCTCCTCGTCGGATTCGGTAAATTCGTACTTGCCTATCGCTTTTAGAACGCTAATCGTGTAATAAGTGTTTTCTAAGGCGGTTTCGTTGTCGTCAGAGCGTGGAGAATCTAAATAAAGCGTGGATGTCGTGTTTACAATGTTTTTCAAGGTAAAGTCGCGCAAATCGTTTCTATCGATTATTGAAGGCTCGCTTTTTAAGTTTCCTAACAAGGCATCGTAATCGTATATTAATTCCAAAGATTTTACGGCGTAATAACTATACTTGTAATCAAAGTAATATTGATTTCTGATTTCAGCGCTAATGGCCTCGTTGTTTAGCGCGATGTTGGGCATGAACGCTCCAGAATTATTGAATCCTTCTTCAATAAACTGTGAGTTTGCTATATCTGATATGAATGTTGAAAGATCGAACGAACTGTCGAATTCACTTAGTTTGCCCAGCTTTTTTACTGAATCTAACGCTATGAAGGTATATTCGTGAGAAGTATTAAGCTCGTACTTGATAGGCTCCGAACGAAACATTAATAAATCGTCATCCACTTGAATAAACGGTGCAAACTCTTTGTGGATCAAGGAACTAATCACGATCTTGTATAAGTCGTTTTTAATGGTGTTTAATACTTCATCCCATTCCATGAATTTCATTGAACTCACGAAAGAATGAACTAAAGCCTGAGAAGAATAAGCGGAAGCAACGAGAGAATACCCGCCGTCGTTGTAAAATAATTCCATTGCGCTTGCTATCTTGTTACCGTCAAAGAATGAATGTAAACCCGTGCGTTTCATGGATCTCACAGTTTGAAACGCGTCGATCAATTCGCAGCATCCAATGTTAGTAGATTGGTTCCAAATTCCCCACGAGTTTCGATTGTCCATTAAAAAATTCATCACGTCCAATCGAGCGTCTGGAAATATGGCAGTATAACCCGTAATACGAGCCAATTCAAACCCCATCGGAGCCGCAACGATATTACAAAATAATCTATTGTCCGTTTCTTCGTACATCAAGAAATAAGAATTATCGTAGTCGTACAAGTAATCTAAGAACGATTGAAAGTCGTTTATGGCAATGGAACTAACTTCGCCGAATATTTCCAAGCTTCTCACGCAATAATACGAACTGAGCAAGTTCGGCTCGGGCATTCCTAAAGTGTCGATCGCTCCGTTCAAGTCGTTTCCGAACCCCCCAAATTTCCCAGGACTTGGATCGGTGCTCTGCAAGCTCGCAATGAAATCGATGAGTTCTTGCTTTTCGGTTGGATATCCCGTCCAATCTTCTAACAACATGTCCAACGTTAGAATGGCGTAATAAATGTTGTCCATGGTTGCCAATTCGTACTCGTCAGGTAAATCGGGGTCGTACGGTCGACCAATAAATCCACTGGTGTCCGGATTATAGCAACTCCAAATAAAATCAATTGCTTCTTGTTCGTCGATTAAATTCAAGCGATCCAACATTTCTAAAGATAATATGGCGTAACAATTCACTTCGAGCAAAGAACTTAAATATGATCGATTTTCTCTTAGATATCTATCAGAATACTTGTCTTCAAACTGATTAGTACTTTCGTTATAGCACGATGTTATGTAGCTCACGATAGCGTCAATTTTCTCTTGCTCGAGCAAGTATAACCTTCCCATGTCTTTAAGAACATGCAACCCGTAATAAGTTGCTTGTAAAGAAATTTCGTATTCTTGAGGGAGGTAATTTAATTCCGTGAAATTGTTGTATTTAGTCGAAAGAGCTTCCTGTATCAAATCTAAATTGCTAATTGAACTAACATCAAGACCCTTCACTCTTGGTTGATTAAAATCCGCTGATTTGTCGAATTGAGTAAGTTCTGTAGTTAACATTTCATCTCGAGTAGCTAAAGGAACGCATGATATTACCATTACTACAACCCATGCAAATAAAACAGCTTTAAATCTCGTTTTAATCACTTATTATTTTTGATATGATTTTTATTAACATGTTAGAAACCGTAAGTATTTAAAAAAAAAATTCAGAATTTCATGACACGACACTAGAAAAAAAATACATTTAACAAAAACAAATTAGACAACATCACAAAAAAAACAAAAAAGTGAATTCTATAGAAACAAGAACAACAACGGAAAAAAAAGAGAGCAAAAAAAAAGACTCGTGTAAAAAAAAAGGTCAGTACTTAGACCCACATCAAGCAAGACACTCCAAAGGCGGTCCTTTATGATTAGAATGCTTCCAGACCCTGATTTCAAGTGAACCATGCTCTTGAACATTTGAATTAATTGAATCTTCGTCTTGAACGGTGGTAATGGAATTCATTTCCCTATTAAACTTCGCTTCAAGAGATATGACATCGTTCCTTAAATCTCTTATCATGAAAAAATAATAATCAAAATTGTTAAGAGCGTTGAACACATTAGAAGCGCTTCCAACCTCTATCTCCACTTTAACAATGTCGACATTTAGATTTTTTGAAAGATAGATCATGCCCATCTTGACCATTATTTTTCTTAACATGTCGGCTGATTTTTTAAGAGTTGTAAATCCATTGACCTGAAACCTGTCAAAAATTCTCTTTTTAACCTGAGCTTGAATGGTGCTCATGCGAATCCCAATTCTATTGCAAATTGCGCTCACGGATGTTTTTTCCTTAAACGAACATAAAACAGAAATCGAAGAAACCAAACCCGCGATGACGTCATCGGTCGTGCATTTAATCTCTTCCCAAAACTTATACAATATCTTCTTGCTCAGGTAAAAGAATTCCATGCCCAATTCAAATTGCTCAGAAATTTCTAAAACTTTCTGTAAAATGTAATCTTTCCTATTTCTCTCAGTATATTCTGGAATAAATAATTTTATTTGAAGTTTAAAAGCGTTAAACTCTTTTTTCGTGATCTTTGAGACATCCAAGAGTTCCTTTTGATTTATAGACGCATTTTGAAGCTTTAGAGAGTAATAAATGCACAACGGAACTAATTTTTCAGGAGATCTATACTTGGTCCCTGGCTTTAAAGCTTTCCTGAATTTTCTAAACATCCTAAAAATCAAGTCCTTGTGAGAACTTGGCAATGCCAAACAACTAAGAATTCTCGAAATCTCGTTTTTGGCTTTCTCATATATAATTTTCTCGTGGTCCTTTATCGCTTGTAGCGTTTGTTAACTCTCCAATTTAACGGAATTTGAGTGCACGAGCCTTTCTCGTTTCGTGCCAATCTGCGTAGCGCCAAGCACGGCATTCTGGAGCGAATCGAGATTAT
>JAUXAJ010000083.1 GCA_030620005.1 Promethearchaeota archaeon | reverse complement strand
TAAAAGAATTAGAGCGTAAAGACGAAATCTCGGTTGAAATTAAGAAAGGTAAAAAGCATTTTCGCTTAAAATAGGGTAAAATCAATGGCTAAAAAGAAAAAAACTCAAATATGGGATTTAAAGGCTGCAAAAAAATTATTTCAGGATTATTTAGAAAAAGGAATTAAGAAAAAAGAAATTAACCTTCCGGTAGATACGGTAAAAATTGATGATTTAAATAGAAAAAAAGCTTTAAGTAGATTGTATGATTTAGTCGATGGTATCATTGAAAAAATTTACGATACAGGAAGGCCATCCGTATTTTTACCTTCTAGAGCAAGTTCAAATATCATGTGGGACGAAGAGAATGACTTGCTGTTACTTGGTAAACTAATCATGGAAAAACAATTTCATTCACTAACAAGTGTAGTTGATATAACAAGGTTAATGAGAGTTTTAGAAATCGTGAATGAATTATTAATTAAAGACATTCACGCAACTAAACGTGAGATTTTTTACACTGATGTTAAATTGTTTTTAGATCAGAAAAATAGCGATAAAAGTATTGAAGATGTTGCCACGATGCTATTTGCTACTAGAAATTCCACTCACGTGGTAGCTGCTCCAAAAGGAACGTGTGTTGGTAGGCTTAGAATTAGAGATAGAAACGATATCATAGATTTAGAAGGCCTAGGTTCTGGTGGTTGGACAATATCTCCAATGCTAGATAATATCGAAATCATTGAGTCCGATGCTGAGTTTATACTAGTAATAGAGAAGGATGCCGCCATGATGAGACTAGCAGAAGCCAGATTTTGGAGGAAGTATCCTTGTATTCTTTTAACAGCTCAAGGCGTTGGAAATGTTGCCATTCGAATGTTCTTAAAACGTTTAAGTAAAGAATTAAATCTCCCCGTGTTCAGTTTAGTCGATAGCGATCCCTATGGTCATTATATCCACAGTGTATATTTACGTGGGTCGAAGAGATTGAGCTACGAATCGCCCTTTCTTGCCACCCCAAACATCAAACTACTTGGTGTTTTAACAAGAGACTTAGACGCGTATAAGATTCCAGATGATTGCCGATTGTCAATGACTAAAGCTGATGAAAAGCGGATAAAAGACATGCTAAATGAAGGTTTTGTTAAAAAAAACAAGGCCTGGGAAGCTGACCTTAAATTGGCTTTGAAAATGAAAGTTAAAGCAGAAATTCAAGCGCTTTCTTCTCATGGCTTTGAATATTTAACAGATCAATATCTACCTCAAAAATTAACCACGGGGGATTGGATTTGAGAATATTCCGTAAAGTTGATGGAGGTATCGTCCAATTAATTGATAAAGAGCTCATGCAAGAATGGCCTGTCGAATTACCTCTTATTTTTATTGAATACATACGTGATAAACAAATAAATACTTACAATGACGCTAAAGTGAAGAAAGAGGTTTCAGCTTATCTTGACGAAGTGATGAAGGATGTAGCAGTTCCAAGACTAATTAGCGTTTTAGAAGGAGATGATCGAGAAGAAATAATTCAAGCGCTAACTCGTATTGAAGAACTTTCTAAATCTAAGATTGATATGATAAGGCCAATAAAACCTTATTTAAAAAATCTCTTAAAAATTAGAAATAATCAAATAGTCAAATTAGCTCAAAATATATCTAAAAATTTTGAAAGAGACGAGAGAAAAAAAGAGTTAGCTAAGAAAAGAAAAATAATGCAACAAAAAGAAAAACAATTTTTAGAAGAAAAAATTAGTGGGGAAGAATACGCAAAAGCTCGAAAGGAGTATCTTTTATTAAAAGAGTAACTTGAAGCACCATGATATGGGAAAAAGAACATTTTTACGAGTTTATCATTGAAAATAAAATAATAGGCTTTTTTGAAAAACCTTTAAAGCTAAAATCTGGAAGGATGTCATATTTTTACGTGAATTGGAGGAATATAGCTGAGGATGTGTATTTAATTGATCTACTAACTGATTTCATCATCTCATTTGTAAAGAATTTAAACTTGAATCCCGATTGTTTTTATGGAGTTCCTGAAGGTGCGACTAAATTAGGTGTGATTGCTCAGTATAAATGGGCAAAAACACGAATAAATTACGCTCAAGGAATATATTCGCTATCCATGGGAAGGGCAAAACCTAAAGAACATGGCGATCCAAAAGATAAATATTTTCTCGGAGTTCCCGATGGAAATGTAATAATTCTTGAGGATGCCATTACAACTGGAGGGTCGTTGATAGAAACGCTTAATAAGTTATTAGGATTAAATATAAATATTATTGGTGCTATTGGTCTAACGAATAGAAATGAATTGAGGGATGATGGCAAAAGCGTTGAAAAATATATTAAAGAAATGGGAGTCCCGTTTTATTCAATGAGTAATGCTCTTGATTTATTACCAATTGCTTATCTAAAATTTCAGCCTGGCGAATTAGTCGCAAAACATGTGGAAGATTATTTTAAAAAATACGGAATTCAAGAAATTAAGCTAATATAATAAGAGAGTATTATTAGCAAGTAAATTTGCGAATTACTAAATGCGTTCTTGATCTAATTTTTTCTTTCCAAGAGAAATTTTTTCCAAACATCTATGAGCTTATATATGCGCTTAAATAATAATCTTTCAGATAGGGTCAATCTCCGTTCATCGTCTAAAGATAATTCTGTTTTGGCTAACCTCAATAATTTTAACAATCTACTATCAATAATATCCGATGTGTATGAATTATACCTGTCTAAATCTAATTGTAGCCTTATTTTATCGTTTACATCTTTTTCTAAAATTTTTTTAAATTCCTTTATTTTATTTAAAAAGAAATCATCATTTCGATTGACTAGCCTTTGATCGTCGCGTTCACCAATAGCAAATCTTTGCACATCAACATTATCGTATTTCTTGCTGGATTTTATTTTTAAAATACCATTTTCAATAAAAGGAATGGCTTTAAAAAATTTTAATTTATAACTTTTTCCTTGCTCGAAGGGACCAATCTTCTCGCCTAATAATGTAAACTGATCGTATTGCTTAACGCACTCAATAGATACTTCTTCGTTTCTAAAAATAAAATTAATTCTTCTTAATGAATCAATAAAATTTTGCTCAATCTTGGTCAAATTTCATCCTCATTAGGACAATTTTTTTGATTAAGATATATATAAATAATGAACAACAAGGGAAATAAAGACAATGTTAAATCATTAATATTTTATAATTTCATCCCAAATCTTTATTTAAGATTTTTTTATATAATTCAAGGCAATTTCCTTAAAAGTGTCTTCTTTGATATGAATATCTTTATTTCGGATAAAAGGTCTTTAACTTCTATTTCTAAGGATCCTTGAGCATTTTTAGGGCTACCTCCACCTTTTCCACCAAATTTTTTCATCAAGAATTCAAAAACTTTATTTGCCTTAATTTTTTCGCTTTTTGAGATAACTTTTATCTTTTTTACTCCCATAGATACGAGGATAAGCGAATTTGATGGAAAATTCTTTAATGCCTTATTGAGTATTTTATGATCCACATCTAAATCTATAAGAAACACAAAAATGTCGTTTATTATTGCATTTGGATGTTTTGAAATAGACTCTAAAGTTTTCGTGGCAAGATCCTTATTACTTTTTCGAAGTCTTGAAATAAATTCCTGCTGTTTTTCGATTTCTTGTGTAATGTTTGTAATCTGAACTTTTAACAAATCTGTAGTGTTTAATAAGTCCACATTCAAATCAGAAAGCATTCTAATAGCTTTATTTCCAATTACGAATTTAATTTCACGACCCTTGTTAAATTGATAAATAAATAATGGCCCAATTTCTATCGAATTTCGAACATGAGATCCTCCACAAAATACTAAATCTAAACCTTCAGTTCTTACCAACCTAATTTTTTTATGTGGTGGGATCACACCCCTAATCTCATGAGTTAAATTTTCCGCTTCTTCATGTGAGATGATTCTTTCTATAAAAATATAATTTTTGGATGTACAAATTTCATTGGTTTCCTGAAATGCGGATCTTAATTGTTTGTAATTTACTGTTTTAGCAAGGTGAAAGGAAACGTCTTCAAAATCTAGATTTGCACGATTAGTTTCAATGTCAAATTTCTTTTTAATTACAGCAGAAAAGATATGTTGAGAAGAATGTGCTTTCATGACCCCATATCTATGTTCCCAATCAATATTTCCGATAATAATATCTCCAATTTTAATCTTATCTTGAAAATCAGATGATACGTGATGAATTATATTGTCTTCTTCTTTAGAAACTTGATTTATCTTAAAAACCAAATCACCTACTTTCAATTCTCCTCGATCACTTACTTGACCACCTCCCTCGGGGTAAAATAATGTTTGATCAAGAACAATACCTTTTTCTTTTATTGAAATTATCTTGGCTTTGAAATTTCTATCGTAAGGAGCTTCCCAATATAATCGTTTTGTCATTAAATCGTTTTTTTTTATAATTTTCATTGTTTATTTTTGAATTCATACAGCTCTGGTCTTCGATCTTTATATAAATCGTTGAATTTATTCAGAGACTTATCTCGCGCTAGCTTTAAATCTATTTCTACAATATTCGTAAATGTTTTATTAATAGGAGCGGACGATAAAACATCTCCATTATACGACGTTATTTGGCTTGCACCCGTGAAAATAAACTCATCTTCACCTCGTTTTTCCGTTCCAATGCGGTTTGCTGTAACTGCGAAAATCCGATTTTCTAAGCAACGGATCTTCATCGCAGTTTGGCAATAAGGAAGGACAAGATTCGTTGAATGAGCAACGACTTCAGCACCTAAAAGCGCTAATGACCTCATCGCTTCTGGAAAAATCCAGTCAAAACACACCATCAATCCAACTTTTACATTATTAACTTTATATATTTCAAATGGTTTATTTCCTGGAGAAAACCACAATTTCTCTTTATTGAAAAGATGAATTTTTCTATATATTCCTACAATATTTTCTTCCATGACCATCGCTGCTGAATTATAGATTTCAGAACCTTCTTTTTCAGCAAATCCCCCGACAATAATGGCTCCTGTTTTTTGAGAGAGTTCTTGTAGGAAGCTTACCGTCATTCCATTGACATCTTCGGCTAGATCTCGTACTTCTTTCTTTGAAACAAATGTATATCCCGTTGCGAAAAGTTCTGGAAGAACTATTAGATCTGCCTTGATACCTCCTGTTAATTTCTCAACTTCAGCAAAGTTTCTTTCTTTTTCTCCAAAAATCGGAGAAGTTTGAATGTATCCAATTTTCATTTCAATACCATGATTAATTAATTTAGTTTTTATTTAATGTCTTATTTTCTTGTAATTCAGCTCAATATTAATAAAATCTCGATCTTTGCAGAATAAAAAACTTTCATTAATTTTGTATGATAAATAAAGTAATATAAGAAAAATAAAAATGCTGTAATATTATTAAAATTTAATTTTATAACTTACAATTTTCCGTGAAATATTTGATTTTAGAAATCATTCTGTTCATAATCTTTATTGTATTTTTCTTTGTAGGATTCTGGATCATATTAAAGCGAATTGCTCTGGTAAAAAAGGGAGAATTTTCCATTAAAGATCGGTTATTGTGCGCGATATATGCATTTTTCTTTAGTATGGCAGTCATGGTAGTAGTGGGAATGGCTTTCATATTTACTTTAGAAACACCAGAATTTTGGGAAAATAGTCCAACACCTCCTCCAGATCTAAATCCCTTGTTTTTTCTCGTACCATTTATAACATGTTTAATTTTTATTTCAATATACCCCCTCATAGATTTCCTATTTATTGCCTTTAATAAAAATTCAGAAGAGGGTTTTACTCCATTTCATAAATTGATTGGAAGAAAAATAATAAATATTTCTAATAAAAAAAATATTTCAGTAATTATAGCAATAACTTTTTATTTTGGAGTGTTTCTGCTACCTCCTTTAATACTTTCGCTTTTTGGATTGCCTTTAATAATGTTATTGATTTCATGGATGCTCGTGTATCCTTTAATAATACTAACTTTTTATGGGTCAAAAGGATACATCGCTGGAATTATCTCTAACTGTTATTTGGCGATCCCTGATGTAAAAAGATCAATATTTCTTAATTTCGAAGATAGTAAAAGGGGAATGAAGCAGTTTGCATCTGATCCCGGTCCATACATTCTTCTCGGGTTAATGTTATTCGTGTATTTTTGGGCTTGGTTTTCGATGATTCAAACTATTGCCTTTTTCTTCACGGGAATAATCGCTATCTCAACAATGACATCGTATTTTGTTTTTGTAACGCTATTTTTAGGCGTAACCGGTTATTTCACGCGTTATTTTGGACGGCAGGTACAATTCCGTGGATTTCATCTCTTTTTTGCCGCGTATTTAATGGCAGCGATTGGGGTTAATGTTTTGGTTAATTTTTTAATTGTAAATCCCGAGAAAATGCTTGATACTTTTAATTCGCTGGATTTTACTTCTCAAATTGTCCCAAACTACAAGATATTTGCGTGGACGGCAGCTATTGAAGAAATCGTTTTAATATTCTTCACTACATATTATTTTTTAACAAAAAAGAACAAATTTAAAGAAAATATAATGTATTCTAAAATTACTAAATGTGGTCAGACTTTCGATCCTGTCCCACTATTCAATTTGATTAAAAGTTCTAATCAAAGAATTCAACAGCACGCTGAACAAACGCTAATTTTGATGTTTGAGAGGATACCTCTAAAGTCTGAAATTGACCTTAATAAGTGGAAATTTAAAGATTCCTTAATCGATGGAATATGTGATCCCAACTCGAATTCAAAGAGAATTTCTTATCACATCCTTGTACAATTAGAGAGAAATGTTCCAGTAAGAGTGATCCCGTGGATAATTGAAGCGTTAGAATCACCTAATTACGATAAAAGCATTCCTATTGCAAGATCTCTCTTACGAGCTGATATAAATTTGGTTGAAAAAATACCATTAAATATAATTTTGAATCTCATTGAAGATAGTGAATGGAGATTGAAATCAGTTGGATTAAGAATTTTTTCAAGGCTAATTCAAAAAAATAAAGATATAATTTCAAATTTGAATGTAAAAAAACTAGTAAACGATTCAAATAGCAAGATACAAGTAGAAGTTCTAAATCTATTAAGCAACACCTACATTGACCTTCCTGTTGAAATCTTAATCAATAAACTCAATCACTCAAACAAGGAAGTTAGAGCAGCAGCAATAAGAAATATGAAGAATCTTCAAATTAAAGACATTGACGAAAAAATAATTTCTGAAATAATGCCGTTAATGGAAGATCCTACTGGTTCCGTAAGAGCTTCAATTTTTGAGTTTTTTGCTAAAATCGGAAATTTTAAGAAATTTAAAATACCACTCTCACCTTTCTTTGATGGATTAACTGATTCTAACAAGGATGTAAGATTATATTCAGTTTTGGCTCTTGAAAAATTCTTTAACGAGCAACCGGATGTTCTAAATTTAGAAATGATAATTAATAAAATAGTTCCAAGTAATAAAGAGGCGTTAAATAGCATTCTATCTCTTCTTGGCAAATTATGGGAAAAAAATCCTGAAAAAATCTTAAAAACGCTTCTAAGCTTTATAACATTTGAAAATAATGAGCTGAAGGAAAACATTTCAAAAATCCTTGTTGATAAATATGAAAATAACTCCGATTTAATTCTTCAGAATTTAATGACTATTCCTGATGTTTCTAGATTTATTACTAAAGGTATTGTATCAAGAACAATAATTAAAATAGGTAAAAATGATCCCTTGAAGGTAATTCCTATATTGATTAATTTCTTAGGTTCTAAAAATAACGATGTTGTTTTAAACGCAGTCAATTCTTTGGATGGATTAGTTGACGAATATTTTGAAAAAATTGATATAAAACCCCTATTATTACTTTTAGAAAGAGATTCAAGCAAACAAATAAAAAAAGAAGCTTTGAATGTAATTTCAAAAATTGCAAAAAAAGATCCAATGACTATTAAACCAGTCGTGTCAGAAATTTTACAAACTATTAATGATCAAGAAATATCTGTTAAAATCGTTTTAATAAAATCAATCTTAGAAATCTCTATGAAATCTCCCGAATTCATTTCTATTGATCCAATATTAAGTTTACTCGCAGATCAGGATTCATTTATTCGAGAAACTAGCGTAAAAATATTAGGATTTATTGGGTTTCAGTTTCTAAATAAAGTAATTGATCAATTAATTAATAACGCCTTAAATGACGAAGAATGGATTGTTCGAGAAGCAGCCGTATCAAGTTTAGGAAATATTATAAAACTTGTTGAAAATAAGAATTTAGTCATTGAGAAACTTGTAACTTTACTCGATGATGAGCAAGTTTGGGTGCGCAGATCAGCCATGAATATGTTATCTAATATTAAAGAAGTTACTGCTTCACAAATTCCTTTCGAAAAAGTTTTCAATAATTTATCTCATGAAGATAATAAAGTTAGAGAGGCTTCAGCAGGGTTATTAAAAATATATAGCTATAATCACATTGATCGAATATTTGACAAAATTCTTTTGCTTTTAGAAGATGATGTTGAAGATGTAAGAAGAAACATGATAAATACCATGGTCGAAATAATTCAAAATATTGGACTTTCAAAAATATTCTCCAAACTTCTAAAGAATCTAAGCGATGAGGGTTCAATCGAATTACAACGTTCAATTGCTCTAATTTTGGGGAGAACTGCAAAATACGAAGACGAGAAAATTAAAAAAAGAGCCATTTCTTTATTGAAGATAAGATGTGAAATGTCTCAAGACCCAATAATATGTAAAACTCTACAAGCATTAAGAGAAACTTGAATTAATTTCCTTAAAATTCAAATAGCATGTAAAGTTATTACTAAATCTTTTCTCTCTCAAGATTTTTTAAGAGTGTAATTATTTTTTGTTTAATAAATTGTCGTCGGCAGATTTCCTAACTGAAATCTTTTCGATAATGAAAGGAGAAACGAAAGAACCACCGATAAAGTAAGAATATAACTAAATTAAAAAATAAAATATCTTCTCTTTTTTTTTTCAATTTTAAAAAGGGTATTAAATTATTTCAGAATTATTTTCCGTTTCAATGCCAATTTCACGAGCATTTGCAAGACTTGATCCTTGACCGTGGGAATATAGACACATTTAAGCGGTTTGCATTTAAAGTTAAATATATTGGTTTGACGGATTTCTTCCATCAGCCTCTTATGTGCCGAGGAAGTTGCATAAATCTTGCCGTCAAATCCTGATGTATATTTGCCCTTCAAGTGCTTTATTCGGACATTAGAATTTTATTTAAATAAAAACGATATAAATATAAAGGCATTTGAGATAGATATGAAGAAAATGATTTTTATCGATAATTTCTTTTACTAAATCAATAATTTAAATATTTTCGTTTTATTATATTATTAAATAGATGAATATTAAAAAAAATAATTATCCTTGAATAGACTTGATTGAAGACTATAAAGTTATCAAAAAATTGGAAGGTGAGATTGGCAGTTCAATACCTTTAAGGTGTTTTACTAAATGGTATGATATCGGAGCTACAGTTAAAGACGGCAAAGTAGTTGAATTAATGTTGCCGAATGCTAACTTGAAAGAACTGCCAGAGTGTATTGGAAATTTTAAAAGTCTTAACATATTGAATTTAAAATTTAATCATTTAAAAGATATTCCGGATTCAATAGGACGTCTTACATCACTTCAAACACTTAATCTGGATAATAATAAGTTAACAGCTATCCCAAATTCAATAAGAAACTTAAAATTCTTGAAAAAACTTGAAATTTCAGACAATAAATTAATAGAATTCCCATTATCAGTTCTAAGGCTCACTAATCTACAAGAATTGTTTCTTTCTAGTAACCAATTGTCTACACTTCCCAATTTTATTAGTTCCCTTAGTTCTCTCAAACTTTTGGATTTAAGTGAAAATAATATTCTAGGCGTTCCTAATTCCATTGGAGGGCTTATTCTTCTTCAAAATCTTTATCTTTTGTTTAACAAGATCGAAACTTTACCATCCTCAATTGGAGATCTTTCCAACCTTAAGATATTATATTTGGATTCCAATAATTTAGTGTCTATTCCCGACTCTATTGGGCATCTAAGCCTTCTAAGAGAGCTTACTATTGATGATAACAACTTGTCAGAGATTCCAGAATCATTAGTTTTTTTGAAGTCACTCGTCTATCTTAGTTTAAAAAATAATAGATTAGAGTCATTACCCAATTATATAGGAGATCTTACTTCTTTAGAGAGGTTGTGGTTGGAAAACAATCGTCTTACATTTCTTCCCGATTCGATAATTAAATTGAAAAATTTGTTATTATTATCAATTGCAGACAACCCGTTAGATTTACAACAAAAGTCTTCTACTAAAAAACTTTTGGAAATTTTAAAAAAAAGTAATGGGAAATTAAAGTGTAGTGAGTTGTAGTCAAGATTTTTCTCTTTTATTTTTCAAAATTACTCTTTTTTTTTATATGATACCAAGTTTCAAAAAAAAAGAAAAAAATCCACTTTTCCGCCACTCTTACAACATTTATAAGGGTGGGTTTTATTTTTTGTTTAATACTATTATTAAAAAATTATAAAAAATAAATAAAAATTATTATTAAAAAATCATAAAAAATAATTGGTATTATTATAAAAAATAATGGTGATCGTGCTTGACAACCACTTTATCAAGTCCAAGTGTACCAATTAATAAGGTTCTACGATTTGAGGATTTTTATCGTTTATTTCAAGAAAGACCAGGAGTTCATAAATATCAAGATAAAATTAGTGATCTTTTTTCTAAAGGAGGGAATACTTTAATCGTTCTCTACGAGGATTTGCTTGCTTTTGATCCTCAAATCGCCGACATGTTGAAAAACGATCCTGAATCTCTATTAGAAGATGCAATAGAAGCTTTTAAAAATGTGTTTAAATTCCAGTCGGGAGGCCAATTAAGCGCTCAGGATTATTTTGTAAGAATAACGACAAGGGACGATAAAAGTCCATTAACGATCCCTTTAAGAGGCTTAAGAGCTAAAAATATTGATAACCTTTTTTGGACAAAAGGTATAATCATTAGGACTTCAACAATCAGGCCAAAATTGTTAAAAGCCACTTTCGAATGCACAATGTGTGGAGCACAGTTTGAAATTCTTCAACTAACATCAAGAATAAAGTGGCCAAAGTTTTGTACAAATAAACGTTGTAAGTCTAAATCTCAATCGGATTTTAGACTTATCTCAAAAAAATCAGAATTCATTGATTGGCAAAGCGTAGTTATTCAAGAAATTCCTGAAGATTTACCTCCTGGAAGAATTCCAAGATCGGTTCAAGCTATACTGACTTACGACTTAGTTGACATTGTAAAACCAGGAGATAGAGTTAAAATAATGGGAATTTTTAAGTCTGTAATTGCCCAATCGATTAACAATAATAATTCAAATTTGTTCAAGACATATATTAATGTTAATTTTATAGATTCAGAAGATAAAGGTGAGGATAGCGTTGACATCACAAAAGAGGATAGAGAAAAAATCGAAAAATTAGCAAAGAAACCCTTAATTCAGAAGAAGATTGCTAGATCAATTGCGCCTACTATTTATGGAAGGGATGATCTAAAAATGGCTTGTGCCTTAAGTCTTTTTGCTGGAACTCGGAAAAAAAACCTTGGTGGCGGATATAAACGGGGCGATATTCATATATTATTCGTGGGAGATCCTGGAACTGGTAAATCGGTCATATTGAAATCTGCCATAGAAATCTCACCGAGAGGGCTGTATACTTCAGGAAAAGGCTCTAGCGCTGTAGGACTAACTGCAGCAGTGATAAAAGATAACGATACGGGTCAGATGAATCTTGAAGCGGGAGCAATTGTGTTAGCTAATGGTGGTGTCGCGGCAATCGATGAATTTGACAAAATGAATCCGACAGACAGGTCAGCCCTACATGAGGCAATGGAACAACAGACCGTGAGCATAGCAAAAGCAGGAATCGTTGCTACGTTAAAGGCACAAACTGCCATTATAGCAGCTGCAAATCCCCATTCTGGCAGATACGATAGATATAAAACTCCGACCCAAAATATTCGAATGCCACCATCTCTTCTTTCCAGATTTGATTTAATTTTTATTGTAGTCGATAGACCAAATAAGGCCGATGACGCTCAAATGGCAGAATTCATTCTCCGCAATGCAATGATCGATGTTGATGAAAATGATGCTGAAATTGATAAAAATGTGGCTCCCATTTCTAGAGATCTCTTAAAAAAATATATTAGACACGCCAAAAAAACTTGTCGACCTATTCTTACTGAAGAAGCTAAAGAAAAAATAAAGGAGTTTTATTTAGAATTACGGAGCGAATATGATAGTGAAGAAGCAATCGTTTCAATTTTAGCCAGAAATCTCGACGCTTTAGTTCGAATGAGCGAAGCCTACGCCAAAATGGCATTTAGAAAAAAGGTTTTTAAAGAAGATGTTGAAGAAATCATCAAATTATTTAATCGTTATTTGAAAGACACCGGGTACGATGAAGCTACCGGAAAAATTGATGTGGATAGAATTCTTGCTGGAGAATCTAGGAGTAAACTTAATAAACTTGGGAAATTTATGGATCGCCTCAAGGAAATCTTTGAAGAAAACAATTGGCAAGCCTTACAAAAGAAAAATTTAATTAATATCATTGAATTAGAAGAAGGTTTTGACGAAGATTTCATAAAAAAATCTTTTGAAAACCTTGTAAGAGAAGGGACTTTATACGAGCCGAAGCCAAATCTTATTAAATTCACACGAAGCCAGGATTAAGATGATTCATGGAGAAATTTATTCGTACTAATCCAAGAAATAATCAAAAGAATTTCTCATTTATTAACAATAATATTTCATTTAAAGATGAATTAAACGATGAGCAGTTTGAAGTCGTAAACAACATTGAAGGCCCCATGATTGTTATTTCTGGGGCAGGGTCTGGAAAAACGAGAGTAATAACTTATAGCGTGGCTAAGTTAATAAAAGATGGAGTTAAAGCATCGGAGATAATGCTTGTCACTTTTACCAATAAAGCTGCTAAAGAAATGCTGGAAAGAGTGGAAAAGTTACTAGGTCAAAAACCAGATGGTATTTGGGGGGGGACTTTTCATTCATTAGCGAATAGGTTTATTAGAATTTATACTAACCTTGCTGGATTAAAACCTCGGTATTCAATAATTGACGAAGTAGATGCAAGATCTTTGTTAAAATTATCCATTGAAACCATTTTTCCACATCATGAGCTAATGAACCTTCCAAATACAAAAATGTGCTATAAAATATTGTCTTATGTGATAAATTGTAATAAACCCGTTAAAGATATCCTAAATTGGAAATTCTCCCATTTATATAGTGAAGATCTAATAAAAAATCTTAAAAAAATTTACAAAAATTATGCGAACCGTAAAATCAAAAATAATTTGGTTGATTTTAATGATCTTATTGCAATATGGAATAAACTACTAGATGAAAAACTTATTGCTCAAAAAATTTCAGAGAAAATTAAGTATGTATTAGTTGACGAATACCAAGATACAAACTATATTCAATCTCAAATAATCTTAAAAATCGCAAATATTAATCAGAATATAATGATTGTGGGAGATGATGCTCAAAGCATCTATAGTTTTAGAGGTGCTGATTTTAAAAATCTACTACATTTTGGAGATTTATTTAAAGATGTAAAAAAATTTAAAATAACTCGTAATTACCGATCTACTCCTGATATATTGAAATTAGCAAATGATTCAATAAAAAATAATAAAATCCAATTTCAAAAAGAAATGATTCCCGCAAGAAAAAAGAATGAAAAACCAATATATACTATTGTAGACGACGAGGATGAACAAGCTAAATACATTGTAAATGAGATAATGAACTATAAAAAGAAAGGAATTCCATTATCTGAAATGGCTATACTATATAGATCGAACTTTCATTCTCTAAAACTGCAAAACAAATTAAGAACAAAGAGTATACCTTTCGATGTTCGATCAGGCAAATCATTTTTCGAACAAGCGCACGTTAAAGATGTAATTGCACATTACGAATTAATTTTTAATCCTAACAATGAACTGGCTTGGAGCCGTGTTTTTTCAATAATTCCGGGTTTAGGTCGCATTAACGCCCAGAAAATCTTTAAAAATATTTCTGAATTTAAGGATCCTCTGGGAAGGATAGTCAGTAATGATTTTTTTAATTCATTTACAAAGGATTTGAGAATTTCTAAAGAAGTATCAAAAAAAATTGTTGTTTATATGAAAAAAATACAAGATTTTTCACCAAAATCTAATCCATCGGCTATATTTGACACCGTATATAATTTAATCTTGAATCATTTAAAAAAAAAATATGAAAATTTTGAGGAAAGGTTAAAAGACCTCAAGACATTGGGTAATTTTACTCTGGAATTTAAAACAATAAGTAGCTTTCTAGAAAACTTAAACTTGGATGCATTTGAAGTTACAAACAATACTAAAAGTTCTGTCAATGAGAATTCAAAGGAAAACAATGTAATTTTATCGACAGTACACAGAGCAAAAGGATTGGAATGGAAAGTTGTATTTGTCATCTCGTTGTTAGAATCTCATTTTCCCTCCTTAAAAAATTCAAAAATTTCTTCTGAAATTGAAGAAGAACGACGAATTTTTTATGTTGCCCTAACTAGAGCCAAGGATTATCTACATTTAATTACACCAAAGAACATCAAATCTTTCCGTAGAAATGTAATCACTAAACCTTCTCGTTTTATAATCGAATTGAACGATTCGCTATATGAATTAAAAGATAAAAGTAATAATTTATATGAAGGTGATGATTTTGATGTATCGTTAAATCAAGAGATTAATGAGAAATTAAACAATAGAAGAAAAAAATCGAAGTCTCAATTTACTGCGCGGTTTATTTCAGCAGATGAATTATTAAAAAAAAAAGAATTGAATTGATTGATGTACCAAAATTTTATTGGAAAACTAAAATTAGTTATTATATTTTTAAAAAATCAACAATCTGATTAATATGCAGATCGTCGTTAAAAACTTAAAAGAAGCCATATTGGGGGAGAGTAATGCAAGAAGGAGATATGAGCTTTTTTCTGAACAAGCGAAGAGGGAAAACCTTAACGAAATTGCTCGTTATTTTAAATCGATTTCTTTAGCCGAAGGCATTCATGTCAAAAACCATTTAAAAGCGTTATCTGTTATTACCAATTCAGAAGTTGATATTAAAGATTTTGTAGAGATTGACGAAGAAGAATTAAAAACTCAAGTTAAAGATACGAGATCTAATCTTACTGAAGCAATTAAAGGAGAAACATACGAAACTAAAGAAATGTACAAGAAATTCTTAAAAAATTCGAGAAAAGAAGGTTCTGATGTGGCAGAATTATCATTTTCCTTAGCAAGAAAGGCAGAGAAAGTTCATGCGAAAATATATTCAAATCTACTAAAAAAATTAGAAAAAAATGAAAAATTTGAATATATTGAGATTTATGTTTGTACAATCTGTGGTAATGTTGAATTGGGAACTGCTCCAAAAATATGTCCCATCTGTGACCATGACCAAAAATTCTTTAAGGAAGTACAACAATTAAAAGAAATTTAGGAAGTAATTATCTACAAATTCAAATCCATTTAATTTTCAAAACGCCTCCTAAAATCTATTCTACATAATGAATCGTTATTTCTAGAAGCTATCGCAGAGATAGTGTTTAGCTTATTTTTTTTTTATTTTCACTACGGTGTTGAAATAAACTTCACGATATCCTTGCCCTTTATTGAATTAATATCACGAAGCATCCTTTTTACTCTTCTCATCTACTAAAATATAAATACTGCTTTAATGGTATTGGATTAAAATATCCTAAAAAACCAGTGTTGGAGTAATTAATTATGCAATACTTTCAAAATAATAAAAAAATAGGAATTATAATTTCATTTGAAGAGAATGTCAAGTATTTTAATTGAAGGTGGTTCCGCCATTATTTTAGATTCAAATTATAAATTCTTTATATAACGATTTATTTTTAGTATTTCGACAATGTGTGAACTACTACTAACTAATGGTAGTAGCTTCCTACGAGTCCGCCTTTCAGAAGTTCTTCTAGTTTGGAGTAACTCATTTTCTGACTGGTTTCGATCCAAATGCAGATGTTCAATTCACTAACAATATCTATCCATCCATAAGCTTGTAATTTAAAAGCGATTCTTTCAAATATGAATAATTAATTATTATTCTTTTGGTTTATTCTGAGATTTTTCAGGTATTTCAATGTCTATTTCTTTTTCCTCTTCTGCATAAGGTTTCACGGGTTTTGACGGGTCTATTGGGTTATTACACGCCCAGCACGCGTTCTCTAATAGGGTTAAAGCGCGGGCGCATTTTTCGCAATATAAAGCCTCGCAATTCGGGCAAATATATGTGAACTTGAGAGCCTGTCCCTTACATACCAAGCAAATTTTCTTTTCTTTATAAAGGGTAACTTCTTCCTCTGTGATATTCTTAGGCTTTAATCGAGTTATTCGAAAGATGTCTCCTTCGATTTTCATTTCCGATTTAATAGATTTTTTTTCAGCTTTTTCTTCCTCTTTTTTTAATCCTAAAAACATCACATAGTGGCTCGATAGCATTCCTAATCGTGAAAAGATTAATAGAAAGCCCGGAAGTACTGTTGTATCTAAAAAGTTAAATGAAAGAACGCTAAATACGCTAATAGAAATCAATAAATATTTCTTCCTTAGAAGACCAGTCGATTTCATGCTTTTAATGAGAATTCCAAACCCCGAAATTACTATTATGCCTAGAAAATATATGATATAAATCATTCCTAACAGGGATTCAATGACCAAGTTATCCTC
>JAUXAJ010000112.1 GCA_030620005.1 Promethearchaeota archaeon | reverse complement strand
ACTATCTATCTCTTTAACTACTTTGATGTCTCGACCAATAATAGATTTTCCTATAGTATATCCGTGCCCTTTCAACGATTCTGCTTGTCTTAGAGCAGTTCTTCGAGCGACAAGCCCTTGTTTAGAACCGTGCCATAAGAACAATGAAAGACTAGACTCGTCCAAGATTATTATAGAGCGATCCAGCGTAAGACTTTCCCTACTCCATTTTATAGCTTCAATTACTCCGCCTTCTAAAGCATTAAACATAAGTGCAAAATTCATGCTAAAAAAAACCTATAATTTGTGTAATTCTATTTTATTAATATAAATAATAAACCTTTAGTATTTTAATGTTAATATTTCACATTTTAATATAAAAAAGTGTTTTCACATCACTTGTTTTATTATTATCCAAAAATTTCATAATCTTTGATTCGTTTAATTAATTAATAATGGTCATGAATTAATTTTCCGTGTGAATGCAAGTTGAGTAAAAACGTATTAAAGTTTACGATTCCAAAAGGTAGTTTACAAGAAGTCGTTACCAATTTTTTTGAAAGGGCAGGGCTTAAATTAAGGTTTGCCTCCAGTAGAGATTATCGACCTTCTATTGGCGATCCAGAGATATATATTAAGTTACTTCGACCCCAGGAGATTCCAAATTACTTGATAGGAGAAAATGAATTTGATTTAGGCATTTCGGGAATTGATTGGGTCAAGGAAACTAACGCAGATGTCGAGATCGTTTTGGACTTGGAGATAGGAAGTGTGAAAATTGTCTTTTGTGTTCCAACTATGTGGAAGGAGATCAATTCGCTTGACGATGTTTTACAAAAATATCACGACGAGAAACGAGTATTTCGCATATCTACCGAATATCTGACTCTTTCGCTCAATTACATAAAGAATAACGACACGTACAAGAAACTTTACGGCGATAAGTTGCCTATAGTAATTACTCCTTGGAAAACTTGGGGAGAAAACGACAAAGTAAAGTTTTTTTTGTCGTTTGGAGCAACTGAAGCAAAACCACCGGAGGAAGTTGATGCGATTATTGATAATACGCAAACAGGTTCAACTTTAAGGGCTAATAATTTAAAAATTGTAGATGTAATAGATACCTCTACGGCAGTATTAATCGCAAATAAACACGCAATGAAAGACGAGTGGAAACGAGAAAAAATCAAAGACTTGAAGGTTTTATTAATGGGCGTTATTGAAGCATCCAAAAAACTTCACATTTTCATGAACGTTAAAAAGGAGAATTTAAATAAATTACTAACAGAGCTTCCTGCCTTAAAACGCCCGACCATCTCAAAATTAGCGGGAGACGAAAATAATGGCTGGTTTGCCATCAATACAATAATTAAAAAAGATGAGTTTTTAAGTTTAATCCCAGTTCTAAGAAAATACGCTCAAGGTTTAGTCGTGCACGAGCCCCGTCAGATCTTACCATTAGAACAAATTAACTAAAACGGATGATCGCTTTTGACTCCTTTAAAAGTAATTAGTTCAGAACAAATAACGGAAGAGAGTATCTCCAAGTACATTCCAAGGAATGTTATTCAACTAGACGAAATAAAAAACAGTGTGTTGAACATAATTGAGAATGTTAAAAAGAACGGAGATAATGCAATCGTTGAATTCTCGAAAAAATTTGATAAAGTTGAGTTAAAAAGATCAGAAATTCAGGTTACTTTAGAAGAAATAAAAGACGCGTACGAAAATATCGACATTAAACTATTAAATGCATTAAAATACGCAAAAAAGAATTTATTAAAATTTCACCAAGCTCAAATAAGGGAAGATTGGTCAATTGAAATAGAAAAGGGAGTTATTGCGGGCCAGATTTATCGTCCCTTAGAATCTGTAGGCGTGTATGTTCCTGGTGGTAAGGCAATTTATCCAAGTTCCGTTTTAATGGCGGCTATTCCTGCTTTTATAGCGGGGGTCAAGGATATAATATTATGTTCGCCTCCGCAAACAGATAAAAGAATTGCTCCAGAAATTATCGTGGCGGCAAAAGAAGTAGGAATAAAAAAAATGTTTAAAGTTGGCGGAGCTCAAGCCGTTGCTGCAATGGCATTTGGAACACAAACCGTACCTTCAGTACAAAAGGTTGTAGGTCCTGGTAGTAAATGGGTAAATGCTGCTAAACAATTATTATCAAATGTAGTTGCCATCGATACTCCCGCAGGACCTTCTGAAATCTTAATTATTGCGGATAATTCTGTTAATTTTAAATTTGTAATCGTAGATTTTATATCACAAATTGAACACGATTCAGACAATATCGGAATCATCGTTTCAGATTCTTCTGAGTTAATCGAAAAGGTGATGAGTAATATAGACTCTTATATTGCTAATTCTAAGAGAAAAGAAATTATTAATGCTGCCTTAAATAATTCTTTAATAATTAAAGCGAAAACAATAGAAGAATGTATTAAAATAAGCAATTTAATTGCGCCCGAACACGTTGAAATCATGACAAAAAATCCTCATGATGTATTGAAGCATGTAAATAACGCAGGGGCAGTATTCTTGGGCCAATTCTCCCCAGTATCGTTAGGAGATTATTCTGCAGGAACTAATCATGTTTTACCTACGGGGGGAAATGCCAAAAAATATTCGGGTTTGAATGTGTTCGATTTTTTAAAAATAATTAACATTTTAGATTGCGATGAGAATGGGTTAAAAGCATTAAGTGATTCTTCTACTACTATTGCTGAACACGAAGGTTTGCTCGCACATAAAGAAGCGATTGAAGAAAGATTAAAATACAAAAATTAAATTATGGCGTTAAATTCTTTTTATACATCAACAAGAATTCTTATCATGGATGGAAATATAAATGGATTTATCAAAATTATTAAAGACATCGCTTAAAAATTTTTCTCCATACGAACCAGGGGAGCAGCCCACTGGCGAAGGTTGGATAAAATTAAATACAAACGAAAACCCCTTTCCTCCCATTAAAGAAATAATGGAAGACATCAAGAGCGCCGTAAACGATAAAATTAGATTGTATCCAGATCCTACGGCGTTCGAAGTTAGAAAAATGATTCTATCTGTATTATTAAGAGATGAAAAGACATTAACTAATAGGAATTCAATTTTTATCGGTAACGGTTCCGATGAGTTATTGGAAATAATCTTTAAAGCTTTTGTTAATCCTAAAGATGTAATTGTATTGTTTTATCCAACTTACGGAATGTATAAAGTATTAGCAGACTTATATAACGCAAAAATTAACCTAATTAAATTAAGAGAAGATTTTTCTTTTCCAGAATCGGTCTATAATGCAGAAGGAAAATTGATGCTTATTAGTTCACCAAATAATCCTAATGGTAAATCGTTTGAAAATGCTGAAATTCTTGAGGTCTGCAAAAACTTTCCAGGAATAGTTGTAGTAGATGAAGCCTATGCTGATTTTTCTGAGATAACGGCGCTACCTTTATTAAAACAAGTAAATAATTTAATAATTGTTCGAACTTTTTCTAAAAGTTTTTCACTGGCATCTTTAAGATTAGCTTATGCGTTAGGAGATCCAATATTAATAAAAGAAATGAATAAAATTAAATTGCCATTTAATACAAATTATTTAGCACAAATAGCTGCGTTATCGTGTATTAGGCACAAAGATAAAATTTTTGAGCAAAATAGGAAGATCATTGAGGAAAGACAAAGATTAACGGAAGAATTAAGCAAATATAAAGTATCTATTTTGCCTTCTGATGCAAATTTCATACTTATTAAATTCCAAGACAAATCAGAAGCTTTAAAACTATTTTGGGCTTTAAAAGAAAAGAAAATATTAGTAAGACACTTCGCGAAACCGGGGCTATATCCTTTTATAAGAGTCACGGTTGGAACTCATGATCAAAACAATAAATTTCTACAAGAGTTTAAAAAATTGCAGATAAAAATTTTTAAAAACTAAAGAATTTAATTTTATTATCCTTTGAATGAGTTTGTAAAAGATGCCTTTATTTTCTGATGTAGATACAATAAAATGCGAGTATTGCGGATATAAAATCGCTAAACCTTATCCAAGGGATATGGTGTGTCCAAGGTGTCGAAAATTTTTTACCAAACCAGGAATGTTACAAAAAACCGAACCAAAACAGTTTCATGCAAAAACGACAACAATATCATCTAAATTTAAGGGAAAGGTGCGTGTCAAGCAAAAAGCTCAAGATATATCCTTAGAAAGTGATAAAATTGAATTGAAGAAAGGAAAAGAATACATAAAACTCATAGGAATTACTTCAGTAGAGCGAACGCCATTATACTGTAGTAATAAAAAACTCACATTCTTATTAGAATTAACTAATAACTTAGATTATATCGCAACTGGCATATTAGGAGGTGAACTTGATAAAATGCTTTTGATAACTGATGATAACGAAGAAGTAAAATGCCAGTTCGACGTAAAAGACAACATCATATATTTGGCTTATGGCGTTTTTCCCGATAAAAAAGGAAAATGGCTTCTTGAGCAGGTCCAAAAACACTATTCTGATTTAGTAAAGGGTAAAGATGTTAATAATTTGGATAAATTAGAAAAACACGATATCGATATAAGAATTAAAAGTAGACTCAAGTATATTTTAAAGGAGTATATGGATTTACAAGAAGTTTTTTCGGATCAAGAAATTCCTTACGTAGAGGATAAAATTCGAGTTGATTACCTTGGTCTATCTTCGAAAACCATTGGTGTAATTTCTTTATTATTAGGAGATAAATTTATATTCAAAGAAATACCTGGAAACTTGGAAGATCCAGCCGAAGTTAATGAAATGAAAGAATCAATCATGACTGCTAAAATAGAAGCAATAGCAGCGAATACAGTGGGTAATACGGGAGCTACACCGAGATGGATCGCAGTAAAATTAGGTTTTCAAAATTATCGCTTTTTAACGTTCAAGCAATATAAAAATGGATATTTCTTATACATGTTATCAGAAGGAAATCTAAAAAAAATAGATGTAGTTGAAGAAGAGTTAGATATCTACTTTGATCTCATTTCTGACAATCCATTTTCGGGAAATTTACGACCCTTTAACGAATTAAGATTAGTTTTAAAAGAACTACTTGAGAAAAAGCGGGAATTTTCCTGAATTATATATCATTATTCTCATGAAAAATAAAACTATTTTTCCTCAGATTTCTCCATGGCTTCTTTTATTCTTGTTTTTAATTTTTTTGTAAATATAGAAGATTTCTTTCTTATAGACGAAAAAGTATTCAAAAGAGTTGGGTGTGTTGATTGGCCTTTTTTTATTTGGTTTAATTTTTGAATCGGAAAGTCTTGTTCTCCATTTACAGAGCCACATCGCTCGCAATATATTTGCTTTCCTTGTATTAAATTCTCAATTAAATCTTGCGGTATGTACCACCCACATTCTTTACATTTAAACGGAAAATTTTCACCAGCACTTATTTTTCTCATGCCTCATTTAATACAAATTAAAATTGTTTTTTCTTTTAAACAAGAGTTCACGACTAATCATATTAATACTAATAAGTAAATTTATGTATTTTAGTTTATCAAGCATATGCAGTTCCTTTTGAAAAAAAAAAATAGTAGAAAAAAACCCACTAAAGATGAATTATCAAGTAAGGAAGTCATGCTAAGACATATCTTTTTTTAATAACTACCAATTCATCAAATATATGACAAAAAAAATTTATAGTATTAATGCAATAGTATTTACTTACATTCAAAGAACATGGTGCTAACACCTAATAAAATTCTACAATATTTTCAAAATAGTGTTTTAAGCAAGGAATCTGCCGTTAAACTATTAATGTCGTTGATTGAAGATAGTGATGATGAAAAAAATAGAGTAAAAAGCGTCGAGTATCTAGAAAAGATTGGCGTTTTTAATGAAAATATTTACAAATTAATAGAAAATTTGTTAATTTCTGATTCAAGTCCAAAAGTAAGACAGGTGGCTATTCAATTAATGAAGAAATCTTTTCTTGATAAAGCCTTGAAACCATTAAAATGGGCCATTCTCCATGAAATGGATTACGATTGCGTGGTATCTGTTATAAATTCATTATCTGAAATGAAGAACGAAGGTTCGAAAGCTATTTTAATTTCAGAAATAAAGAGAATTAAAAGGAAGAAATTTCTTGAGAAAAATAAGCGGATTAATAATAAAAAATTCAAAAGCTCTCTAAAAAAATTATTTCAAACAAGGAAAATTGATACTTTTAATCACGATGAGTTATCTGAAATACTTATTAATTTTAAGACAATTTCAATGCTCATTAATAAATTTTTTAACGTTTATTTTGAGTTAGAACACGCATTGGTAGTTGAACTGAATGTTTCTAACGGCCTTGAGGTAAGAGGAACGCCTTGGGAATTCATGAATAATATCAAGGACCTTTCCGAAATTACGGGTCTAACAAATTTAAAGCGCTTGAAATATCTTGATTTATCAAATAACCATGTAAGTGACATTAAAGATTTGTTAAAATTGCCAAATTTAACGCATCTATATGTGGTCAACAATAAAATAGAAAATCTGGAATCTCTTGAAGATATTAAGAACATGGCGAAGAAAAATCTTAAGTTCATAGATATTAGAGGTAATAAAATTTTTGACAAAATTAATTTAAACACATTTGATGGAATAAAAGTCAGGTTTAAAGAAAATTATTATTCATCATGAGAGAATATAACCTAAAAGAGAATTAACCAAATATCATCTGAAAATAACCTGATTTTTAAAAGTAAAATAAAATAATATAAAAAAAAAAAGATTTATTCGATTAATGCTGTTTTTCCAGTGCCCCATACTCCAAGAGCTATTCCTAATTCTTTATGTTCCTTAGCATAAGTTTTTACAGGAATTCCTTGCATTACGGCATTGATTGCTTGTCTAAATGCTTTAGCTCCCGCAGTAGGCCCATCAGGATGGCTATGAATTCCTCCGCCGCTTCCAATGAGAATATCAGTTCCCGCATCTTTTACACATTTTTCAACCATGCCTTGAGTAATTCCACCTTTACCCCTTGAAATGGAAACCATTACGCAAGTGAGGGCATTGGCAGGGTCGGCTTGATGTGTTTCAGCGGATATCGAAGGGCTTTTAAAATGGATTCGTATCTTTCATCAAGAATTTCAGCTTTTCCATAAGGGGCAGGCACTACAATGATGTCACATCCGCAAATTCGAGGGAGTTTACCAAGCGTCAGCATAGAAGTCAATCCCGTCCATTCGCCACCAAAATACGTTCCAGCGAAGTCCATGTGTGCCAAAACAGGTACCTTAATGGAAGGATCTTCGCAAATTTGTCGCATTGCGGAAAATCCTACGGCCGCATAATTCACCATTAAAGCATTTGCTCCCAATTCTATAGCTTTATCTGCTAGCTCAAACATGTCGGGAAGTTTATTCGTTACATTGATCGTATATAAGGTTTTTTCTCCCTTCTCTGCGTCAGCTCTGTCGCACGCTTCCATGTATTTTACAATTCTCTCCTCAACTGTATTAAACTCTGGATTTGAGATTAACTCATCATCTTTAACTACATCACAGCCACCAACAGCAGCTTTATAGAACAAATCGGCTCCTACCTCAGCGGTGTGCCCCGTGCAAGGTTTTATCATGTTATTAAGTAGTGGACGGGACGGAACCTTTAATAGTTTTCTAATGCCATCAAGTCCAAACTTAGGTCCTTTAAATCCCTCCAACCAATCCTTTGGAAACGCAACATCAACCAGTTTTAACCCATATGTTAGACTTATGTTTCCAATTACCGTTGTAAAAAGCATGGGTATCTGAGGGCGCAAGTTTACTTTTGGAAAACCAATCTGAACGAAATATGTTCGCTCCTTCACGTCCTTAGGAACGCTATACTCGTAAAAAGGTAGCTCATAGACGCCTAAAACTTTAGCAACATGATTTTTTCGAACTTCTGCGGTTTCAGCGGGGACTCTGACCCACGTTCCAGTAGATTGCTCAATTGCGGCAAAACGAGACATGTAGTTCATGTTCATTCCTTTCGGCTTTTTTATTATGTAAGAAGCAATGATGTAATTTTCGATATCAATTCCATCAAGGCCTAAAGCTTCCGGATTTTCTAAATATTGCTTACAACTTTCTTCCAATTCCATCACTTTTCATTTTATTATTGTTTAGTGAACAATTGAAATAGTTGAAGAAAATTCAAAAATGTTTTGATAGATCTAGATTCAAAATGATATGATATAAAAAAAAGTTAAAAAAAAAATTTGAAATTGATTACTATTATATTTCCTTTTCTTCTTCCTTTGCTGCTTTCAGTCTTGCTTTCTCTTCTTCTCTTGCTGCTTTCAGTCTTGCTTTCTCTTCTTCCTTTGCTGCTTTCAGTCTTGCTTTCTCTTCTTCTCTTGCTGCTTTCAGTCTTGCTTTCTCTTCTTCTCTTGCTGCTTTCAATTTAGCTTTTTCTTCTTCTTGTACGGCTCTTTCGCTTCCCTTTGCTTCTTTCAGTCTTGCTTTTTCTTTTTCTTTTTCTGCTTTCAATCTTGCTTTTTCTTCTTCTCTTGCTGCTTTTTTTTCCCTTCTTGCCGCTTTAGCTCTTTCTTTTTCTTCTGGTGTTCTTTCCGATTTTTTTGAAGATTTCAAGCTCATGTATGAGTCTTCAAGCACATTGAGATATTCCAATAAAACTGGTTCTGCTTTAGACCTTTGATCGTATTCGCTTTTTATTACATTTAAGAGGTATTTAGGAAAGATAAGGTCGATGTAGATATCTGAAATTAAGGCATAATACTCGTTATTTTTATCGTCTTGAAAAACTTGAATCATTTTATTATCCCAAAGACTTTTTAACACGTCATCAACGTCTTCTACTCCTTTCTTTTTCAGCTTTTCTAAATCGTTCCTTGTTACTACCGCAGTTCTTAACAAGCGTAAAGTTTCGTAAACTTGGGGATTTGTAAACGCTTCTAAAACTCTTAGGGTATCTTCCTCTGTAGGGCGATAACTCTGGAAAAATTTTTTTACTTCCAACTGATAATCTGCCGATAGCTGCAAAGGTAAACCGTGTTCAGAAGGTTCTTCTAAAAGCTTTGCTGGTGGTGTTCGAATCATTAATATGTCATTCGTAAGAAAAACCAATTCCGATGGCATCCCCTTTACTGATGTTTCTTTAATCAACTCTCGTTTAATGAGATCGATTAAAACTCCTTCTAAATCGACAAATCCTCGCTTGTATTTGTCCTTTAACCAGACTAATAATTCCGATTTCGAAACAGCACCTTCTTCCCTCAAACGATTGATAATCATCCGTTTAATATCGTCTTGATAAGTCATGGCTATCCGTTGTTCTTTGTTTAGCGTGGGATAGACGGAGATTCGTTGGAATAACGAGGGTATCATTGGTATGAATGATTCATCTTCAATATTTTGCAAAATGACTCTCGATGCGTCAGCTAATCCCCCCTCGTACGAATCAGGGTCGTCGTCAAGGCTTAATAACAAGAGAATGTAAAATCCTTTTTCTGGTCCCGTGTAATAAGAAGCAATGTTCAACGCTCCAACCATTAAACTTATCATTCCAGATTCGCCGCTGTACTCGTGAGTACTATACACTTGCATGAGCGTCTTGTCAGTAACGTTAATCTCTTCGGGATGTTTAGCTAATATTTCAGTGCCTACTCTTTCGTCCCATCTCATTACAACTAATCCGACTGGCATCACGCAACACCTCCTTCTGTTTTATCTTTCGTACCCATTATCTTAGAGATTGTTGATTCCTTCTTACTCTTGACTCCCAAGATTTCTTCTAATGATAGCCCTATCATCTTCCATTTTTCTCCTAATCTCTTTGCTATAAAAGCTTCTTTCTCAGGATATAATAGCGATTCTGAGATTTCTTCGTGCCCTTTCACGGCTTTTCCCATGGCTCTAGCTTTTTTAACGAAATTTGGTATTTTTGCTACCTGAATGTATCTATAAGTCGCAAGACTACCGACAACTGAACCAACCGCAATTACAAGCAAGATGAAATAGAACAGCGGAAATCCAGGAAGTATTTCTTCCATGCCAACGACGATCGTTATTTCAATCGATTCTGTCTCGTAATATTCTTTTTCGATCGTTATCACTGCCGTAATAGTTTGGGGCGTGAAAAACGCTTCGTATATGGGATCTGTTGTAGCAATCGTTAGGTTGTACACTCCATCAGCAACTTCCTTGAACGTGTAAGTCTTGTTTAATTCGGTTAAAGTTATTTTTATCGTGGCACCTTTCAGAGGGACCGTTGCTTGTGTTGTTGAGGTTCCGCCTGAAGAAGAACTCGAACCTTTCGTAGGATCAGTTAATTTTATTGAAAACACGATTGGTTGTCCTTTAACAATGCTAACTAGCGATCCTTCCTTATTTGTAGCTGATATCTTGGCGGTAATTTCTCGATATTTTATTTCAAGGTTTATAAGAGCGTTTCTCGCTTCGTAATTATTTTTCTGTAATGTTATGAAAAGTGCGTAATCTCCTGTCTTACGATTTTCCGTGTTAAAGTCTAATTGATATACATGATCAGAGGTTTCTACTAAATTGATTTCTTCACTAGGATCACCAATAGGATTACCGTCAGCGTCTAATTTATACCAATAATATGTTGCAACTTCCAATCCTTCCACTTTTTCAGGGACTAGAGTATCAACATATTCATAATAGAAAACGAATGAGTTATTTACCCAAATGCTTGTCGAATTGTGAAGTAATGATTTTGTTTCATTAATAGTTGTAATTCTTGGGAGTATACCGAGTAAAGTTACAAAGCTGTATGTTGTATAATTCTCAAGAGAAATTGAAATATCGATGCCATATTGAGCAATTGTAGGCGCTAATGAAGTGTTTATTTCAAGGCTATAATATCCGGGATGCAGCGGGTCTTCTCCAATATTAGAATCCGAACCATAATCCCAATTATAGCCTAATAGTGCTCCAAGCAATCTCTTGCTTGGAGAGCCAGTAGGATAATATGAAACTGTAATATTAACTAATTCATTGTAATATCCTGAAAATTGAGTTACAGTTTGAGCAGGGTTATTCCAGTTATGTAAACTAGTGCTTGTTGGAATCGGTGTAATCGTAATAAAAAATGTTACAGGCGTTGGTTCGATGTATCCCTGTTTATACCCAAACAACATAATTTTATAGTTATTATCAGCAATTAAAATACTGGAATTTAATGTTTTATCATAGTATCCATATCCTTGAGGGTCCATATTTCCTGTAAAGAGAATAATATTTGATATAGTTTTAAGATAATATGTAACCGTTGCAGGTTCTTCTATTGCTGTCCAATTTTTTCCACTATCCTCTGAAATTGTAAAATTCACTCGAAAATATATGTTTTGCCTCCAAATTACAGTCTGGTCTCCCATGGTGTCATTAAATGCAGATCTATATTTAGTTGGATCAAGCAAACCATCGACATTAAGCGTAGTGTATGTGTCTAGTATAATTTTTTTAGAATCAGTAGTTTTTGGTTGTCCGCTTGTTAAATTGAAATTTATATAATTACCATAGAAAATAAGCGAGATATTATAGTCACCACGTAAATACCAAAATGGATTTCCAGAAGCGTCTTTTGCATTACCAGATGAAGTTGTTAATTGCACGATTTCAGCTCCGGTAGTAGAATTCGTTATTTTGACGATCAAATTTGAGACTGGTTCTCCTGTTTCAGTAGTAACATAAATTTCCATTGAAGACATATTTACATTGACATGTTCTGTTTGAGTTTCGGTAAATGAAACGTTTATTGTTCCACTACATGTACTTCTATTCTCTCCAATAACTATAATTCTTAGACCATATGCCTCTTTTACACCAGTTAAATTAAATGACAAGAAATCACTTGTTTCTGTTGTATAGCTTTTTGATACTAAAAGATAATCCGTCCCATCATCTTCTCCGTTCTTATCTATATACCAAACATTAACAGAAGTCAAATTTTCTTGCATATTGGTTAAAGTGATATTAGCTGAGACTATTGTTTGAAAACCAATTTCATAGGTTGACCCGCTTTGGTTTGTTCCACTTACAAGAAAACTTTTTTCTGCTTTATATTCACGTTGACTGCTACCATATTCATTATAATCCACAACATTAATTGTAGTTGAATTTATAAATTTTGTTTTTCTCGACACGGTTCCGTTATCTATTAATGTCTCTTTAGGAGTATAATCGTCGTTATTATAATAGATCTCGTAGTAATATGAAGATTTATTCGACCAAACGAAATTTTGACATCCAGTTTCATCAAGAGTTAGATTTATTAAAGATGATCCTCCGTATTTTTCCTTCACATTTATATAACCGAGGTTAATGTCTTTTTCATCTTGGTCTTGAATTTTAAAGCCTATCGTCCATAAGTCCAGTTTAAGATAAATTATTGGATAGAGCGTTGTAATATTATACTTTACGCCTAATTGCGAACTATTATAAACAACTCTCTCAAGACCAGGTGTTAATGTATAATTAACTGTTATATTATATACGCCATAGGTTACGTTTTCAAAAATAACTTCTCCTTGTTCATTTGATACTCCACTTTTTACAATGGGAACTGTTGCTGAGAGATTCAGTAAATAAACTTCAGCTCCAACAACAACCTGACCGTCAACATCTTTCGTGATGATAGTCATTTCAGCAGTTTTTTTCTCAGGCTCAGTTCCAAGAATAATATCTGTTGTATTATATTTTTCGAACATTATATGGTCATAAATAACATCACCATTATCAGATGAGAAAGCTAGACCTGTAATCCAACTATCAGGAGTCATATGCAATTGATCCACTAAATCCATTCTATAAAAACGCCATTTATTTGCGTCTTGATTCACATAATTTCCTTCTCTTGTCCAACTATAACCATCAAAAACTGGGTCTACATCATAACCCCATCTTTTAGCCCAACTACCGTCATCCTGAATTTGAAGAGATATATCAGCATTGCTATCCATATAATACCACCATACATCAATATATCGAATTTGATCATCGTTATCTCCAACTGAAAAATTAAAAGGTGGGTAATTTATCAAAGACCAACCTTGAAAATGGTCATTTCCATTGGATCTAAATGCATTATCGCCTGCTATGTATGTTCCATCAGTCAAGCTTTTACTTTCTGCACCTGTTAATTGAGTCGTTGAATCTGTCCATGAATACCAGTTAATTTGATCATCAAGAATTAAATAATCATTCTCATATTGTGATCTTGTACCAGAAAAGAGATTTTCATAAGTTGGTGCCGTTTTTGGACCAAATTCATCAGTGTCAAAATATAGATAAAATAACCTACTCGTGTCTGCGAGTGTTGTTCCATTTAATATCCAAACAATTTGAATTTTTTCTGGATTGGCACTAGAACCATTGATTTTATAAGGAGTCTCAAAATATGTATTCTCATCAAGATATTCTATTAATCTAATCGAATTTACATCAAAAGTTTCTCCCGAAACACCTAATATTTGCAAGTATTTAGTAAAATTTATAGTACTATATACATGAATATCCATTTTTTTGTATTCACAAAGACTTGTGGTTAATGGTATCCGAAACCTCCAATCACCATCCCACCATTCAGAATTGGATACTGAATTGCTCGTTTTTGGGCTCTCATTATTAATATTTAAATTTATTTCTTGAAGGTCGTTGTTTGCTTTAGTATTTGCAATTGAATTATTAGTGCTATTCAACGACGGTCCTAGTAAAAAAGCCGAAACTATAAAAATGGAAAGTAAAATAATACTTTTCGTTTTCATTTGTTTTAAATTAATAGTTTTCACTTTCTTATAAAATTTTTTTTTAAATTAAAAAAAGTATTAAGAAGTAATATTTAAAATTATGTTTTTAAATTATTTTATTTAAGAACGAATTCGAAAGAAGAAAAATTACTCGTTGGAAAGGCTACACTAAATTTGAGAAGAAAGTACGGAAGAACCAAGTAAATTAATGTCGTTGAGAGAGACACGTTTATTCCAAACAATCTTGAAAAAGATATCAAGGAGTCAATCTTGAAAAAGAAATCAATTTTAGCAATGGATATAGCGTTGAGATACGATATAAGAGCATCTACAGTCAAAATATTGTTAAAAGAAATGGAAAACGAAGGATTAATAAAAATATTGGACCCCTCGTTAAAACTAAAACTAGATTCAAAATGGTATGACATAAAAAAAAGTTAAAAAAAAAATTTGAAATTGATTACTATTATATTTCCTTTTCTTCTTCCTTTGCTGCTTTCTCTTCTTCCTTTGCTGCTTTTTCTTCTCTCTTTGCTGCTTTCAGTCTTGCTTTCTCTTCTTCTCTTGCTGCTTTCAATTTAGCTTTTTCTTCTTCTTGTACGGCTCTTTCGCTTCCCTTTGCTTCTTTCAGTCTTGCTTTTTCTTTTTCT
>JAUXAJ010000229.1 GCA_030620005.1 Promethearchaeota archaeon | reverse complement strand
GGTATTAAAAGTTCCAAAATAGAGTAAAAAATAATTTCTTAATTGATATATCCATCACTGAATGAATGAATAATGGATACATTACAAAAATTTTTCTCATGATCCGGGAATGGTGTGAGAACAACAACAAGGGTTTTTATTACATTTAACACACTTATTCGGATATTTTTTAAGTAAAGCTACTTCAAGATTAATGTCTAATAAATTTGCAATTGAATGACTCCAAGCAATAATATCTGCTAATTCTTCCGAAGCTTTCTCCTTGTCTATTTTTTGATTCTTAAGAACTTTTGTTAACTCTCCTACTTCCTCAATTAACCATATAAAAGTACCATCCACGCCTCTTTTAAAATCTTGATGAAAATAAAGATTTTTAATTAATTTTTGAAAATCTGAAATTCTCATGTTTTATAAACAACATTCATGCCTTAAAAAATAATATAGGTCTTGAAATATCTCTAAACTCCCCCACCTGGGGTAAACAACCAACTGAAAACGCCTAAATGTGCAAGAATGACAATTAAAATTAACATTGCCGATAATAAAACGGTGGCTATTGGCCCTATCTTTATCCCAACTGAACTATCCTCAAAGAAGCGCATTAATCCTGCACCACCAAGAGGCATTGGTGCGTTTCCGCTCCTTCTTTTTTTCCGCCTTGATTGTTTTCCACGAGACGACATTGTTTTAGAGTTAAATAATTTTAGAGTTAAATAATTAAAATTATTAAAATTTAAAAAATTTTTATAAAACGCATTAATTATTCTTAGTTAATTTAAAAAGTTTTTAATATTACATGATGAGAAAGAATTTTTTCTATCTAATTTTCACGAGTTTTCTTATCTTCCTCATCTTAATATCAAATATTCCTACAACATCTCGCATTAATCAAATGAATCAAAATAGCATTAATTATCCGGAGTCGTCTGCAAGTTTGGAAGGATCTGAAAATATTTTAATTACTAAGATAAATCGTGAAGCAAATTTTAGTGGATATGGTTTGGTAAATATAATCGATTCCATGGAAGTTAAAAACTCTAATAGCTACCCAATTACATCTATATTCATTGGCATTCCTATGAAAGACCAACTTAATCTTATTTTTTATGAAGCTTATGGAAAGGAAAAAAATTCCTTATTAACGGAACGTTCTTACATGGTAATGAACGAGTTTGAAATGATAGCAATATATTTTGACACACCCTTATTACCTCATCAAGTTACACAAATAAATTTTATCCAATCATATAAAGATTTATTGTTGTATTCTGTGATTACGAGTCCTTACGGGTATATTCTTACTCAATACATCAATTTTACTGGACGAGTTTATCCGATTTTGCCATACAGGGCGGAAGGTAGTATTACATCAATATTTAGGTTTCCAAAAACTTCGTCTGTAATTGAGAAGGATTGGGGTACCGAAAATTCTGCAAGTCATTCTATCACTTATGATTTAAATACAACGGGTCACGCTTATCTCAAACCCTTTTTGGAAAACATTGGTACAAAAGAAAATATCAGTATAAGCCTTTCAGAAACAAGTTTAACTAAAATGGAGGTGAAAGAATTAAATCGCGAGATTTTTATTTCACCTTGGAGTGTCATAAAAGTACGGGAAGATTTCTTAATCCAAAATATTGGTGTTAAAGATATAAACTCTTTTTCGTTGTCTATCCCCGGACTTGCAAAAAGCGTGAGCGTCTATGACGATTTAGGAGAAATATTTGGTGTTACCCTAGAAGAAGACACTGACATCAATAATACAACATCAAGCTATAAAAATTTAGAAATTGATTTCCTTGAAAATCGTGTGAGAATAGTACCTAATTCAAAAATTAGATTTACATTACAATATAACTTACCTTTTGAAAATTATTTTTCATTAAATTGGTTCCAAGAATCAATTCAAATTAACATACTCACAACTAAGTATGAATTTCTTGGAAGAGAACAAACAATTAAAATTATTGTTGAAGGAAGTAATAAAATTGTTTCCTATACTTCTCCTCCAAAAATAATTGAGTTTACTCAGAGTTCAATGATCATGACCTATGAATCCGATTATGTAAGTCCCTTGGAAAAAAATATCATACAGTTCACATACACATTAGATTATTTTGACTTGTTATTAAGACCCGTTGTTTTTACACTATTAATAATCGCAATAACATCCGCTTTTGTGTTAATTACAAAAACCAGAAAGAAAGAAGAAGTATTAACGGTAATAGAAAGAGCAAAAATTCCAATAAAGGAAATTAAAGAGTATTGTTCTTTATTCGAAGAGAAAAACACCCTAATTTTTGAAATAAGGCAAGCTGAATCGGACAAAAAACGAAAAAAACTTGCTAAAAAGAAGTATGTTAATATTTTAGATAAGAACACATCAAAAATTGAAGAAATTATGCGTGAACTCGCCCCATACAAGAATGAAATTATGGAAACAAGTGTCTCATTAGAGAATCTTGTAAAAAAAATAGATTTACTCGATGCAGAGCGAATTTCTATCAAAGATAGTCTAAATCTTTTGGAAATTCGGTATAAACAGGGGCGTTTACCTTCAAAATCTGCGTATCACAAATTATCAAATGATTTTTTAAAAAGACAAAAGAAAATAGACAGATCCATAGATAAATCGATTCAGCAGTTGCGTTCATATCTGATTTAGCGAAATTTCGCCGTTATGCTCATTTTCGATTCAATATCTGCGTTCCCGTTCTCTGACTATTTCCAACTAATGCGTTAAACAGAGTCACGATCGGGAACTCCTCGCTTGAATGACCGTCATAGCGTTCCCGTCTCGGCTTGCAATACGACTTAATAATAGTAATCAAAAGGTTTTTATTAAACGTCGGTTGAATCAAGTACTGATTAATAATGTAAAAATTATTTTAATTAAATTACTAACTTCTAATTAAAGAAGTATTTCATGTATAAATTTAATAAAACATAATCATTAACATGGAAAATTAAGTTTAAGGTGAGATCAATTAAGATATGGTTGCTAGATATTTTGGCATGCCCCATGGATAAACATTTTCCGTTAAAACTGTTTATTTTTTCGTTTGAAACGAACCAAGACGAGTTTCAATCTTTTTTAGAGATTTACGAAAGAAGGGATGTCGATTATATTAAAAAGCAAAAAATTATTGAAATTTCTAAAGAGAAAGATAATATTTTTTTAAAAGATAATATCACCATTGAAAAAAATCAAATAGAAGACTATTTTAAACTAATTCTTTCAAGTATTAATGAATTAAAAAATATTATTGATAAAACTTCAAACAAGGTCAGTAAAAGATGCTTTTTTCTCATTTTAAACGAAATAAATAGAAAAGTTTTAGATTTCTCTAAAACATTGGATATTAATGGTATAGGCAATGTATTTCCTGAATTATACTTGCTAAACAAAATCAAATTGGAGACCGAAATAGAATCAGGGTTATTATTTTGTGAGAAATGTAAAAGATGGTTTCCTATAATAGAGACCATCCCGCAAATGCTTCCCGATGAATATCGAGATGAAAAAAAAGATATCCAATTTTTAAAAACCAACAAAAATTTATTGGATGAAGAATTTTTTAAACAAGATTTAAAACCCTTTAACATGTAGTTTTTTAATTAAGCCCGGTGGTGTAGTGGCCAAGCATTTGTTTTTTTCATTTTAACTAGTTTAGGATTATTTTACCTTTGAATAAAATATTGTTATTTTGAAATGCTTGAATAAAAGGAAAGGAGTGGATTTCTTTTCTCGGTTAAAAATAAGTTGAAAAATTAAAAGAAAGAAATTGGTTTTGTATTCAATAATAATTGGCAATGATTTAAATGACATGCGAAATGATATATAAATTAACGAGCATCCAAGAGTGATCGATTTGTTAAATGGGGAAACAATGAAAGAAAAAAAAACAAGGAAAGAGAAAAGGCAATAAAAAAATTCAAAAGATTAGTAAATAAAGCTTCGCTTACCACTAGTTCAGGAGATTACGATAAATCCTTGAAATTTATTAAAGAGGGAGAGGATTTAATCGCGGATTTTCACGGGGATATACCAAAAGAGCTGGAAGAACACCACTGTTTTTTATTACAAATAAAAGGAGCTGCTTTTAGTAATAAGGGATATTTATCGCGCTCGCTTGAAAGTACTAAGGTATACTTAGCTGTAGCAGAAAAATATGGTATTAGGAAATATGTAGGACTTGCCCTTGGTAGTTTTGGAACTTATTATTGGAATATTGGTGATTTAGATAAGGCTCTCGAATATTTAGATCGTGGTATGAAGATAATAGAAGAAAGCATTACTATCAAGGATATTACTTCAATGGTTTTTTTAATAAATTATTGTCAAAACGCCATGGAGATTTCAATTGAAAAGGGCTATATAGAGTTAGCAAGAAGCTATTTTAAGCGTTTAGAAGGACACTACGAAAGTAGTATAAAAGATAAACTTCTCCAAAATCAATATAATTATACTAAAGTACGGTTTTTACAAGCGAGCTTGCGAGCTCGTGACAGGGCTAAGGCAGAAGATTTATATAAAGAAATAATTGAAAGTAAAACTGTATTCTCGACCCATAAAATAAAAGCTCTTATTGGACTATGCAATTTATTACTCGTTGAACTGAGAATTACAAGCGATATTGAAGTACTAATGGAGATAAAACCCGTGCTTGATAAACTTATAGATTTAGCTCAACAACAGAAATCGGATCTTTATTTAACGATTTCTTACATTTTAAAGGGAAAATTGGCATTGCTCACATTTGATATAAAAACCGCCCGGCGCGTTTTGATTCAAGCGCAACGAATATCTGAAAGAAGAGGATTTAAACTCAGAGCTGCCGAAATTGGACGCCTTCACGACGACTTGAAAGGAAAATTAGACAATTGGAAGCAATTAGAAAAGACTAATGCTCCGCTTTCCGAGCGGATTAAATTAGCAGGATTGGATGGAAATTTTGAAGGTCATTTCAGGACGAAAATAATGAAAATGGAACGAGATACTGAAAATATCGACGAAAAGGAAGTTACCGTGTACAAGGACATGCAATCGTGTTTAGTTTGTAAAGGTGGAGTTGAAGGATTTAACATGTTCATTTGCCCCAAATGTAAATCTATCTATTGCAGGACATGCGCAGAAGCGGTGGTCGAGATCGAAAACGCCTGCTGGACTTGCGAAAACCCCATTGATGTGGCAAGACCTTCGAAACCGTTCGAGCAAGAGGAGGAAGAAATTACGGTTGGAGAAAAGAGCGATAAAAAAGCTCCTAAAGGCGAGCCAAAGAAATCTTAATTATTATCATGTTTATATTTATATTTTGAAGCCTTTAATATAACTAAAATCAGATTTGAACCTTCCTAAAATTAAATATTATATTCGTATTTGCGTCTTCGAACGATGGTTTTAAAATACTCCGTGATGCCGAGACATATACTACTAAATATGTGTAGTTTTGACATGTTAATATTTTGAAAGGAGTGAAAAAATTTTAATTTATATTGTCATTTAAACAATAGACAGGCAAAAGGGATTATTATATGCTAATATATGAACACTCTTTTGGTTTAAAATCCACTAGTAGTGGTTATATAAAGCCATATTTTGAAAATACACTTTTCAATGGTATGTCGGTAGATAGCATCTGGAATGAGAATCAAAAAAACAATTAGGTTTTAATAGTAGACCTGCCAGGATTCGAACCTGGGTCAAAGGGTTCAAGGCCCTCTATGCTTGGCCGCTACACCACAGGTCTCGGCTTATTAATGAGTAAAAGATAATTATTTATAAAGAGATATAATATAAAATCTTTTTGTTACCTTCTTTTTTCATGTTAATTTAAGTTTGATTGAATTAATTAACTGACTTAAAAAGGGAATTACTCGAAATACATTTTGCTCGAAAACCTATTAATAAAAACCATCCAAAATTAATTCAAACGCTCCATTATGCTAAACTATTTAATGTTCGAATGGCACATCTTTATGAGCTTTGAAAACTCTCCCTTGCTCAAGGTGTCACGCTGGACAATTTTAGAAATAAAAAAGTCGATTATTAGTTGGAGGGAACTTACAAAAAGATACGTGACAATGCTTCTCGCTGCGAGACGCGTCGCAAACACGGTTCGAATCCGTGCCGGGCTATATTCTTCTCCTTTTCTTAGAATTAAAATAAAATATTCTTCAAATATGATTCTACTGCATTTTTTTTTTTTAATAGGTATATAATTCATTTTAAAGCTGGCAATAATAATACATATATCTGACTTTAATTGGGTTATTACTAGAAATGTTATTAATAATTTTGAATTAAAAAATAAACTATATATTTATTGCAAATATTTTAATTTTTAAATTTAAAAATTTTTTTGTCTAAGTTTTCAAGTGTGGTGAAGTATTTCCAGTAGCAGGTGGAGTATATACAAAACATGTAAAAAATTGTGAACAAGAATAGGTGATAAAAAATAGCAACTAGTATTTCTGAATTAAATTGGGGTATCACTGAAATAGCTCATTTAATTATCACATTTAGCGTCGGTTTTTTAGTTACGCTGCTTATCCTACCTTATTTAATAAAAACCATGAAGAAAAAGGGACATGTAGGGTTTGATATTCATAAAAAAGCCCGACCAGAAGTAGCCGAATCAGGCGGTGTTAGTATTATCATTGGTTTGTCTGCAGCCTCAATTTTTTTGATAATATTTTTTCCCATTTTAATGAATGAGATCATTATTTTTATGCTCACAATCATTCTTGCTGGAACAATCGGTTTCATTGATGATCGAATAAAACTTAGATCTCGCTACAAGATATTCCTAATCGTTTTTACGGGTGGTATAATGTTTATATCGAATTATTTTGGTTTTATCCATATTTCATCACCTACAATCCCGGTTTTAGGAAAACTGCGATTAACTCTCTTATATCCTTTTACGATTCCGTTAATTGTTGCGGTATTCGCAAATACTGTTAACATGTTGGAAGGATATAACGGCGAAGGCTCTGGAACGTGCTTGATTGCCGTTTGCTCTCTGTTTATATGCGGAATATTATGGAATTCTGCTGAAGCAATCATTTTTTCAATAGTCGCTATTGCGGTATTAATTCCATTTTTCATTTTTAATAAGTATCCCGCTAAAATATTTCCTGGCGATGTAGGAACTTTAAGCATGGGGTCAATGATTGCGTGCATTGCCTTATTTGGTTCTCTTGAAGCGGCTGTATTTTGTGCCTTATTAATTCATATTTTTAATAGTTTTTATATACTAAGCTCGGTACGAGGCTTTTTTGAAAGTAGCGAAATTAGAGAAGAGAAAGAAGATATCATATTACTTGAAGATGATCGAATAAAGGCTTCTTCTCAAAAAGATGCGGCTTTAACATTGCCTAGATTATTATTGGCAAAAGGCCCGTTAACAGAACCAGAATTAGTTAAAAACTTCTACGCCATATCGATCATTTGCGGCATCTTTTCAATAATTACTACGTTACTCATGCTATTTACTGTTGGAAAACTGGAATTATTTGTTGTTTTTATCATTATTGGAATTTTTGCTGCCCCCATAATAATTTTGTTATATTATTTCCCTAGAATTAGGGGAGTTATATCATTAATGCTCGTGCTATTAATTACTGGTATTCTTTTTTTAATCTTTCTTGAATTATTTATAATGGACATTCCAATTGAAGGTTTAAATTTGATAATCGTAATTGTTCCTGCTAATATGATTATTGCTTTTGTACTCGTAACTCCTGCCTTTTTAGTGTGGTATTATCTGACCATCCGTTATTTCTGGTGGGAAATCAACAAGGGAAAGAAAACCGATTCTTTGGAACGAGAATAATGAATTTATTCGTTCTTAATTTCTTTTCTTTTTATATACATGACATGTACAAAAAAAATGCGAAATGAATTGTTTTTTTTTCGTGTTGTTTATGTTTAAATAGTTAAATTGAGAAAGATATTATACCTGAAAATTTAAACAAGGTTAATTAAAAATGATTAAACAAGCCTTAATTCATGAAAAGAAATTTTTTATTGAAGAAGAAGAAGCTCAAGCTTCAGCAATAAATAGTAGGATTAAAGGATCCTTCGTAACAGTATTATCGGGGAGAAAAAATGGCGAGAATGGATATTACACTTATATTTTCAGCCCTTAAACTTTTTTATTATATTAAAAAAAAAATCTAATTATTTTTTAATTAATTAATTATGAAAAAAGTTATCAAAACAATGACAACAAAAAGTAAGCAAATTTTTTATAGAATTATTACTCCTTCCATGAGTCCCGTTTTAAAAGTAAATGATATGGTTGTTTTAAAGAATAAACCACCAAAAGACATTAAGATTGGGGAAAAAGACGGCGATATCTTAATATTGAAGGGCCCCCAGTACTTTTACGATAATGGTATGGAACCGTTCTTGTGGAATAATCTATCGCCCGATACGCCCATAATTCACAGGGCAATAGACAAGAAAAAAATAGATGGTGTCTACTATTTCAAGACCAAGGGCGATAATAGCTGGGCAACCGACGGGGCTTTTAGGATCGGTAAAAGAAAAAAAAAATATATAATAATTGATTACGA
>JAUXAJ010000180.1 GCA_030620005.1 Promethearchaeota archaeon | reverse complement strand
CAATCGCAATGATAACCTTTGGTTTAAAATCTTCACAGATTTTCACGCCGCTTTCAATGGTATAAAGCGGTGCTTCCGGTTCTGCTCCTGACCATACTTTTGATTCAAACTCTATCTCATCAAGTTCGTTCGTAACTAATCCTGAAAATTTTTTAGTAAAAGAATCCGTGATTATCAACGCTCTTCGATCTTCCTTCTCCACATGAGCTTCTAAATCGGACTTTAAGCCCATTAAACCAAGTTTTCCTACGAGAATACGAGCAGTTCTGAAATTACCCATCATTGCTCTAGTTGCTCTACCCGCCATGGCGCCCATCAAATCCCTTATCATGTCCATTTCATAAAAAGCTAATTTTTCTTGCTTTTCAGCCATTTTTTTCACCATTTTTTAATTTACAATAATAGTATTTGACAATTTCACTATTTATAAGTTTACTTATTATTCATATTTAATATAGAATAAAATATAATTGGATGTAAATTCCATCAATGTAGGAGCAATATTTTTCTATAAAGAGCTGAAATAGAGTCTGATAATGCTTCATACATTTTTTCACTATTTATAAGTTTACTCGTAAAATTAATTATAAAAAATACATGCCCTTTCAACTTTTTTGACATATGGCAAAAAAGATTTGGATAGTTTATAATATTCAAATCTTCACTTCTCAAGAAAATGAGAGCATTAAAGAAAAAAAGAGAGTCGATAAGTTCAGTTAAAAAGTTCCTTTAACACCTACCACAAGAGATTCTTGAATTAATGGTGTAGCCGTTATTTGAAAATCTTTGGGAAAATTATTTCAGTGTTTTTTTCAATTTGTCTTTCTAATTCCTCAATTGGGATATTTACTAATTTAGAAATAGAATTAATTACATTTTTTATCATAGCAGGAGTCCAAATAATCCCCCTAGATTCTACAGGACCGTCGCTTTCAAGAAGTAAATGTTCTATATCAACCATAAAAACGGTCTTTTTTACTGCGGGGGAATAACTAATAGCTGGAGTAATAGAAAAATAATAACCCCTATCAATGCCTAGTTTTAGAAGATCTTCGGGTCCAGAATACCAATGAATGTTGATATTGGGGATTTTATATGAAGGTAAAGTATCAAAAACTAATTTTTCTGCTCCCTTTGTATGGAGGTTTACGGGTAATTCTAATTCCTGTGCGAGCGATAACATGGTATCAAAGATTTTCTTTTGTAATGGATATAATTCCTTATTTTTTACAAAATGATGATCTAAACCTATTTCTCCAATTGCACATATCTTATCCTTGTTATTACGAATAAGCTCAATAATAATGTCCATCTGGTTCTCTAAATTAGGATTTTCTCTTACTTCCTCAGGATGTATTCCTAATGCGGGATACACCATATCAAATCTTTTTGCTAATTCTAAGTTTCTCTCAAGACTCTTGGCGCTCATACTAACTGAAATGATTTTTTCAACCCTGGCTTCCTTAGCTTCCTTTAAAATTTCCTCTAAAATCAAGTACAAATTTGCATGACAATGAGTATCAATGAGCATACTATCTTTTATGTCAGAATCCCTTTGAAGTTTTTGCAACCATTCAACCTCTATACTGCTGAAAATACTTTATCTATCTTCTTTAATTTTTTTATAATTTTTTTTTTGATTTTCTCATATGAAGGTGGAGGGCCTGTTCTTATTTGTTTTTCATCAATGAATAAAGCATCTAAAATCCCCCATTCTAACATGTTTCCCCGTTCAAATGTATTAATTTCTTGAAAAACGACTTTATCTCCAAATTCATCTGCGGCTCTTTTCGCTCTTTCTCTTATTAAATTTTGTGCTGGACACCATCCATTTAGAAAAGAGGTTATTACCACTTTACCAGGTACCGATTGAGGCTTCTTTTTTTGTTTTATCCATTTAGGGGGAATAGCATCATCAGTAAATGGTTTCCAAAGCAATATTGCCATTCCATCTTTATCTATTTTTGTATAACCTTTCTTTTTAAACCATGATGCCCTCATCCAAAATGGAAGAGAAACGCCCCATGCGACTATTCCTTTAGCCCCTCTTTTTTTAACATCATCTTCAGCAGCTTGAAGTAAAGCCTTACCATAACCTTTTTTTTGATAATTGCCCCGTCCTTCCTTATATCCGTGAACCCAGATACAATTTATGAAGTAAAGATCAACTCCTTCAGCATTAGAGTATTCTATAGGAATATATTGAATCATTCCACCAATAACACTTCTCTCATCAACCGCAAGTTTAACTCCAAGACCTTTATCTTTCATTTTATTAAACCATGTCTCTTTATGATTTCCTGCTTCTTTTATTTCATCCGACCATTCTTCAAGACACATAAAATATTCTTGTAGATATTTTTCCTCAAGATCTATAATCTTCAAATCTATTCCCATTCGATTTTTTTATTCTAATTTTACTTTTTTAAGAAAATCTATCTTTCAATTAATAACAATTAATTTTTATGAATCATTGGTAATAATGATTAAGAATTTAAAAAAATGCGAGTATTCATGAATTCGCGAGAAAGAGTTAACTCCGCTTTAAATCACCAGCAGCCTGATAGAATACCTCTTGATTTGGGAGGGAATCAGTCCGGCATCCACATTAAAGCCTATTTAAGATTGTTAGATTATTTAGAAATTGAAGATAAAAATATTCAATATTACGACTTCGTCCAACAACTAGCTGTTCCATGCGAAGAAGTTTTACAGAGATTTAACATTGATACGAGATATGTTCGACCTCTTGGCGGCATGATAAAAATTGATGAGGTGGAACCTCAATACGAGGGAAAATACGTTGGATTATACGATCAATTCGGATGTTTTTGGGGGAATGACGCTAAAAAAGATATTGAAAATATCTTGTATTTCGATCCCGTAATCCATCCTTTTGCGGATTTTAAAACCGTTCAAGAGATTGAAAACTACGATTGGCCTGACGGAATAGATAAGACTCCTTTTAAGGGTTTAAAAGAACATGCAAAAAAAATGCGTGAAACGACAGAATATGCATTAGTTACACCTCCTACTGGTTGTGTGTATGAATATACTACTTTTCTCTTTGGCTTTACTAAAGTATTAAGATATCTTCGAACAAAACAAGAATTAATTATTGCGGCAATGGAAGGCCTCTTAAAGTATTGGATGGACTATAACGTTACTTTTTTAGACGAGGTTGGAGATTTTTTAGATGTTGTATGCATCAATGGAGATTTAGCCGAACAAGCAGGACCTATCATGAGTGTAAAAATCTATGAAAACATTATTAAACCCTTAGAATGCACGCTTTCAACGAATATACATGAATTAGCAGATGTAAAAATAAATTACCATTGCTGTGGTTCAATTCCCTTGTTTATTTCTCACTTTGCAGAGATTGGATACGATGCTGTTAATCCCACCCAAATTTCTGCTTACGACATGGAACCTTGCAGTTTGAAAAAAAGGTTTGGGGAGATGATCACATTTTGGGGCGGACTGTGCAACACTCAAAAAACGCTCCCTTTCGGAACTTCAGAACAAATAAGAGATGAAGTACGAAGAAATTTTGAATGCTTGAAATCAGGAGGGGGTCATATTGCGGCAAACATTCATAATATCACGGCAGAAGTGCCTCCTCAAAATATAGTTGCCATGTTTGATGCTGCAAATGAATTTCGGAATTATTAAGGAGAAGAAATTTTTCAAAAATCTAATAGCTTTTGACTCATATTTGAAGTGAATTCTCACTCTTTCATTTTCAAGATTGCGCGTATCTCAGCAATTTTTTTTACTAACTCAAATTTTTTTCTTGGTGCGATTTCGTTATTCTCATCACTTTCTAAGAGATTCTTTAAATTTTTCAATTCGGTTAATAAGATTTTTTTTACATCATCTTTAGAAGCGGGTTCTCCAAATTTAGGTTCAGTTTCTATTTTATCAACTATTTTTAATCTGAGATTGGAGATAGCTTTGGCTAATTGAGCTTGGAACCCTTGAGCTTTAATTAAATCAAAATTATTAAGTGTATCGAAGCTATTTTTTAATCCAATTATAAATGCTTCCAAATCCTTTATGTCAATACTGTCCTTAGCCATTTTTCCCCAAATCTTAACAAGAATTCAAAATAATGTAAAAATGTTCTTTACAACCAATAAAGCAATTTTTATTTTTATAATTTGTATAAAATAGATAGACATGTTTTTTATTTTTTAATTAATTATTATAAACCTTATTTTTTATTTGATCGATAATTTCAGGTATTTCAGATACAGAGTCAATAATGAAATCCGGGTTCATAAGAAGAAATTTTTCTCTTGAAAAAAGCCCTGTTAAAACGCCAATTGTAATCGATTCAACGGCTTTTCCCATATTTATATCCGTGTGCATGTCGCCAATCATTACACAGCGATTCAGTGGGACACCCATGATTCTTGAAGCTTTCTCAATACTTTCTGGATGTGGTTTTAAATATTTAACAGAACTTCTCGTAATAAGTTTTCCATTAAATTTTTTATAAAAATTAGGAAATTTTTTAAGACGGTCGTCAACTTCTTTTGAAGAAGAAGTTGTGGCTATTGTATAAGGATATTCGTTAACATCTAAAAAATCAAATAGAGATTCTACTCCTTCAAATAATTTAATTTTTTTTACCTCCTCCTTAAAAATTTTTCCAGCTAGCGCTAAGGCTTTAATCCTTTGAAAAAAGTTTAATCCTAATTTTTTGAAAATAACGGACATTATTTTTCTTCCCAGTTTTTTTCTATTTTCGCCTTGGACAATTTCATATATGAGCTCATCTATTTCTTTTTCCAATTTTTCATTAATCTGTATATTAAATTTTTTAATAACTTCCTTTTCAACCTTATCTCCTATATCGGTACTGTTGATTAAAGTTCCGTCGAGGTCAAAGCAAAAACCCATCTTTTTGTCCATTTCTTTCATCATGAAATATTAAATGATTAATATTTATAAAAGGTTATCAATATAGATACGATTAATAGTGATAAAACAAGAATGATTATTGTTTTATAGCGTTTAAATTAGAGTTAAAGGTTTTAAATCAACCGAATAAATCTGGAGAATTACGCGATCTCGTTGAACAAGAGTTCTGCAAGACATTTGAGGGTTTTTATTCGTAATTCTTTATCGTGAATTCTAATTCTATCAGAAAATTCGATTTGAATGGATTGACTTTTAGTAATATTGTTGGCACCATATTTTTGAGTAATAAAGCCTCCCTTTAGCACGTATTCTCTTCTCCTTGGATGACCTGGAGCAATTGGAATCCCTAACTTAAGAAAACGATTTATTATTTTTCCCCGAATGTTTTCACCCAAATTTACTTTTTGATCAGGCTTAGGTAGGATTGTATTCAAGTTTCGAGTTCCTAATATTATTTCCACATCTCTAAATCCAGGAGGGCGCTTATACTTTTCGAAACCATGAATTTCAATCAACAGGGATCGTTTGAATAGTCGTATATTCTTTTCTATAGTATTTTTTAGTTGCTCGTGATAAAAATGATAAATCTTTTTAGCAATAGCAGAATCATTTTGAAATGCTTCGCTCTCTGATCGGTTGAAATCTATCTTGCTTCTACTAATATTTGAAATTAAAATGGAAGGCTTTTTTGCAAGCGAAAACCGTTTAATTGAAAATCTCTCAATTAACTCAATAAGCTCCTGAGCTAATTCAATCGTTCCTTTATCTATACCAAGAATACCCTCTTTTCTCGTAGGAATTTCTCCAAATTTGAAGGAACCCCCGTGAGGCACGGAAATTATTAGTGGTAAAGTACCCTTTTTAAAAGTAACATATTTGTCAAGCGCAACCATGATATTTAAAATAAAAAGAAAAATAAAATTAATATTAATTCTTATCCAGCATTACCAATAAGTAAAATACCGAAGTATGAAGAAAAATACAAGCCAAATTACAAACGCAATAACTCCTGTAAAATAATACCATCGTATGCCTTTTCCTTCCCATTTATCTACTGTTTCATATGCTGCTACACAATTAATTATTGCTCCAATAACGCCAATAATTAGGTCAGTTGTTATATTTTGCCAACTATCGGGTTGATCTTCAAATTTCCAGCCAATTGCAACAAATACGACATTTTCTACTATCTCCCATGCGATCAGGACAATCAGCGTGAGAATAAAAACGAATAACAAGGAAAAAATTGGGACGTTACCTTTATGCTTGGGAATCGTATAGAATAACGAAATGATTAGAAATGTGCCTAAACCAAAACAGAGATGTCCAATACTAAAGAAATCAAACCAGCAGATCCCAGCTTCCTCGATTGTGAACCCTATAATACATTCAAACAACATTTTTTTTTCCTAATTAAAATATGATTATTTAATTTCAAATATTTAATTATATAAAATAAGTAAATTTATACATTTAATTTTTAATATATATGTTATCATGAAGGAATTAAAAAAATGTATAATATAATGATTTAAATTAATTTATTACCCTCGCTTTATTAAGTGTTTTCAATTGAAAGATATAGCAATCGTTGTATATTATCATAAAGACAATAAGTATAGTTTTAACGCCGTAATTGGAGCTCTCGAAACTGATGAAAGTTTATCAGACATAGCCATCTATTTTTTTTCCGCTAAAGAAGTACTAATTCAAGAGTTAAAGAGCGTTCTTAAAAAATACGTGAAAGTCATTGTGGGGATATCCTTTTTTACTACTCAATTATTCGAAACACACGATCTACTGAAAGTATTAAGAAAAAAACTTGGAAATAAACCTATTTTTATAGCAGGTGGACCTCATCCAACGGGAGACCCAGAAGGCACGTTAAAATTAGAGTTTGATGTTGTCATTAGAGGAGAAGGAGAAGAAACATTTGTAGAACTGGTTAAAGCCATCCGAAATAACGAGACTCTTGCGAATACCAAGGGTATTGCTTATTTTAACAACGATGGCAAGTACATATACACGGGAAAACGAGCACCCATTGATTTAGACATGTATCCCCCGTTTCCTACCAAAAATATTAAATTTGGAGCAATTGAAATAACTAGAGGGTGTCCTTACATGTGTTATTTTTGCCAAACTCCATATATATTAGGGACTAATCCAAGACATAGAAGTATAGATGCTGTTAGCAAACACATTAAAATATTAAAAAATCATTACGGAGACTTGACGGCCATTAGATTCATTACTCCAAACGCATTTTCCTACGGTTCTCCAGACGGAATTCAGCTAAATATACAGAAATTAGAAGAATTGCTAGTTAAAACAAGAGAAATATTAGGTGCCGGGGGCAAGATTTTTTTAGGGTCATTCGCGTCGGAAGTAAGGCCTGAACACGTGACCAAGGAAACGCTTGGATTGGTTTTAAAATACGCAGCTAACGACAATATCACGATGGGCGCTCAATCAGGAAGTCAGAAAATCTTGGATTCCTGTCGTAGAGGTCATACTGTCAGAGATATTTATAAGGCGGTCGAATTAACTTTAGCTTCCAATCTTAAAGTCAATGTAGATTTTATTTTCGGATTGCCAAATGAAAATGAAGATGATAGAGAATTAACCATAAAAATGATGAAAGATTTGTCAAAAATGGGGGCAAGGATTCACGGTCATTCTTTTATTCCCTTACCTCAAACTCCATTTGCGAAGCAACCTGTAAGGAAAATAGATAAAAACATTAAGGATATAATAGAAGAATTAACTTCTAAAGGCTCAATGTTTGGAAGTTGGAAAAAACAAGAAGATTTCGCGATTAAATTAAAAAGACACAAAATTTAGAATGATCATCTCGTGAGGGACACAACCTTTTCACAACCTTTCCCTTCGAGAATTTTTGTTGGACGCGGGATTGTTACGAGAATACAATAAGAATCCGTAATTAGATTTCGGATTTCGCTTCATATGCCATTATAACGGCTTAGTTTTTGTTTAAATAATTCCACGCATTAATAAGAAGTAAAAAAGAAGGTAACGATGTCGAGAGAAGAACGCCACGAAGACACAACCGATTTCGAAAAGAGAATAGAGCAATTCGTGGAAATCAAGTTTCACCTCAAGGAGTTAAACAGGACGGAGCTTGAATCGAGGAGAAACCACCACTTGAGACTTAATGCTGCATACGAGCTGGTCTCCGCGACCAGTTCGAAACCAGCGCAAGCCGTATCTTTAGAAAAGAAAATTGTTGACAAGTTTAGAGCGGGACGAGAGAGGCTAGAAAGACTGCTTTCCAAGCTGAACAAGGAATTTACAAAGCTCCCTTTGAAACTAAAGAAAGCGGGGGACTTGAAATAACGGTAATTAACTCTTAACTCCAGATTTTAACAGTTCTGCTCTTATATGTTGTTTAAGGATTTCCTAAATTCTTCAAACTAGTAACTATGAAATAGGATAATTCCTTTTTTTGACGACTCAAAATTCCGCATATCGTATTCCGAAACAAGTGTATCAGCAATGGAGAGTTCCTTTAACGCTGGTAAGGATTTTAAGGGTTCAATATTTTTGATGGGATTATCGGCAATAACAAGCTTTCTCAGGTTAACATTATTCTCCAAGTTTCTACATTCTGTAATTTTATTTCTGGTAAGGTAAAGAACTTCCAATCGCTTTAACAAGCCTAAACCGGAAATTGTAGAGATTTTATTTCTCGAAAGGAGTAATATTCTCAAGTTTCCCAATTTTTTGAGTCCTTTAATTTCCGAGATCTTGTTGCTACTCAAATCCAGCTTAATTAAGTTGGTTGATGCGTCCAAACCTTTAATCTCCGAGATTTTATTGATCTTAATATTAAGCCCTGTTAGATTAGGTAAGTTATCAAGCCCTGATATTTTCGTTATTTCGTTTGCGCCAAGACCTAACCTTTTTAAGGAATGTAATTCGCCAAGCCCCGAGATTTCAGTAATTTTATTCCCATCTAAAAATAAGTCTTCGAGCCTTTGGAATGAGTCTAGCCCGTCAATCGTGGAAATATTGTTTCCATCGAGTTCTAACCATTTTAAATCGGTTAACTCCTCGAGTCCTTGGACATCGCTTATTTTTTTTATCCCAATCCCTCCTAAATCGAGAAACTGTCGCCTTGTGTTCACCTTATATTCCTTACCCCTAAAAAAAACGGACGCGGGTTCCATATTTTTTCGCTACTTTTTTATGTTTTCATTATTTTTAGATATATATAAAACAATTTAATAATAAATATTTAAGACCCAAGATAACGAGGTTCTACTGATGAAGGCTCTGGTCGCTTTCTATCTAATCCACCGTTAAAACTATTAATCATCCTTTCGTATAGATCTGGTCCGAGCTCGATAGAATAATAACCTTTACTGATGTATGCTCTATCGAAGGCGAACTTGACCGTGCCTGGTTCCACGCGTGTCGAAACACGATTCTTGATGCCGAAAAGTTCTTTTAAATCCTCCAATAATAGTTCATTCGAAGAAAAAAGCCTTCCCCGTAATCCACCACGATAGGACCCATCCGCGTCAAATACCCCAAGAAGCCACGCTAAAGTTGTTTTTCCTTCAGGTGTTTCATACCATTGATCTCCCTCCTTATTTTTAGCGACTTGGACAAGAGCTTTAATTACTTGAGGTACTTCTTTTCGGTTCGATTTAGAACCATAAAGACCGTTATCTTTTAATTCTTGCCACATAGGTTTACACCCAAATCTTAATTCTATAGTTGAATATTTTTTTAATTCCCCCTTGTGTTTCAAGAATCGCTCTCTAGGTTTAATATACTTCTCATCGATGCCGATAGCCTTGGCAAAATCCCGCACTTGATTTTCGTCTTTAATCGATAGCTCTAACCCTATCCTTTGTTCTTTCTTAATCAAATACCCATCAGTCATAAACCCGAACCAGTATGCCTTATCGTCAGAATCAATATTCTTGAAGAAATGAGACTTTTCAATGTTATGTTTCTGGTGAGTATATTCTTTCAAATTCGGACTGGCGAGTTTGTATTTCTCGATTAATTCCAAGCATTGCATAGCGCGTTGTCCAAAAATGGTCTTTAGATTGAATATCATCGAATCCAACCTTTCAAGATCAAACTTGAAATTAGGATTGTATTGACGGTGTTTTTTTTGATTCGGATTAGTTAATCGGCTTAATGTTCTCTTGACGAAACCTTTTGTGGCCCCTAATATAATCCCTAATTCCATATTTGATATTGAAATCTCACCAGAAACGCGCCCTAGCTCAACACATAACTGTGAAACGAAATCAAGACCGTTAATTTGATCATTTCTGTACTCATTAATGATATAAACACACCCTAAAGCTTTAGCACCGAGTCTTTTGCTTAGTTTCTCTTCCAAAAGGTTTAAGTTTTTATCAGAAAACTTTTTACTAGAATCCTTCAAGAAATTCTTCTTGTTTCTTCTAACATAATTATCTGAAAAATCCCAATATTGTGACAACATAGTCATTCCAAACGAATTTACTTTATTAATAAGCCTTTCAGGGAACATTATTGCCAGTTCTTCGGAAAGCTTTTTGATTTCTTGGCGTAAATCTTCAATTAATTGTAGTGTTGTAAAAGTGTCAATATTTTTTTGCCTCGAAGGATTACCGACTTTCGTTGGATCTTTTTTCGTTAATTGTAGGGAATTTATTTTATTTAACTTTTGATTGTAATATAATTTTTTTTCTTCCGTCCTTGCTCTCTTAAAATAATTTTTTAACATCATATTTTTTACAGGCACGCTGTAATCCCAACCCCACCGAACATATCTTTTAGCATGTTCTTTAAAAGAATTACCAAAAATTGAAATTAACTCGGTTGTTTCGAATTTACTTAATAAATTTGTAATCTTATT
>JAUXAJ010000100.1 GCA_030620005.1 Promethearchaeota archaeon | reverse complement strand
AAAATAGTGATGTCATCTCTTTCAAGAACCGCGTGCGTATCTGTTGCCTGACCAACTCCTGAAATTAACACTGGAGTATCGCAATACTCTTTGGCAACATCGGCATTACACAATACGAGAGCAGCAGCTCCATCCGAAATGGGACAAATGTGAAAAAGTCTGAGAGGATCGGCTATTATTGGATTTCTTTTATCGTCCTTTAAATACTCGTCAATATTATCCCAATTTCCCCTTCCTTTTTGAATGGCGCTTTCCATGAATTCCGTAATAGTTTTTTGGAAATGAGCAACGGGATTTAAAGCTCCGTTCTCGTGGTTTTTGATTGCAATATCTGAGAGCCATTCTAATTTCGCGTCATATTTTTCAAGATAAGCTCGGGCTAACAATCCAGCAAAGGATGGAAGTGACACCCCATGAGGCCTTTCTACCTGATGATGAGTTATTGTAGCAACGGTTGAAGTAACAAATCCAGGAGTAGTGATATGCGTCATTTTTTCGCCTCCAACGACCAGTACTAATTCACTAAGTCCCGATGCGATCGCCTGAAAACCAGCTTTTACCGCAGAACCCCCACTAGCCGGCCCATTTTCAATATGATCCGCTGCTGCTGGGATTAAACTTATTCTATCTACGAGTGCACTCGCGATACCTGTTAATTGGTTGAATTCGCCAGGACATATGGCACCTACATAAACGGAATCAAAATCTTTATCGATAGTATTTGAATTATGTATAGCTTCTAGTGAAGCATCGCATAATAGATCCATTAGATCCTTATTAACTAATCTCCCAAATCTCGTATGACCTACTCCTATTATGGCCACTCGATTCAAATATTTTTACATCCATTTTTTATTAAATTATTTAATAAAAGATCTTTAAGAAATTTAAAAATTACTGCTCGATAAATTGTTCGGCAATTTCTTTACTACTTATTTACCAGAGTTCGATTGGATCTTCTCGATCTACAAGTAAAATTACGCCAATCGGGGGTTTAGAAAAAATCATGCAATTAAAACTACATTAAAACTAAATAATTCAAAATTGAATATTATAAGGATTGTCATTTTGGATTTGAATATATTCTTGGATTAAGAAAGGTTTGACTTCTTACTGAATATAATTTCTTAGGCGTATTTAATTTTTATTAAAACGTGACCTTTTTGGTTTAAATTATTGGTCTATCTTTACAATACCCCATAACTAATAAAATGAAGATTATAGCACACCCTAGAAGTTCAAAGACACCAATAGGTAGGAATAAAATTGTAAGGATCATGGTAATGAGTAAACTACCCATTCCAATCCAAAATCCCCATAATAAATTTTTAAAAAGCCCAATTGTAGAAATAACTCGCATTAAGGTAAATGCCCAGAAAAGGGGTGCGAGAGATAAAGGTTGGGTTTCTAAAAGTTGTTATATTATAGGGAAACTCCATTCAAATGCTAAAGAAATATTAGGGATTATATTAAATGCAATTAGGATAATTGCTATGCTATCTATAATTTCCATTAATGAGTAGAGTAGCATTGAAATTGATGCTATATATAAATACTTATTTTCTTTAATTTTATAGGTATTTTTGGACTGTTCCATGGATATATTCAAATTATTTTATTATTATATTTATTTTATTTTTAATACCTTTATTAATTTCGGAAATAATACTCCCGTTCTTTTCTGATATTCCATATATTTTCAAATATTTTTACATCCACTTTTTATTAAATTATTTAATAAAAGATCTTTAAGAAATTTAAAAATTACTGCTCGATAAATTGTTCGGCAATTTCTTTACTACTTATTTACCAGAGTTCGATTGGATCTTCTTGATCTACAAGTAAAATTAAGCCAATCGGGGGTTTAGAAAAAATCATGCAATTATGACCTTTTGGACCTTCGGTAGAAATTAGACTTAACGTTCCAATATTTATTTCCTTATAAATATTTTCTGAGGTTTTCAAGACTAAATTAAGTCCTAATTAAAATCTTCTAAGAAATTACAATATATAAAAAATTTATATAACAAAGAACCTTTTCTTTCAAAAAAGTTAAAACTTAAAAAAGAGGTATAAAAATGCCAGAACTGAAGGATGTCGTAATTGTGGATTATTTACGAACTCCAATCTCCCGTAACCGTCCTGATCAGCCCGAAAGAGATGCTTTTCACGAAATTCAAGCGGATGAATTGTTGGCATTAGTGTTAAAAGAAATTTCTTCTCGGGCAAAATTCGATCTCAGCGAGGTTGACGAAATGATTGTAGGTTGCGCTAACCAAGTAAAGGAAAATTTTCTATACGGAGGACGCCAACCAATTTTTTTAGCAGAACTCCCCGAAACGATAGCGACTATAGGTCTTGATAGGCAATGTGGATCAAGCATGTCAAGCGTACATGTTGGTGCGATGGAAATAATGACTGGAAACTCGGAAATCATCCTTGCGTGCGGAATGGAACACATGACAAGAATACCTCGTGGTAGCGAATATACTAGCAAGCATTTTGAGCTTGCCGACGAGGTGCAGTTTCCAAACCACGCAAAATACGATTTAAAAACGGGATTTTCTATGATACAAACGGCGCAGAAATTATGGGAGCAAAATCCAGATATCACAAGAGAAGACATGGATAAGTTTAGCCTTTCTTCTCACGATAAGGCGATAAAAGCGCGAGAAGAAGGATTTTTTGACGATGAAATCCTTCCAATCGAAGGAACCCTTCCAGATGGTTCAAAAAAATTGATTAAATACGATCTATCGATACGCGGAGGATCAACTATGGAAATAATGGGTAAACTTCGTTTAGTCTCGAAGGGAATCAATAAAGAAGCTCAAATAACGGCGGGAAATGCCTCACCTCTGAATGCGGGGGCAGGTTGTTGCGTTCTCATGTCTCAAACTCGCGCTAATGAGCTTGGTATCGAGCCAATGGCAAAAATTAAATCAATAGCATGGGCAGGAGTGAATCCCGGTGTAATGGGAAAGGGTCCTGTACCAACCAGTATAAAAGCTTTGAGTCGAGCTGGCTTAAAAGTAGAGGATATAAATTTTTGGGAAATCAACGAAGCGTTTGCAATTGTTCCACTCTACGCAAAGAAAGTTTTAGGAATACCAAGCGAAAAAATAAATGTGAAAGGTGGTGCCATTGCCATTGGACACCCATTGGGATTAACAGGTCTACGTCTAATTGGAACGCTTGCGCGAATATTACAATTTGAAGGCGGAAGATTTGGTCTCGCTACAGCCTGTATTGGCGGCGGGCAAGGTGTAGCCACGATAATTGAAAAAGTATGATTTGATAAATTCAAAATAAAAAAGTTGTACGAATCACTAGTTTTTAAAGAGATTAAATTAAGTTACACCTGACAGAAAAAAGAAAGTAAACGCGTATTTTGGGTATAATAGGCCAACCATTGAGAACCTAAGATCATGTCTTGATATAATACGAATATCAGGAAAATTCCGATCGGGTTAAACAACCATATAACAATATAGAAAATACCAAAAATGAACGATTAATATGAGAGAAATCATTAAATCATTTTATATTTCAATTTTACTAAATTAGTTGTTGTTTCGCTTCATGTAGCTTTAGGTATTAAAACAATGAATTTACTTCCTTTCGTGTACTCTCCTTTTAATTTATCTTCCACCCAAATATGACCGTTGTAACTTTCAATGATTTTCTTTACCAGCGATAATCCGATGCCCATTCCCTTTCCTCCTTTACGTTCATCATTCCCTCTTTGGAAGATGTAAGGTTTCTGAGCATCTGAGACGCCAATCCCATTATCAATGAATTCTATTTTTACACGATCAGTTCCTTCTTCTTGTTCCTCTGAGACTTGAACGAAAATGCCGATTGCAGGGTTGTCGTTGTATTTCACGGCATTATTTAACAGGTTTTCGAACACGTCTAATAGCAGGTCATTTGCTCGAACTTTCACGGTTTTATCGGGATTCTGAATGACGATAGTAATAGTTCTTTCTGGAAAACTATTTAGTGTAACTGTTCTTGCCTTCTCAATATATTCACGTACTTCAATATCTTCCAACGTGTTTTTAGCTCCTTCTTCTAATTTTGACATCGTTCGCACGTTAGAAATTAATCGCTTCCCGTTATTGAGTTGCATCTTGATTATCTCCTTCAACTTGTTACTTTCCCTTCCTTTTTCGGGACTTTCGGAATGTTGAAAATAAAAGTCTGTAGACATTTGAAGTGTGGTCAACACATTCGACATGTCGTGAACAAACAAATCCTTATAAAATTCTGCTTGTTCGTATGCCTTACGAAATTTACTTTCCGAAGTTTCTAAAGAATCGAGCATCTTGCTGTTGTTTAGTGCGATTGCAACTAATTCTGAAAGCCCTTTCGCGATCCTCGCATCATTATCGTTGAATCCTCCTTTTTTATTTGCCAGCCCGATTAATCCTATTGTATTCTCTTCAAGGATTAATGGAGCAAACAGGACATTATTCAAGATAACGTGACCTTTAGGCATGAATTTTACCCACTGGCTATTCATAAAGTCATTATCATAAACCGGCTTACTGGTATTATATGCTTGAGCCCTTAGTCCGCGTATGGGCATTGGAAGTTCTGGATTTACCAAGCAGGAAAGACCACCCGAATCTAAAAAAAGAACTTCATTTTCCATTCCATCTTCAGATAACAATGCAACATAGCCGGATTTCGCACCAATGACATCCTTACATGAGTTAAATATATTCTTCGCAGCAGCATCAAAATTCTGATATTTAAGCACTGATCTTGTAGAATCTAAGACAGCCTTGATTTCTTTTCCATGTTGCTCCGATTTTTTCAAGGCATTTTTATATTCTTGCTCAGCAGTTTTTCGTTTGGTGATGTCATTTATTATGTGAACGGCTCCAAGGATATTGCCGTCATCATCTAAAACGGGATTCGTGGAGATCTCAACCCACTTATCCCCTAATTGAGCAACAGCCACCTCCCTTTTCTTCGTTTTCAGCATGAACATCATGGGACACCATTCTATTGGTGATGAAGGGCCATGTACGAGCTCATGACACTTCTTTCCAATGATTTCATCGTATTTTAACTTTTGCAAAAGATCCAATGTTGCTTTGTTGCATTGTAAAATTGTATGTTCTAAATCTACTAAGAAGACGGCTTCACTCATAGCATCGAGTGTTATCCGCCATTGGAGTTCACTCGTGCCCTCTCCAGAAATTATTTGTAACTTATCCTTCTTCTCTTTTAAAGAGGAATGTTTTTCACTCAAAAATAAATTCTCCTTCTTCATTTTGTAATGATAGAAAAGTCATGTAATTTATATAATAAACTATGGTTTTTTAAAACTATTTATTTCCTTCTAAACTTCCAAATTTTTCATTTAATAACCCCCTCCTTTTTAATTGAGTATTTTATTATAACTAAAAGATTCAACCGCTCAAATAACGGTGGCTTTTATCATGACCGCTCAAGAAAACTGCGGTATTGTCCTGGTTGTTTTCGAGTGGAAACACGAAAGCATTAATATATTTTTGAAAATTATGCAATAATAATATTAACCAGCAATAATAATATTATACGATTTAAAAAAGTCGATAAAATCGATAGTTAAAGTAAAACGATGTAGTTTCTGTGGGTATGACATACCCATTGGACGCGGCATAATGTTTGTCAGGAGAAACGGCACGATCTTAAATTTTTGCACTTCAAAATGTAGGAAAGCGATGTTACTATTTAAAAAAAATCCAAGAAAAACACGCTGGACATCATATTATGGAAAACATTAACATATTTTCACTTTAGGAACCTCAACTTCAACTTTTAAAAATAAAAAAAAAAATTTGTTAATTGAATTTATATTTCTTTAAAAACTCTACAGATCTTCTTGCTTTTTCATAACTAATTTCACGAAAAAAATCGCAAGAAGAGGGGCAAGAATCACGATAAAGATAATAGTAAGTATTAACAACAATAACATCAATAACATATCTGTAATAAAGTAATTTAGAAATAAGGGATTTACAGCATCGATTAAATAATGAGCAATTATGCCTGGAATTAAGCATTCTGTTTTGATATACATGTACGCAAAAGCAAAGCCTATAGTTGTAGCAAAAACCATTTGAACGAGAGTTGAAATCAAATCTGCGCCTCTAAAGAAATTTACTAAGTGTGCACTTCCAAATAATATTCCGTCAATTATTATTGATTTTCGTTTAGAATATTTCTTCATCAATAAGGTTAAAATAACACCGCGGAATGCAATTTCTTCCCAGATCCCTGGAATTAGCATGGAAATAAACAAGAAACTTCTAGGTTTATCCGGTTCAGGCCATCCAAAGATTATTGTAGGGTCAAAAACATATTTTCCAGTAAGTAAAGACGTTATGAGCGTGCATGCACAGAAAATTGCCGCAAAACCAACTCCTAAACCAATATTTCGTTTCCATGGATTTATTTTATTAAGCTTAATTGTCTCTAAATATGCTGTAAATGAATCATCTCCATTGGGAAGGTTAAATCCTAAAGGGACGATTAAAAGTCATAAAATAGCCAGTAAACCAAAGTTGATAGCGAACATTATCCATGTAAACAGAATATACTGAAGGGGACTAAGTAGATTAGCTATAAAAATATCAGCTATGAGGTGGAATACCAAGTATAATATGATTAAAAACACAGATGTTATGATTGAATGGTTAATTAAAAAAGTTTGAATTTTTCCCATCTTATTTACCTTTTTTTTATTTAAAAAATCGAATTTAGCTAAAGAAAAAAAAGTAATATTGGAAATTTATACTTTTCTATATAAAAAAAAAAACAATTATTTTCGATAACCGAGGTGTGGGGCAAACCGATGACACCGATGATGATTATACAATCAGAACATTAGCAGATGATACGGTAGGTTTAATGGATGCCTTGAATATCGAGCGAGCACATATATTTGGGATATCAATGGGTGGCAATGTTGCTCAAGAGATTGCTATTACATATTCCGAGAAAGTTGAAAAACTCATTCTTTGCTCAACACAATATGGTGGTTATCAAGCCGTTCCTCCTTCCATAGAAGTGATTAACATCGTATTAAAAGGACTATTTGATATGGATGAATTAGTTCCGCTTGTATTTACCAAGGAGTTTATAGAGAATGAACCAGAATTGATTAAAGAAATACTTCAAATAGCAAAAAGAAATCCCATTTCAGTACAGTCTGCACTATATCAGAGTAAGGCAACAAATAAATTTAGATCATGTAAGAGACTTAAGAAAATTAATAATCCAACTCTAATAATGCACGGTAAGAAAGACATTCTGGTTCGTCCTGAAAATGGAGAAATCTTAGCAAAGTTAATACCAAATGCAGAACTCGTCATCTTTAATAACAGTGCTCATTCTATAAGTGCGGAAGAACCTGATTTATTTATGAATACCATTCTTGAATTCCTTGAATAATAATGTGCATGAGCATGTCTGTTGAAGAATCACGTTTGAAATCATGCTTGCTCAAGGACAAGAACATGTTATCAATAAAAATAAATTAATAAAGACTCTCATCCGACAAAGTCGGTCACCCACCCATGAGCTTTTTTATTTTCTTAGAGTAGAAGGCTGGTGATCCTTGTAGGATGATAATTAGAAGATTTGAAGAATAGAAAAGATCGAAATGAGCGTAAAAACATTTGTTGGAGCTCAGAGCAAAAATTTTAAGTTGCGAAGAAGGTGGCATTGTAAAAGGCTCTTCCGAACCTTGGGAAGATGATGTATATCGAAATTCTATCTATTACGGGATATAAAGGTTCGAAATTTTTTTCTCTTTTGAAAAGAGTAATTTTAAATTTTCTGAACACATGTTATTTAAAAAAGAACTTATTATTCTAAATGTATATTAATGCCTATTAATGTGGAATTTCTAAATAAAGTATTTAAATGAGATTGAAACAGTGTATTTCGATCGAAAAAAGCTGAAAGCCCTGCTTAAGTGGTACATGCAGGAAATTGGAGAGGACATAATTGCTGCTTTAATTGTGGATAGAACTGGTTTATTGATTGAATCTTTAACGAGATCTTCTGAAAGTGATGGAGATCAAAAATTCATTGGAGCTTTTAGCGTGTTAGTAGAATTGGTGCTTAAACGAATCACTAAAGACTTTGAGTTAGGAACTTTTGGAGCGGGAACTTTTGACACGGACCAATATCGATTCATTTTTTGTGAAGCGGGTCCTGATTTCGTGTTTATCACGATACTTGATGCTTCATCCATGGTAGATCCTTATTTTCCTTATTCATATTTAGCTGCTGAGAAGATAGCGCGGATCTTCGATGGAAGACCTGTTAGTCCTGTAATTCCAAGGATTATTGATAAAGACACCAAGCAACTAATCAAAAGAAAAGTGGATATTCTTCAAAAAGTTAAGCTAGGTACTGATTTCGCCTATAAATTGATATTAGGTGGTGATGGCGGCGTTGGAAAGACAAGCATGGTGCATCGTTTTATCGAAAATATTTTTCAAGCAGATTACAAGGCCACGATTGGCGTTTATATAGCCAAGAAAGAATGCATCTTTGAAGGATTGGACGGTAAAATTCGATTCATGATTTGGGATTTGGCTGGACAAGAACAGTTTAAAAGACTGAGACAAATTTATTTACACAATTCTGAAGCCGGAATTTTAGTGTATGACATTACTGATCGTAAAAGTTTTGATAATGTTAAAAATTGGTGCGAAGATTTTAAAAAATCACCACCCCGAGAAAAGATTTTAATTCTTGTTGGTAATAAAATAGATTTAGAAGATTCAAGAGTAGTTTCTACAGCTGAAGGGGTGGATTTAGCAAAACAATTAGATCTTCCATTTATTGAAACTTCTGCTAAAACAGGTGAAAACATAGATGATGCGTTTAGAATATTAGCTTTGAGTATAACAAAAAAATATTTAGAAGCCATTGAAGTTTATAAAATCGTTACAGAAAAAAAAGCTCAAGTCATTGACGAAACAGAGGATCAAGAAAAAATTGAAAAAATGATAAATCTACGTAATTACGAGACAATATCAATAAGTGATTTGTGTGATACCGAAGACATGGATTTTTCTTCGTGGCTAAAGACCATGATTCATTACCTTAATGATTCAATGGATGTTAATCTCACGCCCATTATAAGCATGGAAGAAAGCGATGATTATTTCATAGACTTTTTGGCAGTAGATGAATTTGGTAATAAAGTCATAATAGAAAATCAATTTTATGAATCAAACCAAAAGGATCTTGGATTTACTCTCGCTTGTTTGGCACATTATGATGCGAAAATGCTAATTTGGCTCTGTGAAGAATCTCAACCCGATCAAGAAAAAGCAATAAGATGGTTAAATAAAAATACTCCCAGCGATGTTCTTTTTTATTTACTTAAAGTAGAAATCTTCAAAATTAAGAATTACGAACCAATACCAAGATTCACAGTGATTACTGGTCCTTCAGAAGATATCAGAAGAATCAAGGTGCCAGACGACCAATTAGATGAAATTGAAAGAATGAGAATAGAATTTTGGAAAAGATTAGTTGACAAGACAAACAAAAATTTCCCTGAACATACTAACATGAAAATTCTTAAAACTAATTGGATTTTTAAATCTGCCGGGAAAACTGGATTGAGTTATACTTACATTATTAAAGATAAATGGTACGCTATCGAGCTTTATTTTGGCGATGCTGATCAATCTATTAATAAAGAGAGGTTTAAAGAACTTCAGAAGAAAAATGGTGAAATACAAAAAGACTTTAATGAAATTTCTTGGCATCTTTCAAACAACTTAGACTGGAACTATGAAGAATCCCGAAATTATCAAAGTATTAGGTATCGATTTGACAACGCGGGACTTAAAGATGAGCAAAAGTGGGACGAAATTCAATACAACATGATTGACGCCATGAAGTGTTTAGTTCAATGCACGCAGAAACACATTAAGAATCTCAAAATATAACATTGCTTATCCCTTAGTTTTTCAAATAAAAGAAAAAAAATTCCATTTTAAAAAATAGAATCTTGATTAATTTTTTAATCATGGTTACTTATATCTATAAAGTAGACTACACAAGCAATTTAAATAACGATGAGTTTTTCTTTTAAAACGAAAGTCCAACAGGAAGTTTGGCAGGTCATTCAGGATATAAATAACACATGGGTAAACGGTAATCCTGAAGATCTTGCAAATTTCTTTCACGAAAATATGGTAATTGTCTCTTCCGATTTTCAAGAACTTGGAAAAGGAAGAGAAGCCTGCGTGCAGAGCTATAAGGATTTTGCTAGCAATGCAATTATACAAGATTTTAAGGAAATGTATTCTACAATTGATGTATTTGGTAATACAGCGATCATATCTTATTCATTTAAGATTAAATATGAAATGAATGGTGAGACATTCCATGATACAGGACGAGACATGTTTGTTTTCATTCGCAAAGAAGATAAGTGGCTTGCCGTTTGGCGGATAGTTCTCCCACTTTCACCTAAAAAATAAAAAAATACAATCTATTAAATATAAAAAAATGGAGATAATGTAAACATGAAAAAGGTATTAATTGTCTATGGGACGAGATATGGTAGTACTGAAGAAATTTCTCAATATATTGCAGATATTTTAGAAAAAGATGGATTTAACACAACTTTATTAAATTTGAAAGGATTAGATCCCAAAAAAAATCCAACTTTAACAGAATATGATGGGATCTTGATTGGCTCTGGAATTAAAATCGGCATGTGGACGAAAGATGCAAAAAAGTTCTTGGAAATTAATAAGGAGTTTCTGAAAAAAAGTAAAATAGGTGTTTTCGTGAGCAGTGGCGATGCTGGAAATTCTGAAAAAATTTCGAAGGCTAGAGAAGATTATATAGAAAAAATTTTAGCGGAAAAAGAAATTACCGCAAATATTTACGATGCCTTCGGGGGCGTCATTGATTTGTCTAAATCTTCAAGAATAGGATATCTAGCAAAAAAAATGATAAAAATGGTTGCTAAGAATGATCCAAACATTAAAATTGACGAAAGAAACGATTTTAGAGATTGGGATCAGATTAAAAATTTTGCTGAGAAGTATGCCGAATTAGTAAAGAACCAGTGAACTAGTTTATTCGCATTCTTCTTCTCTTTATATAATCTTTTTCTTTCTCTTAATATTTTTTAAATCAATAATCATTTTAATATTATTCAGTAAAATTAAATGTAATCGTTCATGAATATAACTATGAATAGTATCGAGCGGGTTTGGGCGGCATTAAACTTAGAACAACCTGATAGGATTCCATTACATGTAATAGGAATCGATGGCAATTTAATTGACGAAATAATTGGAAAACCCAAAAAAACGGCGTTTGATTTAATTAACGAAATGGAGAGAGATTATCCAGAAGATTGGGTTGAAAAAATAAATGGAATTTTACCCAATCTTGAAGTATCTGTTTTTTCTAGAACCGTAAAAGCGGCCCATAAATTGGGGCTCGATGCTTGTGGTGTAGGATATATTCCCTTCAAATTTGAGGGTAAAACAGAACTAACGGACATTTTTGGAAAGAAACAAAAAATAAAGAACAATCATGGAAACATCTATCCAGACTATTACGGAGGAATGATAAAAGATAGAAGCGATTGGGAAAAATTTCCAAAACCAGACTTTAAAGAAATTTACAGAACGGCTAAAAAATTTTATAGAAGCGTTTTACATAGGTGTAGAGATATTAAGGACGAGATCTGCATATTTGCAGCAAATAATTTATGCTCCATATTTCCGCCGGTTTGGCAAGGTTTTCTCAGTATGGGATGGTTTGTTCGGGCATTAAAAAGTGATCCAAAGCTAATTAGAGAGCGTTTTGAGCAAACAACAGAATTTGTTTTAACTGCATTTAAAGCCTACGCTGATTTGGGGGCGAAAATATTCATAGAAGGTGGAGATATCGCATACAGCACCGGTCCTTTTTTAAATCCGAAAGATTTTTATAAATATTTATTACTGTGCTATAAAAGAGTTGCCGATTTTATACATGAGAGAGGAGGTAAATACATCTTACATACTGACGGGAATATTACCAAGCTTTTGGATTTCATTGTAGATTCTGATTTTGACGCTCTTCAATGCCTCGAACTTCCATTCGTAGATCCGTATTTAGTCAAGAAGAAAATTGGAGACAAATTATGTTTAATGGGCAACATTGACACGAAACATGTTTTAGTGGAAGGTTCTAAACAAGAAGTAGAGGATGCCGTCAAATCTGCGATTAAAGCAATGGGTCATGGCGGAGGGTTCATGGTATCTTCTTCTAACATGCACCCCGCAATGTCAATAGAGCGAATGAAATAAATGATTGAAGCCACCAAGACGCATGGCGTTTATCCGCTGAGTAGCACACTTTAAGAGGGATTTAACGAGGAATTTTTTTATTAAAGGTTCTATTTTTTAAATAAATATTCTAATTGAAGGCAGCATGTCGGACGATAAAACCCAGCTACTAAATGACTGGGAAAACAGCAGAATGATCGGACAAAACAAAGAGCCTGCCCATAACACCTCCGTCCCATATCCCGATGTAGATTCTGCTATTGGAAGAATTAAAGAATCATCATTTTACAAAACTCTCAATGGAAGCTGGAAGTTTAATTGGGTTAAAAAACCTGTAAATCGCCCAAAGGAGTTTTATAAAGAAGATTTTAATGATTCTAGTTGGAAAGAAATTCCAGTTCCAAGCAATTGGCAATTAGAGGGATATGGAATACCGATATACACGAACATGAATTACCCTTCCAGCATAAATATTAAAAAAATTCCAAGCATAGATCACGATTATAATCCAGTTGGGTTTTATCGAACTGAATTCACCATTCCAAATGAATGGGATGGGCGTGAGACTTTCATCCATTTCGATGGTGTTAAATCTGCGTTTTATATATGGGTAAATGGACAGAAAGTTGGTTATAGTCAGGGAAGCATGACCCCCGCTGAATTCAATCTAACAAAGTTTTTGAAAAAGGATAAAAACATTCTCGCCGTAGAGGTATATCGCTGGTCAGATGGAAGTTATCTTGAGGATCAGGATTGTTGGAGATTGAGCGGCATCTATCGCGATGTTTATTTATTCTCGACACCCAAATTACATATTAGAGATTTCTTCGTGTTCTGTAATCTCGATGATAATTACAATGACGCTGAATTGAAAGTTAAAGCTAAAATCAGTAATTACTCAGAGGAATTACTAAAAGGGTACAAAATTGAAATATCCTTATTGGACGCAGGCTATAAAAACATTGGTTTAGAACCTCTCATGGTGGTAGATAATTTAGAAATAAAACCTCTAGAAGAAATAGAAGTGAATTTAAAAGCGAACATTAAAAATCCTAAAAAATGGAATGCCGAAACTCCTTATCTTTACGATTTAATTTTAATCCTCAAAGATTTCGAGGGAGAAATACTAGAGGTTGAGCACTGTAAGCATGGTTTTCGCAAGGTTGAAATAAAAAATGACCAGATATACATTAATGGCGTTCCAATTCTATTAAAAGGTGTAAATCGCCACGAACACGATCCCGATCGTGGTCAGGCAGTTTCCTACGAAAGAATGACGCAAGAAATCCGTGTGTTGAAACAGAACAACATTAACGCAGTCAGAACGAGCCACTATCCAAATCATCCGAAGTGGTACGATTTATGTGATGAATATGGGATTTATGTTCTCGACGAGTGCAACTTGGAATCGCACGGATTGCGTAATGTTCTACCAAAAAGCGATCCAGAATGGACTGATGCTGTGGTGGACCGCATGGTTAGCGTAGTTGAGAGGGATAAAAACCATCCATGCGTTTTCATGTGGTCCCTAGGAAACGAAGCGGGTTTTGGTGACAATTTCATAAAAATGAAAGAAGTTGCTAATAAAATAGACCCGACTAGAGGAATTCACTACGAGGGGGATTCTAACTTGGTTGTATCTGATGTTTTTAGCTCCATGTACACGTTACCAAGACATCTTGAATTGTCTGGAAAGCACGAGATAACTAAAAGCTTTGAAGGCGTTGAGGTTACACCCGAAATGTATGCCAATAAACCCAGACTTCTGTGTGAGTACGCATATTCTGCGGGTAATAGCACGGGGTATTTCCAAGAATACATGGATATTTTCGAAAAATGCGATAATTGTGTTGGTGGATTCATTTGGGACTTTATTGACAAAGCCCTTCGAAAAGTAGACGACAACGGCAAGGAATATTGGGCATATGGAGGTGATTTTAGCGACGAACCAAACGATAGAAATTTCTGCATAAATGGGATTGTCACCCCAGATCTAAAGCCTAATCCTTGTCTTTTTGAAGTTAAAAAGGTGTACCAAAACATTAAAGTTTATCCAGTTGAATTGATTTCAGGAAAATTTAAAATCCACAATAAATACAACTTTGCTCTACTAAATTTTGTTGAATTAAAATGGGAATTGATTGCTAATGGAAGTATAATTCAGGAAGGTGATTTACCGTGTCCATTAATTAACCCGGGAACAAAACAAGAGATTACTATTCCTTTTAAAATCCCTGAACCTGCACCTCGCACTGAATATCATTTAATGATTAAGTTTATCCTGATGGAAGACTTAAAATGGGCTAGAAAAGGGCACATGGTTGCTTGGAATCAATTTAAATTACCTATTGAAATTATTGAACGTTTAAGAACTGATATTACTTCTTTTTCTGATGTTAAATTAACCGATTTAGCAAATATAATTGAAATAATTGGAGAAAACTTTAAAATTCGTATTAATAAAGAAATAGGAGGTATTGAATCCTGGATATTTAAAGGAATTGAATTAATATCAACACATCTCAAACCAAATCTATGGAGAGTATATACTGATAACGATTTGGGTTTAGAATATATCTTTGGAAGCGCTCATAAGCAAAAAAATTTTTGGAAAGAAGCAGATAGTTCGCGTCAAATAATTAATATTGAAACTGAACAAATTAAGCCTCAGGTTGCGCGAGTTAAGGTAATTTCAAAAGTGTTAGGTGGGATATCAAATCTTGATACTGCTTTTACAATTTACGGAAATGGGGATATCATCGTCGAGAACACTTTTACACCACGCAAGAACATGATAAGGTTTGGGATGCAAATGAGCATCCCAGGTGAATTTAACCAAATAACTTGGTATGGGCGTGGACCACACGAAAATTATTGGGATCGCAAGACCGGCGCCGCTGTAGGTATTTATAATAGCTCTGTAGAAGAATTTAAATTCGATTACATACGCCCTCAAGAAAATGGTAATAGATGCGATGTCCGTTGGCTTGCATTAACAAATCGAGATGGATTTGGTATCTTGGCAACAGAAATGCCATTATTAAGCGTTAGTGCGTGGCCCTATACAATGGAGGATTTAGAGAAAGCAAGACACATTAACGAACTACCCCACCGCGATACCATTAATGTCAATCTCGACTACAAACAAAGGGGAGTCGGGACTGGATTAACGGTTGAT
>JAUXAJ010000354.1 GCA_030620005.1 Promethearchaeota archaeon | reverse complement strand
CTTTGGTCATACATCCGTTGTTATTCATTTTAGGAGCTTTCCTTATGATGTTACCGTTAATTATCAGTCTTGAACATTTTTCCCATCCTCTCCTCTTTTGGTAGATAAATGGAGCTATTCCAATTTGTCTATTATGCATTTTTGAAATTTTTTTCATCTATTACTTTCAATTCTCAGCTAATTTTTCGTATCTAGGTGCAATTTATATCGTAGTTTTATCATATCTCCTTTATCAAACAATTAAAATCATTAAAAACGAAATCATCTTAGATAGTGAAAAAGCAGACACTAAGGAGAGTGAAAAAGAATTCCAAAATATTTTAGGTATGTTTTCGAAACCTCAAAAGATTACCGAAGAAGAAGTGTCGATTTCTAAAGAAAAGAAGATTTGCTTGGTGTGCAAGGGAAAAATATCAAGATTTACTTATGTATGTCCGGATTGCGAGTCTTTTTATTGCGAAAAGTGTTATAGAGCCGTAGTTAATTTAGAGAATGCGTGTTGGGCTTGCAATACTGCTTTAGACGAATCTAGGCCCGTGAAATTAGACATGGAAAAGGAAGAAGTAGTCGATATTGAAGTCTCCGAAAAACCTCAGAAAAGCTCTAAAGCCGATAAAGCTTCACCCCAAAAAAAGTGAAATAATAAAGAAATGCGTAGATAATTGTCCGTATGGTCTTTTTGAAGCAATTCCCCGCAAAATATACCATGATGCTGCAATTGGAAAGAAAGTAGAATTGAAGGAATTATGAGTTTTTAAGTAATTTTTAACTCCAAATCCACTCTTCTTTAATTCTTACATGCTTTATACATTCTCGTTTATAAGTGTAAGTAACATGAATAAACCCTTCAGAATCTTGTATAATTGCTGGATATGAATATTCATGGGTAATACGGCCTTTTTCTAGTATTTTTTTACAAACCCACGTCTTCCCCTCATCGTTTGAAATAGCAATGCTTAACTTATATCGTAAATAATAGGTTAAATCGTTAAAAACTATAACAATATTTCCATTTGATAACTTCACAGCGTCAATTCCAGAATTAGGGTTTTTTAATTCGCTCTCTCGAGTTTTAGTCCAAGTTTGCCCGTTGTCTTTTGATTCTGAAATCAAAATTCTTTTAAGTCTCTTAGGTCTTAAAAAAGCGATTACGTCACCATTTTTTTTTTGAATAATTGAAGGCTGGATATTTCCCATCTTAGTCCCTGGTGGTTTTTCTGTTTCAATAAAATCTGAAAGGAACCAAGATTTACAGTTATCCTGAGATATGGCCATTCGACTTTGAAACTCTAAGTCATCGTACATTGGAACAAGGATGGTATCATTTTGGAGATAGATTGGTTTATTTTTAAAGTTCCATCCTATTAAATCTGGGAAAAAATCTTTCACTTCAGACCAAGTATTTCCTAAATCGTCAGAACAAGTATATTTATTGTCGGTTAGAGCCCAGTCCCAAGTTCTTGGAGGTTTTTTCCATTCTTTATGGATTGTATTATTGAATAACCAAATTCTATTACTTCTATCAAGAAAAAGCACGGCGTTACCATCGGATTTGCCTTCTGTGTTGATTCTTACTAGAGGTTCTTCCCACAATTTTGTTTTTTTATCGTAAATACAGGTATAAATCTTTGAATCTGGATGTTTTTCAGCAGTACCCGCATAGAAAGATACCATTAGGTTTCCGTTAGGTAGTTCTATAATACTAGAACAATGGGCAGATTTTTCTTTGTTTGGAATTAATTCCGATGAATATATTTCATTCATTAGTGTTCTCCTCAATCACATGTTCTTTTCGTAGTATTGTTAATTCTTCCGCTTCCTTATCAGCATCTTCGTGTTTTATAACAAATCTTTCTTTAAAGGGAGAATGATCGTACCCAAATTTACTTGATCTGTACATCAGGTTCGCTATAAAGTGCGAAGGACCACTTATTTTTACGGCGTTTTCAAAATGTTCCAAGCTTCTTTTATCAAAACCTCCTAAAAATCCTATCGTTGGGAAGGTAAATAAAGCTGGAAAAAAGAATAAATACCCTAAAAGCAATAAGATTGCTAAAATATAAACGAAAGTCATGGAAACCTTGGCAAGGCCATTCATTATACTAATCATTATAAATGAAAAAATATAGAGCGGAATGGTGGCTATGATTGGGATTACAACGGTTTGAATTATTGGAAATTTAATTTTTACAATTTTTTTATTCACAACAATCCATCCGATTATCATTTTAATTATTATGCCGGGTACATCTGCGAGTAACCAAGCAATAACAACATATTCCCTTCCAAACCATGTTGCCACACCCCATGGAGCAAGGGCAATTAAATAGGCAATCACTCTTATCACTTGTTTGATGGTTTCAAGAATCGTTGATGTTCCAGGCATGTTTGCGTTTCTCGCAATCTCTCCTGTAAAATCAGATGGGAACGTAAATATTGCGCTAAAGAATAATAGAAAAACCATGAATGCTGCTTCACCATATTCGCCTCCTATTAATGGAAGTAAGCTAGGAATGAATATAAGAATTGGAATCACTAGCATCCCAATTACTATAAAACCCCACCAAACTAACTGGAGCTGAATCGTGTAAATTGCTAATCTTTTTTTTCCATTATTATAGGCCTCTGATATCGGTGGTCCAATTGAAAAGGAAACTTCAAGAAGGCGAGTAATGGCAAATGCAATGGAAAATAGACCCGCTAGAGTGGAGTAATTATATAACCAATTTGTGATCATTAATGTAATAAGAAAGTTAGTAGCGTAAAATCCCATCCGGGAAGGCAATACTCTAATACCAAAATTCAAGACTTCTTTAAGCAAGGATTTATCGTAATCAAGGAAAAAAATTTCTTTAAATTTAAAACCAAATTGGTTTATTACCTTTTTGAAGAAATAACCTCCCAAAAAAAACGCTAGTATATCATCTAAATAACTTCCGAAGATGAATCCCATAACCGCGCCCATGAGCTCACCAATATGAGGATTTTGCACCCCCCACCATCTTCCTAAAATAATACACCCTATTTGAGTGACTGTTTGGACGGCAATATTTTGAAAGATGTCTACCAAAGTTTGTCGATTAAATTGTTGAAAGCCACCCAAAGCGTATTTAAATACGAGAGTCATTCCTGGCCATTGGATCATTATGTATACTAAGAAAAACCAAGACGCATAACTCAGATTTGTATAGGGCAACCATGTCATGACATAGATTGAAACAACAGTTATTTGAATTAGTCCAGTAATCATTTGAAACCAAATGAAAAAAGAAACGTATTGGATCGCTTTTTTAGGATTTGAGGTACTATTTTCACCTACAAAACGAGAAATTGCTTCGACAAGACCAAAATCCGCAAAAATAAAAAACACATTCAATAATTGCGTGACAACTAAATTATATCCTAAACCAGCAGGCCAAGGCATGATTGCGGGGATAATTACGCCAATTACTAATAGTCCGGGAATGAGCAGCACTAAAAGAAATATATAGTTGTAAAAGAAGCCCCCTAAAGGTCTATGAAATCCAGTAGTATCCCATAGCTCTCGAGCTTCTTGTTTATGAGTTTTCTTTTCTTCCTTTTTAGTATTTTTGATATCATTCAATTTCGATTAATTTTCTCTTTTATATCTTTCAAATTCTTTATCTAAAATAAAATTTGAATGTATTTAATCAATGATGAATTATTAAAAAAAGTTTCAAAACCAATCACCTCACGCTGAACGATAGGATCTGGACATGTGAAGCGTGTGACACGACACACGATAGAGATGGAAACGCCTCGCTGAATCTCTTGAGAGAGGGAATGAGGGTATTACGAGAAGAGCAAGGAATCACGATCATCCATGATGATACCACTACCGATGGAACTGCGGGAAGTCACGCCTTCGGAGAGGATGTAAGATCAATCAGTATTCTCACGAATCTGTATCGGCAAACCTCGATGAACAAGGAACTCTCATTCGTAAGGTTGAGAGAATCTCCACCCTTTAGGGAGGAGTAGTTCAAAAAGGAATTAATTACAATTAGCTGCTATTAATCTTTTAGAAAAATGCTTAATGACTATTAAATAATTTTTTACTCTCATTACTTTTGGATTCATTCGAAACGGTTCTGGAATGGGACCTTCGCACCTTGAGCATAAGTTTGACCTTTCCATCCATTCCTTGAATTCATCTGCGTGTGCGGGATAATTACAGATAGGACATAAAACAATCCCTCTACTATTATCATCTGGAATTTTTGGTAATTGAAAACAAAAAATACACTTAAAATCGTC
>JAUXAJ010000095.1 GCA_030620005.1 Promethearchaeota archaeon | reverse complement strand
AATTCTATACATATTATTTCCTTCAGGAACAATCCAACCAAATAATTCTTTCCATCTTGGGTCAAAGAACATCACCGCTTCATCTTGATTAAAGCTTCCCTTAATGCGAACTTGGGAAGCGTATATTACTTTGTTTTTTACATCTAAATTTCTTCCCACTGCAGATAACGGCCCATCGCATCCAATTAACATCTTGGTTTTTAATTTTCTCTTTGAAGTTTCAATCAAGACCGCTTTTCCCCTGTTCTCGATGGTATAACTAAATGATTTGAATTTTTCTCCAAGAAAATAAGTAATTTTATCATGATTCTTTATTTTTTCATAAAATAAGCGATCCAAAGCAATTCTATCAACAATATAAGGTTTTTCATCTCCCGATAATCTTATAAACTTTCCCGAAGGTGCTACAATTTTCGCTATTTTCACTCGATTTAACACGATCTCTTTAGGAAGATCTATTAATTCTCCCAATTTTTTAGAGACGATACCAGCGCATTGAAATGGAATGCCAATACTATCGTGTTCTTCTATTACTGCTATATTCAAACCAGAGTTAGATAATAAATAAGAAAGGTAATTCCCTGCCAGACTTGCGCCAATGATGGTTAAATCAAATTTCTCAATATTCTGTTCCATTGAAAGAAATAAGTATCATAGAAATTAGAAGTTTATGATTATCAAAAAACCATTAAAGAACCTTAAATTAATTCATGTCTGAAAAAATGTGTTAGATATATTGAAGATTATCAATCTTTTCTGTATCCTAAATCCATGAGCATGCCGTACACAATGCCTAGAGCGATACCTTGAAACATTGGATGATCTTCGGAGGATAAATCCGATCTTGGAGTTAACATTGGCATTATTTTTTCAACGACATATCTTGTTTCGGGTTTTTCCTGATAATATTTCATGATATTCGTTCTAAACTCTTCCATTAAAGTTTCATTATCTAATAAAATTTTTCGCACGTTTTCTTTTCCGTTAACAACTCCAAAATGGCTATAGCCCGCTTTTAATGGAAATATTTTTTTCATGTTTTCAAGAGTTTCCATGTAATCTTTGTGGCTAAAATAGGTTGGCATTGAAGTAGGCATGGTGATTAATTCACTTGAATGTTGAATTGTACCAGCAGCTTCACCAAGAAAGATGAATTCAATCTCTCGATCTATAATGAAAATTGGACTTTGGTGATCGTGTGTGTGTCCAGGCGTTTTTAAAACAGCCAACTTAATTTCCGAGCCGTTGAAAGAAAACTTATCAATAATATCAATAGAATTTACATCCTTCTTAAAATCTGTTGGTTCCATTATCTCGAAAGCACTCTCTTCGATGGGCTTCATGATACCGACTGTATTCCCATAAGTTCGCTTTGCACGGTTCAAATGATTTTCACAGTCATTTAATAATTCTTTTGTTTTTTGATTTGTAAGTATCTTTACATCAGGGTTATGCTTCTTCAGTTCGGAATGAAGCTTCCACATTCCACCGTTATGATCAAAATGATGGTGAGTAGTTAAAAGATACTTGAAAGAAGATAGAGGAATTTCATTTCTTTTAAGATATCTTAAAATTTTCTTGGTGTCGTTAGAAGAACCAGCATCAAGCATAATGGAACATTCTTCGAATTGGGCAACAAATACAGATAACATCCTCCGCGAACCATAAGCTCGAGGGTCAATGTGGTGTAAATAATCGTTTAATTTCCCGGAGTTTAAAGTTATTCTCTCCATGAAGAGAATAATTAAAAATAAAATAAGAATTGCATTATTTGAAAAAGAAAAAGAATTAATACGAAATAGTAGATAATCATATTTTTCCATGAAATAATTGCTTATAGAAAATTTTACAAATATTTTAATATCTATAAAAATATTTATTAAAAGATTTACTATAAATGTTTTAATTTAAATTAAATGAGAAATAAAATGTATTAATATGGCACGAAAAAAAAAGAAAGATATCGAAAGGAAAGAAGTTTTTGAAGATCAAAGCGGTGAAATCTCTGGGGAAGTAATATTAAAGGATGGCAACCAAGAAGGGCTGTTAGCATTGGTGAAGCTTTCTGAAGAAGTAAATGTTGAACAAGACCACGATTCGAACGTTAAGTCCATTAGTTTTAGCGGTAAACTTAATGTTGAAAATCCAAGCACGATTGACCGTATTTGGGATATTGATATAACTTTGGCGAATATAGAAGCCACAAATTTAAAATCAAATGAGATTAACATTCGAGAATTGGGGACAGAAGAACCTGACAATGTCAATTCCCGAGATCTCAAATTATCGGGCGAAGTAAGCAATCTTCTATTAGTTAAAGAATTCATTAATACTTTACCTGATGCTGACGATGTATTAAACATTAACGATATCGAGACTAATTTATTGAAGTTAAAAGCTACAACTGGCAGTGACGAAGATACTGAAGAAGACACGGAGGTTGATGAGGACGGAGGAATTGACGCTGAAGGATATTCACTTGAATCCTTCGGAATTGCTATCAATCAGGTAAATAACGTTACTTTTGTAATTGCTTTACAAAGCCAATTTGAAAAAGCTATTACCGATGTAAAAATAGTTAAAAATGTTCCTGCTGAATTCAGTAGTCCTACAGTGCGCGATTCTTCCATTGGAATGGCAGATCTTCAAGGCGATCAATTAATCTGGGAAATAGATGTGTTAGAACCTGAAACTACTGCATTTTTAAAATTTGCTGCTGACATTCAAGTTGACACGAAAGATCCTGTTAAAACCGGATCTATCGAAATTACTTACAAAGCTGCATCGTCGTTTACAGGAGGACTAGAAATAGAAAGTTTTGATGCTTTTACGCGTAATAAATTTGTCGTAGATATTGTTGAAAGAGATGAGGCCCCCGGCGTTTGGGATTGCAAATTAGTTTTTGAAAATCCTTCAGAATTCATGATCGAACTTTATAGCGTCGATGTACACGATCCTGAGGATCCGGAGACGAAATTTGTAACCCTTGAAGGAACCCCCAAATTGCCTTCGGGAGCTCAATGGAATTCAGGTCCATGGGAATACGAAAGCGACGATTATCCTGCTTTTAGAAGGCAAATAGATTTTAGAGTGTTGTCAGAATTACAAGCTGAAGTAAATGGAACGATCGCAATAGATGAAGTAGAATTGTTCTTATCCAGCATCACTGGAGAAATTTATTTCGATGATCCCAAAATTATAGATATACCCGAAGAAGATCGCGAAGAAAATGTAATTTATTTACCTTCCTACAAAGACAGCGAAGTTCCTTGCACAATGAAATACATTAACGATGGTTCTGGCCCACTGGACGAAGTAAAACTCACGCATAAGGGATTTGATGACGAATTTAAACCTCCTACCCCCGAAGAAGTGAAACTATATATAGATGGAAAAAAGATCCCCTTAGATCCAGATCATATCATTATAGACGATAATTCAGTTACCATTGACCTTAAGGACTTAAAGAACAAACCCACGGGAATGCTTGAGCCCGATTCCGTCATTGAAGTTAAATATCCTGTTCACGCAGAAAGCCCTCCACAAGATTCCGCATTTACATCGGATGCTATTTTTAACGGAAACACGTATCCACTTTCAGCCGAATTAGAAATCATCCCACCAGTGGAAGAGATTCCGGTTATTAAAATTATTCATATTAGAAGGAAATACCGTGTCGGGAAAGAGGTCATGCCTATTGGAGACCTTGGTCAATATCAAATTTTGCTACATTATGAAAATTTAGGAGATATGCCTTTAAGGAATTTTAATTTGTTGGATAAAGTTCCTGATAATTTTGAATACTCTAACATGAGCATGGAGCCTGAAATTACTGATGAAGTTGGTTTTGATGCTTTGAAATGGGGTTTTGAAACGCTCGATGTTGGCGATACAATAGAGATAACTTACGATATAAAAGGTAGTGGCAAATATAGTCCCAGTGACGCTCAACTAGCGTTATAAAATTTAACTCTTTTATAATTTTAAAATGTAACTTTTTTTTTTTTTTAATTTCTAATAACTTTACCGCTCAAAATATTATAAAACATTTACACATGCTAAGACTTTAGCGTCGTGAAATGTCCCATTTAAATTCAAATATTTTTTTAAAGTCCCTTCTTCCACGAAACCACAATTATTAAAAAGATTTAACGATCTTTGATTTTCTACAGCGATGTGAGCTTCGAGACGATTCAATTTCAAGTTTAAAAAAGCAATGTTTTTAATTAAATTGATGCTCTTTGTTCCTATTCCTTGATTCCAAAAATCAGGAACGACCCAAACCCCAACTTCAGCTCTTTTATGCAACCAACTAATATTCCATAAACTGATCGATCCGTAAGTATTTTTAATGATTTTGTTTTCCCTTAACTCTATAATGTAATTATATTGAATGTTACGATTCCAATATCTTAAGTAGTTTTTTATTAACTTTTTCGAACGGTTTAAATTTCTTAAAGCTCTTAACGATAAATACCGGGTCAGTGTTTCATTTTCTAGGTTTTTATAAAAAAATCCAGCGTCGCTTAAAGAAATTTTTCGAAGAAAAAAGTCATTTTCGTTGATTTCTTCAACAACTTCAATATCAGGAATCATGATAAATAAAAAAAATAAAAAAAAGATAAGAAACTTAAGCATTTAATTTATATTCCTTTGAAGTGGGGAGTATCCTTTATTTTTCTTCGCCCACCACACATGTCACACTTAGTTCCGTCTTCAAATTTTCCTTTTCCTTTACATTTAGGACATTTGATCTTTCTATTAAAAGATAATATTCCTTCTTTTGAATCAAACGAAGCACTGTTTATACCGAAGCCTAATTGTTCCATGATCGTACCCAATTGTGTGTATCGAGTTCCAAATTTAACGCATTTCTTAATCACGAATAAAGCAGTTGTTGGAGCTTCACCAAGCCATTTAGCTTTTTCATGAACTAATTTTTCAAAGTCCTCACCGGCCGGTGCCATCCAAGTAACTAGCCCCCAATCAAGCATGGTTTTTGCATCATGATGTTCACCGAAATAAGCTACACGAAGAGCCCGGTTTATCCCTACTCTTGTTGCTAATCTAGTTACACCACCGTTAGCTGGAAAGATTCCTCGATTAATTTCTGGCAGCCCAAAGAGTGCTCGATCAGACGCTATAACTATGTCACAGCATAAAACGATTTCAAACCCTCCACCTAGGGCAAATCCGTCAACTGCAGCTATTAGGGGTTTAGAGAATTGTTCAAATTCATCGTAATCGCGATGTCTTATTCTCATTGCCATGCTCATGTGCATTGGAATGCCTGGATTTAGTCCTTTAGAAAATGCTGCTGCTAAATCGGCTCCAGCTGAAAAAGCGGGTTTTTTTGTAAAATCTTTAGTCCCTCGTAGCACGACAGCGCGAACTGAGCCATCCAATTCCATCACTCTCAGCGCTTGAGCAATTTCAGAAACGGTTTGTTCCGTTAATGCGTTCAACCTATCGGGCCTGTTTATAGAAATTACCGCGTAGTTCCCGTCAACTGTACCCTCTCGAATAACTTCGCCTTGGGTGTTTTTTTGAGTTGGCCAATCAATTATAATGTGTTCAAACTCAGCCATTTTACTTTACCTTTTACTATTTTTGGTTTTTGAATAATTTTGAATAATTAATACAATTTTTTTTCAAATTAAAACGTGATCAAAATCCAAATTACCCAATCAACGAGATCATTCTAAAAATTCAAAACTAATGAAAAAATTAATGAAAAAAAAAAAGGATTAAAGTGTATAAAATTAGGTCCATTACTACTTCATTTCCACCCATTTACCGCCCTTCAGGAACTCGCAAGGTCTTAGGTATTCCTTGCCAGTTATTTCTGCGATTTCTGTTAAATTATCTACAGCATTCATATAACTATTCACGCTTGATGCCATGGGACCAGGAGCGTTCATGCCTGCCATCATGGCTTGATCAATGACTTGCCAACTATTAGTAACTCCTTCTTCTAAAAGTCGGCAAGCTTCGTTTAACATGATTGCTATTGGATATTTCATCTTCATCAATCTTGCTTTTTTGACATTTTTATCTGGTTGTGGTCTGCCACTTGACCAGTCGTGAAATCCTTGACCAGTTTTTGCACCAAGATTTCCTTCGTTGAATAACCGAGTTATTACTTTTCCAGGAGCGAAATCTGGAGATAAAGTTTTGGAGTAATACGTTTGACCGTGGTAAAGCGTATCAATACCGACATAATCAGCGAGTACACATGTCGGCATGGGACCCCGAGTATCGTTGTCAAGTGCTTTCCAAGAAATCCCTTTCTCTTCGGCCAAGTCAAATATATAATTTTGATATATTTGTACCGGAGTTGTGACTCTGTTCACGATAAAGCCTGGACGGTCTTTAAGCACCTTTGCAATATATCTTTTTCCTCTAAGACAAGGCAAAGTTTCAGCAAAAGCCATTCCCTTTTCCACGCTTTCATCAGAAGAATCCTGACTATAGATGACTTCGATTAATCTCATTAAAGGCACTGGATTAAAAAAATGCATTCCAATGCATTTGTCTGGTCTTCCCGAATCCTTTCCAATGTCTGTAATGCTCATTGTAGATGTATTGGATGCGAGAATGCAGTGAGAAGGCGCGTTTTCTCCACATATTTTAAAAACATTTTTTTTAACATCCATTCTTTCTACTACTGCTTCAATCATTATATCAGCATCTTTCATTGCTGAGGCTATATCTATCGATTTTTTACATTTAGCCATGAGATCAGTAGCTGATTGACCCCCAGGCAATTTTCCTTTAGCTTCAAGTTTTTTCATGCCTTCACTTATACTATTCCAACCTTTCTCAACGAATTCGTCCTTAATATCAACAATAGTCAAGTTATATCCTGCCATCAACGCCATTTGAGCAATGCCATTTCCCATTTGACCAGCTCCAATTACAACAACATTTTTAATATCTGTCATTTATCATTCACTCGTTTAAATTGATGTTTACATTTTTAAATTTAATTTAGTATTTAGATTAATTCAAGCTTTATTTTTAATTTAATCAAAAAATTCTGAAATAATAACCTATTGGAAAGAGACTTTTTAAGAACTTGAATATTTAGGCAAAAAAAAGATATAGTTTTAAAAGATAAAAAAAAAGTAGAAATTTGAAATATATTCCTACTCTAACTATTAGCTTGGACATGTTGTCCTATCTCATCGTTAGAGGAGTTGGACCACGAACTAGTTGTTACTATTCGGGCGCTGCTAGTCCTACTAATGGCATGGCTTCAACTAAATCGTAAGCAATATTGATTTGATATCGATACCCCTCAATGGAAGTTGATATCATTAGTGAGCGATTATGAGCAATGTCCAAGGCTTCTTTAACCTTTCCTGGTTTAATAGAATCCACAAGAATACTGTGCATTCCATTTTTAACCGCCCATATCGCAGATCGTACAATAGGTTTTGTTATGGTTTTATCGTCAGGATACTTTTTCATTGCTTCAAGATAGATTTTTCCAACATCAGCTGATTTACCAGGAGGCCACCAGCTTTCTTCTACCATCAATACCATGTTTTTCACACTCTTTATAGTTTATTTTGATTTCGATCGTAGAGATCAAAATTTAAATTGATTTGTTCTTATTTAAATTTTTACAATTTTGGCTATTTTTTTTAGAATTAGTTACTCAGAAAAAATAAGAACATTGGGTTTTCTTGACAAAAAGGCTATAATAAAAAAAAAAATAAGAATTTGTATTTAAGAGATTATTTGCGCATTTTTACGAAGCCGCCAGACTTCATCAATTCACAGGGTTTAAGGTATTCTTTACCTGTTTTTTCAACGAGTTCTTCTAGCATTTCTGACCATTTTTGGTATTGCTTTTTTCCAGCTCCAAAAGGTCCCGGCACATTCATGCCTGCCATGTTGGCATCGTCAATGTTTTTAAATCCACTAGCAACTCCTTCTTCCAAAATTCGGCAACCCTCGTTTAACATTATTGCCATGGAGAATTCAGGAGAAAACATGCCTGCCTTCTTTGATTTATCTATTTTAGGTCTACCGCCAGACCAATCGTAAAATCCTTGGCCCGTTTTTCTACCTAGCTTGTTTTCATTAACCATTTGAGTAATGACTTTCCCAGGTTTGAAATCTGGAGAAAGCGTTTCTGCATAATAATTCATGACGTGATACATTGTATCAATTCCAACATAATCCGTTAATTCGCAAGGGCCCATTGGCATTAACGACTCCGCATCACCATCTATTTGTTCCCAGGGTATGCCTTGTTCTGCAGCTTTATCAAAAACCCAGCTAATGAAGACCTGAACGGGAGCGTTCATGCGATTCACGATAAAACCGGGGCGATCTTTCAAGACTTTCGCAACATACCTTTTACCTCTAAGGCAGGGTAAATTCGCACTTAACTTCATTCCAATATCCATTGCTTCTTCTGAGCTTTTTTCACCAGCGATAACCTCAATACAGCGCATTAAAATGGGTGGATTGAAGAAATGCATGCCAATTACCTTGTCTTCTCTACTTGTAGCAGATGATATTTCTGTAATGCTCATTGTCGAAGTATTCGTGGCTAGAATACAATGAGCAGGTGCATTTTCATCGCATGTTTTAAAGACTTGCTTTTTTACATCCATTTTTTCGATGACAGCTTCAATTACATAATCCGCGTTCTTAACTGCACTTGCTAAATCAATAGATTTCTTTAATTTACCCATTAATCCGGCAGCGGTTGCCCCTTCACCTAGCTTTCCTTTTGTTTCCAGTTTTTTTAAACCCTCGTCAATCATCGACACCCCTTTATCAACGAATTCATCCTTGATATCAACTAAAGTCACATTATAACCCGCCATTAAGGCGATTTGGGCTACATTATGACCCATGAGTCCTGCGCCAATTATTACTATATTCTTTATGTCAATCATTTTTTTAACACCATTTTAAAATGTAATATTTTATATTTTATAATAATTTCAATATGAATTAAAAATTTTCGTCATTGTGATGATCTAATTGCAAAATAAAATAACTATATTAGTAAATATCAATGATATTTAAAGTAAATAAAAAGATGTAAGAACAAAAAAATTGGATATTATACGATGTAATACAGGAATGTAGAAAATATTTTTCTTAATAGAAAGCTTGCTGCTTGTAGAAAATGATTTCTTCCACGCACGCGTCTTTTTCCTCATCGTTTTCGAGAAAGTTAATGTCAATTTTCTTGACTTTTTTACCAATTAATTTTTTTAGGGCAGTTTCAAAATAACCCTTATTGATCCTACAGAAAGCTTTTCCGAATTTCAATTTTTCACGGTGTTTAAATGGTTCTCTTAAGAAACAGTTATTTTCAATGATTAACCTTATTTTTTCATCGTCTTGCTCAATTTCCCTTATTTTTATGGAGTAAAATTCTTTTAATTCCTTTAATAACACGATGAAGGCTTCAATTTCACCAAAATCTTCTTTAGCATATTTTCTTTTTATTCTTTCGGAGATTTGAGCACCGGGACTCGCACCAACTTGATATAACATCGAGAGTAACATATTTTTTCCATAAAGATCATGAATTTTATTTACCATTGATTCGGAAATTATTTCAAATCCCTTCATAGAATTAATATTAGATATTGAATTTTTAATTTTTTCGTTAATTTCTTCTTTAGACAAAGTACAATCACTAATTTCGCTTGGTTAATATTTTAAAAGCTTTTAATGATTCAATATTAAAGATTGGATCATTTTTTTCATGCTATATATCCTCTTTCAGCAATATATCCCCAAATTCACGAGTAATATTTTTTGTATTAATAAACAATAAGTAAAACATTTTTTTTTTAAAAAACTTATTTTTATTTTTTCTTACAGAATAGTTCATGTTGATAATTTTGTTTTTATTAGGATGCGTTTTAGTGACTTTCGTACGTTACAAAGATACAATAGATTAGTGTAGTACGGTAAAATGCGTGAGGTTTATATAGGGAGGATTTCGTATACGAAATCTTTCATATAGTTTAATTGATTATTTATTATTTTAAATTTCCGAGTAGTTTCTCAAATTCTCCAATATCTTGCCTGTCTTCCAAATATATCGAAATTTTTTTCAAATTTTTATTTTCTTTTAGAAGATATTTCTTCATGGTTGGAAGCATTACCTCGGCGCAGATTTTTGCGCTAAACCCTAACATTTCCAGTGAGATTGGATGAAAAGCTATTGAAGTTAAACCCTTTTCATCTGCTAGCTTTAATATATTCCAAGTGGCTAACATTAAATTTTTTACTTCGGGTATTTGACCTAGTTTAGGTCCAACAGTATGTATTATGTATCTTGAAGGGAGTTTTCCTCCTGAGGTTATTATTGCATCGCTTGTGTAAAGCGACTTTTTAAGTTCGTTAATTATTCGATTACACTCTACTTGTACTTGCGCTCCAGCTTCTCTGAAAACTTTAATTCTCAAATCTCCACTAGGAAGTAATCTAATATTAGCCGGGATAACTATCGCATCTGATTTACTATTTACTAAATCTCCTTCTATTACATTAATAACTGTTCTATTGATTGTTACATTCTTCATTAAAATCAAGATCTTGATAAGTATATTTATTTCTTTCTATAATGTTAAAATTAAAAAGGAGATAATGATGTTAAAAAATATTTAAAAAAGAAAAGTTGGAAAGTAATAATAAGAAAATTTTAGAGGAAATTAAGAATGCGATAAATGTAATGAAAATTCTGAAGTATATCAAAAGTTAACTGAATTTAAAAAAGAAACTAGAATAATGAATTCTAAGACCATCTGTTTGTTTTATTATCATTATAATTAACTTTTGCTCTTCTTTTTTGTTGAACTTAAGGTCGCGTTTTTCCTGTCGCATTGTTGGTTAAATTCGCAGCTCTTGCATTTATTAGGATTATCGGTTGATTTTGCCTCTCGTTCTTGCTTCCAGTATTCTACGGCCCAATCTAAGTTGCTTTCTGCCTTAATCGCATCAAATTGATTTATATATATGTTCACATCGTTGAAAGTGAGATAACACGATTCTTGCGTGAATAATTCTTTCTTCAAAAAAGTGTTAATTATTTGCTTGGGAAGGGCTTTTAATTCCAGAGCCTCATGTTTTTTAAGGGGACAGACTATGATTGCGTAAAAAAGCGAAGACGTGTCAAATCCAAGTTCTTTAAGCTCAATTCCGTAAGCTTGAGCTTGGATGTGTTGCGAAGGAAACGAAGCGTGATACTTAGAAAACTTGAACTCAAAAAGCATGAAGGGTTTCGCTTTTATAAACAAGACTTGGTCAGGAACTCCGGCAATATAGACATCCTTGTATTTTGCAACGAATGGCGTTTCAGCGATCCAGCACCAATCCTTTTGATAGATGCATTGCCATATCTGCTCTAAATCCACCTTTTCGAAATCTTCTATTACTTTATCGTGGCCTTCTGTTCCTATTACCATCTCTCTCGTTTCTGTAGTGCCGTAGATGTAGGCCAATTCTACTTTTTTTTCGCAGTAAGCTTGGCTTCCAATTTCGCTGGGGCTAACCGTTTTCTTCTCGAACCTGAGGGTAGCTAAAGCGTCCTTTAACGATTTTCTTAATGTTAGCTGTTTGTTGTATTGCTCTTCCCATTCTACCATGTATAGTTTTTTTCTTTATTTAAATTGAATATAATATTATTGAAATTACTGATACAAGAACAAAAACCTTTCCATGTAATACAGAAACACTTGGTTATAATATCCTGTAAAATATATATCTCCAGCATGGCCGGCTAATGGCAGCCAAATTATTGCGCATTCAAGATTACCTTCACTTGTATATGTATCCTTTAAAGATTGCGATCTATATGGATCAACAAGACCGTCTTGGGTTCCGTGGAAGATCAGGCAAGGAGGGCTGTTCCCATCCACTAATTTTTCTGGATTTAAAAGTTCAGGGATTCCTTCAAGACGTCCCGCTCCCGAAATGATGTTTGCAGGATAATATGGAACAATTCCTTTTATTTTCAAGCGGGTTCCGAATATTTCTTTAAATTTCCCGCTTGCAATGCCTAAACCTGCAGCACAAGTTAATTGTCCTCCTGCAGACCCTCCCGATACAAATACGGAAGCTAAATTTGCGCCGTATTCCCTTGAATGCGCGGATATATATTTAGTGAATATTCCAATGTGCCTTACCATGTCGTCAATGTTAAAATCCCCTTTAACGTAATCTGGAGTAATTAAATCGCCTTCACCAGGAGTTCCTCTTAAACCATATTGAATGTCAAAAACTATATAACCCTGAGCTGCGAAATATTTATTCATTTGCATCATGTTTCCTCTTCCCTTGTCTCCAATCGCCCAACCACCTCCATGTACTCGAATGATCGTTGAATTCTTTCCTGGAAGGCCATTACCTTGATTTAAAGGCATGTACGCGTCAAAATACAGCCTAATACCTTCTCCTTCGTAAAATTGGATCTGCTCCTTGACGATACAATCTTTTGGAGGGATCCCCAAGTAATATTCTGGAATTGAAAAATGAGCTTGCAAGAAGTATTTTTCTGCGTCAGGATCAATTCTACTCTCATAATCGCGTCCAAATGCGCCTGAAAAATTGTTTTCAGCATCCAATATTGCGTAGGGCGTTAAACATGAGGGTAACATGAAAATTCCTGTCATGACTAAGCCAACGATTGCGACTATTTCATACAGCTTTTTTTTTCTCTGTTTATTAATCAATTTTAGCAGCAGAAAAGTCGTAGAAAGAAGAATAAACGCGCCAAATAACGCAAATTGCGAAATAAATATCCCTATCATTCCTGAGATGAAATCAGCACCTCCGTTAAGTATGATATAAGCAAAATAAACGCCAAAACTAAATGTTATCGAGCATAATACTTTCAATGTAGCCTTAAGGATTTTTTTCGTCTTATCAGTGTTTTTTGCTCCTGAGTATTCAGTTTTCTTGCTTGAATCCCAAAGTAGGTCGTTAGAAAGGTTATCGACGTCAAACTTCGCTATAATTACTCCAATAGTTAAAATGCCGAAATAACTAACGTATAAAATTGTATAAAACCCTATATTAATCGCTAAATCGTTGGAATAGTTGACAGAAATAAAAAAATTCGTGAATAGCATCGCAAACATTGAAAAGATAGTATAAACTAAATACAAGTAGCAAATTGCGTTCATTCTTTTTCCGATTCTACAGTTTTTATTCAATGATATATTATTTACATGGACGAGTAGAACGTTCCACATTAACGTAAATAATAGAATCGCACCAAAAACATCCCAGATTATCGTATAAATGGGTATTGCAATGTAAACAACTCCAAAAAAGGTGGATGCTAAATTTAAGATGAGCGAAGCTAAGCTTACATTTTTAATGGAAAAATATTGGTTAAGATTTTTTAAATAACGATTTTTAAAGTCCATAACACCGTTTTAACATTTATTATAATAACTATTGTTAAGAGAATATATAAAAGTATTATTTCTTATTTTATATTTTCTTACTCACGATTGGCTTGCCCGTTGCCTTGTCGATTTCTCCCAAGTAACCTGCTCCGCGAGGAAGACCAAATAAACCGGGTTTGGTCATTGGAGCGTGGAAGTTCCCTTTAACCCATGGTGCAGGAAATTTTTGAAAGATGGATGTAGCGATCAAGGCGAATGTCTGGGTAGCCACGTAAATCAAGTAATTCTCGTAAATGACCAAGAAACAAAGACATATTGCCACATTAGGTACGTGGGAAACAAGGGTTTTAAGCTTGATGGACTTAGGTGTGTCGTGTTCTGGGCTCACGTGAACATCCCAAAAATAATCTTGGACGAAATATTGCCAAGCTCCCATGCAAGCATAAGAGCAAAAAAAAATTGCCCATCTTGGCAGTTCCGTCATGTTCCACAGGTGGTAGAAGGATAGGAGGAGCTGACCAATGCTGGCGCCCCAGAGCAAGCCGAAGACGATCTCCGATCCAATATAGAATTTCCGGTCAAATGTGAGGGTCATTCGAGCCCATAAAATCCAGTAAGCTACGAATATGTAGATAAAACAGAACGAAAAAAAAGCGATCCACATGGGGTCTGCCAGCTGTTCCTCTGTTGTAATTGGTTGGTTTACCAAGGTTTCCAAAGTGCCTACTGCGGCAGAAATGATGTTGCAAAAAGTGAAATAAATAAGCGCACAGGTCCAAGCTGCTCCCGGTTTCCAAATCTCTTTAGGAAGCCCGCGATACTTGGTAATGTAAACGATTATCATTACAATTCCAAAAATTGCAATAACCGCGATATAAATACTAATATTCACTTTTTATTACACCTTCTTTTCTCGTAATAAATTTTAAGGTTTTTATTTGTACATTTATATGAATCTGAAATTAAAATAAACCTATAAAATAAATTACAATTTTAGAATTTAAAAAATACTTCTTTAGTGTATAATTACTTTTAGGTCATGAGCAAAAATAATTTTTTACTTAAAGGCGCTCAAAACGGTTTGAAAGGAAATACGCTTGCTTTCAAGGGTTAAATTTAATATTTCAATGACCTTACTTCAATAGGAAGTGAATGTATTTCTTCAAATCTTTAGGTCTAAGAAACATGGCAGGAACATTCTCTTGATACGATTTATATTCTTCTCCAAATCTGCGTATTAATTCTTTTTCTTCAACAAATTTTAGATGTATATTTATTCCTATTAAGAACATGAAAAGGAATATAATTGAATAAATTGAAAATCTAAGAAAAAAACTCCCAATAAGGAGCATTACTAAACCATGATAAGTTGGATGCCTCAAAATGGAATAAATCTCGTGTTTTTCCATTTTTGACTCTTCAGGATAATAGACATACACCAATCCCATGTTATCTATGCCAAAGACCATTAATGATTTGAAAACCACTATCAATCCAAGGATCAAAAATATTATGAAAACGATTATTCGAATATATAGAATCCATGAAGGAGTTTCAAAGAAAATTTCATATACCGGAATATTTAAATACCAACTTAGAGTTGAGCTATCATTATTTGGTATTAAAAAATCATTCGGAAGAAATCCATGGACTACGAAAGATATTACCAAGGGAATACCTATCAAGGCAATCGGTAGCGCTTTTTGATAGGCTTTTACTTTATCTTTTGTTAATAGCTTTTCTTTTAATCGCCAAAATGTATATACTAATGAGAAACCGATAGTTAATATTAGTCCTGACCCAATTATAGGTGTGAAAGGAGCTAAAATTTGTAATATTGCGAGATCTATAAATAATCGGGACGAGGAATCCATGATTAATTGGAAAATAATTGAACTTATGATAGTTAAAAACGAAAGGATTAAGAAGAAATAAATCTTTTTTCCGCTATAAGCTGGTAATTTTTCTCGAAATATCTCCATGCCTTTTAATCGCATGATAAATGAGAAAATGAGGATCTCGTAAAAAATTTTATTATTCTCTCCTAAATTATAATTACAAATGATTTTTAATAACTTTAATATATTAGAAACTTAACTGATGCGTTTTTTATTTTTTAAGTTTTCGAATTTTCCACCTCTTTTACCCAATCACAGCTAAAATATGAGATTTGAGATCATAAAACATGTAATTGTTCAGGGAATTGGAAATTATTGGTCTATCATTGCAATATTGATTCCGAAATAAGGCGATTAACGCAGATTTATCGACAATCTTGAAACTGACATCATGTATGACGGAAATG
>JAUXAJ010000211.1 GCA_030620005.1 Promethearchaeota archaeon | reverse complement strand
CCGATTTAATCATAGAAGCAGTACCAGAAAAATTAGAATTAAAAAAGGAAATTTTTTCTGAAATTGACAAGGCAGCTCCGCCTCACGCGATAATTGCCACAAATAGTTCTTCTATCCCTGTCTCAAGAATAGAGGAGGCTATTCAATGTAAAGATAAAGTATTAAATATCCATTTCTATATACCGCAATCAATTCCCATGGTAGATATCATGCGGGGGTCAAAAACGAGTGAAAACATGTTAGAAAAAGGTAAAAAATGGATTGAAAACTTAGAACTTACCCCATTAGTGGTAAAAAAAGAAGACTTCAATTAAAAATCGTAAAATTCAAAGTCTGAAAAGATAGATTTTATATCGTGTTTCTCTTTTTTATTTAACCATTCTGATCGCGCATAATTTTTCTTTTTCCCAATTGTTTCTGTCTTAGATAACCACAGAGGATTGTAAGGTAACAAACCAATTTTTTTAATTTTAAAAGATTTTAAATACCTTGCCCAATCTGATAAATTTTCTTTAGTAGCAGTAATTTCTGGAATTAAAGGAATTCTAGGTAAAATCTCTACGGCGTTAGATTTTATTAAATATTCAAAATTTTGAAGGATTCTCTCGTTCGAGACCTTACAATATCGCTCGTGCAAGGCTGGGTTAAATAGTTTTAGATCGAAAAAAATTAAATCTAAGTAAGGTAAAATTAATTCCTTGAATTTCTCGCTATTGAAATGCCCACATGTTTCTAAATTAGTGTGAATTTTTTCCCTTTTAAGTTCCTTTAATAAGTCGTGTAAATAATCCACGTGAAAAGTCGGCTCTCCTCCCGAGAAAGTCACGCCCCCTCCGGAGTTGTTGTAAAATACCTTGTCCTTTAGAATCACATTAACCAATTCCTCGACGCTATATTCCTTGCCTACAAAACTATAAGCGTTATTTGGACACGCATGAATGCAATTACCGCAGAGATCGCAAATAGCACGATCAATTCTATATTTAAATAAAAAATTTATGGCACCACGATTACAAGCCTCCAGACAAAGCTTACATCCCGAACAATGCTCTTTATTAAAAGAAATTTCTTGTAATGGCGATAAGGTTTCAGGATTTTGACACCACACGCAAGAAAGTGGACAACCTTTAAAGAAAATCAGAGTTCTTATCCCAGGTCCGTCGTCTAACGCATTTCTTTTAATATCTACGATTAATGTTTTCATTGTTCATGAAAAAAAATATTTACATTAACTCATGTTATTCAATCATCTAAATTAATAAAATTTAATAAAGCTTAGAAAAATTTGGATGGTATAAAGAAGATTTAATTATAGAATTTAAAAATACTATTGAGAATTAGGAAGCATGAAAAATGAAGAATTAGGAAATAATAATTATTTATTTGATGTGTATTTTCACAAGAGTTCGATTTCCTCAGTTGTAAATTTGGAATATTGAAACCAATCGTGGAATTTAAAAGAACCCGAATTTATAAATTCATTAATGATTTAAACAATATTAAAAATAACATTTATTTTTAAGACTTTTTAAAAATATATAAGGTGAAATATAATAGGAAAAATTCTTAGAGTTGATTTGGGAACAAAAAAGATTTCTCAAGAGGATGTTCTAACTGAAGATGAGTCAGATTTTCTCGGTGGAGCGGGTGTTGCCGCAGCAATTTTCACTCGAGAAGTCTCGGCAAGTATTGACCCATATGATGCTGATAATCTCCTGATATTTTCAGTTGGACCTATTTGCAGCACGGCAGTGCCTTTCTGCGGTCGACATTTTGTAATGGCCAAATCGCCATTAACGGGAATATTAGGTGAAGCTTCGGCGGGTGGCTTTTTCGGTAGGGAATTAAAATGTGCTGGATTCGACTATGTAATTATAAAAGGAAAAAGTGATGAACCTGTCTATTTATGGATTCAGGATAATAAAACAGAAATACGAGACGCTACGGGTCTATGGGGTAAGGGAGTTCATGCAACTGAAACGGAATTGAAAAAGTTGACTGGAAATGATAAAATTAAAACTGCTTCTATAGGTCCTGCTGGAGAGAATCTTGTAAGATTTGCCGCTATTATTAACGAGAATAATCATGCCGCTGGTCGCTGTGGTATGGGTGCTGTAATGGGTAGTAAAAACTTGAAAGCGATTGCTGTAAGTGGTACTGGTAAAGTTACTGTTGATAATAAAGAAAAACTCATGGAAGCTACTAAAACTCTACAAAAAGTTGTAAAAGAAAATCCATTAGCTAATATAATGAAGGTAACGGGCACCTTGGCCCACATGGATAATTTTACTAGCATGGGAGACGTACCAATTAAAAACTATTCGATGAGTCGTTGGTCAGGAACAAAAAAAATTGGCTATTATGCTTTAGAAGCCCATGGAGAGATTAAACATCATTCGTGCTTCAATTGTCCAGTTGCTTGTAGGGCTAACATTGAACATAAAGGGAAATGGGTAGCATGGCCAGAATACGAAATGCTGGCAATGATGGGGTCGAATTTATTTATAAATGATCTAGAAGCGCTTATTAGGTGGAATGTCTTAGTCAACGATTTAGGGATAGACTGCATTTCACTTGGAGGGGTGCTTGGATGTTTTCTCGAAGCCGCTGAACGTGATCTTTTAGGTATTGATCTTAAAGAATTTCAATTTAAACCAGACCTTGAAAAAGAAGGAACTTTTCAAGTTTGGGGTTCAACAGAACCTATTGAGAAGCTCATTAAAATGGTGGCCTATAGGGAGGGGATCGGCAATGATATGGCGGAAGGTGTTAAAAAATTCTGTGAAATCAAAAATCTTCCAGATGATTTGGCTACTCACGGAAAAGGGTTGGAAGTTCCTGCCCATGAGCCCCGTGCAAATAATTTAACCGCGTTAGATTATGCTACAGCTTCTCGAGGTGCCTATCATTGCTTCGAACCCATGCAGCTTTCTGCTGCAATGACTACCAAGAAAGAATTAAATCTTACAGAAAAATTAGACAATTTTGTTTCTGGAGAAACTGCTGTTAATGCTGTTATAAAAATTCAGGATTCAAGTGAGGCGTATTCAGCAAGTGGAGGTTGTATCTTTGGATTTTGGTACAGCCATGAAATTAAACCTTGGGTAGATGCTCTGAATGCAATTACAGGACGCGAATATACAATCGAGTCGTGGGTTCAAGCTGGTGAGAGAATTTTCAATCTAAAGCGTAAATACAATATAGACTGCGGAATTACTAAAGATGACGATACATTTGGTTCAAGGTTTTTTACGCCCATACCTAAAGGTGGAACCCGTAAAAACGTACCTCCACTTAAAGATCTCGTTCCAAAATATTACAAACTCCGGGGTTGGGACGCAGAAGGGATACCAAAAAGTTAAATCTTATTTTATTATTTTATTTTTTCTAAATCTTTATCTAAAAATAGAATTGAAAATTAGAATGTATGAATAACGAGTAAGGTCATGTCTGTCATGATTAATGAAAATTAAAAAAAAAATTGAAATTAAAAATCGTTTAAAAAAAATATTTTCATATTTTTGGAAAAATCAACTTGCCTGGAATTCTGTTCGTTCTATGAGCTCTATCTGCATGTTTTTATTTATTTGTGTGAAATATGCGTTATATCCCGAAATTCGAACGATTAACCAACGATAATCGTCGGGATTTTCCATCGCATCTCTTAATGTGTCAGAAGTTACCACGTTAAATTGCCACTGCATTCCTCCCAAATCGAAAAAGCTCTGCACGTAACTCGTAAACAAATCTAATGTTTTCTCGTGGGAATCACCAGCATGCGGTACGAGTTTCACGTTGTAGGAAGCATTATTCGGCATTTTTAAGTAATCTAAACTCGCTATAGTGTGAATGTTTTGAAGTAAAAGATCAGAGCGGCCTGGAGCAGGAGTTAATCCTGGAGTCAATGCTTTTCCCTTTTTTCTACCTGAGGGTAAAGCTCCTGTAAGCATTCCGTATCCAACGTGGTACGAAATTGACCAATATCCTACAAGATATTTTCCGCCTCTATAATTATCAGTCGAGTGGTACACATCGTAACAAAAATTTAACAAATCATCAGCTATATCTCGAGTTCCAGGTTCGTCAGACCCAAATTTAGGAACGCCGTCTATCTTCTTAAGTAATTCTGCTGAACCATTTTCGAAATTATCTTCTAAAGCATGAATTAAGGTAGAGAAATTTAATTCCTTTTTATCATAGATAAGATCTTTTATTACAAGTAAGCTATCAACAACATCCGTGAGAGAAACTAATGCTACTCCGGAGGTATTATAAATAGCCCCCCCATGTATGAGATCCTTGCCTTTTTCTAAAGGACCGTCAAAAAACGCGGATAATAGCGGCGTAGGATGAATGTATTGGTGACTCTCGCCTAAATAATTATTGATTTCAATTGACTTTTCGACTACATATTTCAAATGAGTTTTGTAAGCATTATAAAAATCCTCAAAAGTTGGGAAGGTTTCTAAAGTTGGGACACCCGTTTCTGATCCAACTTGTTCTCCAATTAGAGGGTGCACACCATTATTTAATGCCATTTCAAGCGGAGCTACCAAGTTTAAAAGCATGGAATTTGTATGTCCATAATGCTTACCTACAATCGTAGGTTCTACACATCCTGTAGCCGCCCAATCTCTAGCATCCTCGATAGAAAAACCTTCATTAACAAGTGCCTCAATCATTACTCTATCGTTATGAATTGCTGGTGAGGCGACCATGTTTATATTAACTTCACATAAGCGTCTCAAATATTCTTTAGAGTTAATACCTGGATAATGTCTAGCATTCATGTTGGGATCTTGGAAACATAGCATTTCACTTGCTTTTAAAACAATAAAAGTCATGTCACAGACAGCATTCTTTCCATCCCTATCAACGCCACCAATTGTAACTGTATCATCTGAAGAGCTGCCACCAAATAGCTTATTGCCAATCGATGGTACTAGTGGGTCATGGTCATTAATTCTTAAAAACAGAGATCCTACAAGTTCAATTGATCTTTTTATTATTTTCTCTTTATTCTCGTCGTTCTTTGCTTTTTTAATATCGCTCAAAAAGAATGGTTGTAACATTTGGTCTAATCTACCGATTGACATTGCAGAATCGGGATTTTCGCAATGAATGCACGTGAAACTTGTCCAAATTGATTGAATCGCTTCTTGTAAGGTTTCTGCCGGTTTAGCAGGTACCTTGGAACATATTCTGGAGATTTCTTTTAATTCTTCAATCCTCGTAGCTTGTTCAGAATCATTAGAGTCCAATGTGTCGGCAATTCTTAGGGCTTCTTCACTTAAATGGTTAGAATATGTTATAACACCATCAATAGCTATTTGAATTGCCTCGTAGAAGTTCTTTTTCTCGATGGAATCCTCTTTATTTTCCATTTCAGAGGCTTTCATTTTTATGCTTTCTAATCCTTCGTTAACAATCATCGGAAAACCAGGAACCGTGTGCGAAATGGCGTTATTTTTCATCATGAAGTAAAATACCCATCGTTCCTCAATCCATTGAGAGATTGAGTTATTATTTTTAGTTCGGCAATGTTCACGAATATTCCTTTCCATCCAAAAAGGGAAAACTTCTTGACTTAATATGTCCGCATCTTTAGGAGATATATCGTTAGGATTAAGCTCGCGACTGCCAACACTTTGTAATTCGGGCCAAATCGCAGTGCCTATTAATTCAGGATAAATAGGGATGCCGGCCTCTTTTGAAGTAGTGGAACCTGCTATCAGGTGCTTCTCGTGAATTATTAATTTCTTATTTGTCATTATGTGATTTACTGCCCTTGCTTGACGCAATTCAGGATCAATGGGATTTCCAGAAGCGTCAACTTCAAAACCGTTCTCTTTGTGATATTCAGTCAATAATCTTGCTCGTTCAACGCATATTGCAGGTTTTAATGCTCTTCTACGACTTTTAAGATACTTTAAGCGCGGAAAATCGTTAATTGAATACTTTGCTAAATAAGGATCTTCTAAATATTGCACATTATCAATTTTTCGATTTAAGGTTTCATTTTTAAGTTTTCTTCTTTCTTCACCTCTCTCAATTTCCTCAATTGGACAAATTATTCTGTTATCAGGACCTTTATAACCCTTTATTTTTGCCCCCATGGCGATTGAAGTAAGATGAGAGAATTTAGTGAGGTATGTCATGTTACCTTTAAAAGACATTGAATTATCTAGAAGATATTCAAGTGTTTCTTCGGCACTTTTATTCCACGTTTCAGCCAAGGTCTCCTTATCTTTATAAATTATTGTTATGTTTGGATCCTCAATTATCCCCTCATCAGCTTTGATGTTCCCATCTTTAAAAATCAAGTAAAGATTAAAATCGCCATTGCGGGTCGTGAATTGATATTTAGCGTTGAAAATAAAACCAGTCTTCTCGTTATATATTTCCCTGCGCATTCTCTTTCTTGTAAAAACGACATTTAATAGTTGCATGGACTCTTTGAATTTCTCAATTGATTCGTTAATTTCAACTTCAATCATTTATTTTAAACCACCTTAAATTTATTTCAATTAAATTTATTATTATTGTTATTGTTAAATTATACTTTATTTAGTTATCTATTTAATGTTAATTGTTTTCATCCTTTTCTATATCTTCAATCGAATATATCAAATTTTATAAATAATTATAAGATTGTTTAATACAATAAATTAGAGTTCTTGAATAATAGAGAATTTGTAGAGAATATTAACTTTAAAAATATTAACTTTAAAAATATTACCTTATAAACTTTCGATGATCATGGCATCAATAAAATCTATGCTGAAACTTAATTACTCCAGATAAAAAAATTACTTAATTTCATCTAGTTCTGCCTGTCTTTTTCCGAGCAGGAATCCGCTACTGGCTATCAATATTGCTCCCGTTATCATAAGGAGCGTGGAAAACGAATTTGAAACACGAAGGAATATTACGAAATATACAAGAATTGGTGCAATTTGTTGTGGCACTTGTTGAATTGGAATTGCTTTACTCGCATCTGCATACTTAAAGCAAACTTGGAGTGTTGAAAGGCCATAGACATTTGTCAAAAGCAGAATAGCCAATGCACTTAGAAATACGATAAATATCACAAAACTAGCTTTTCCAGTGAAGGCCCTCCCTGTAAATACGTCGTCAATGGACGCAATTAATAGGCTAATCCAAAAATTTGAGAGACAAAAAGCCAAACCTGATGAAATGGCTAATACAATACCTTTATGACTTTCCTTCTCCATTTTTAGTGTACTGAAGTAATTAACTAATAATAAGATAATTATAGCAACCGTGAAAATAGTCATTCTCAAGACAAAACCCAGTTCTGTTATATCAACATCTCCAGATTCTAAATTACTGAAACCTAAGAATAATATGCCCAGAATCATTAAAACAATTCCAAAAATTTCAATCTTACCGAGGGATTCCCCAACAATTTTTGCAGATCCAACCGCTAAAACAATTAAACCAGCAGCCATTAGTCCTGGAACTAAAGTTGGACCCAGATCTGTACCCAATAAAGCCTGAGCAGTTATTAAAAAAATAGGGTCAATGATCATGGCTAAAATAAAACCCATGAGCCAAATAGGGTTTTTCAGCAATTTCTTTCCAAAATTTTCATCTCTTTCTTCCTTAGGGATGCCAATTACTACCTTTTTCTCCAGAACAACACCAAAATTGCTCAAAACTCCCGATAGGATTCCAAATATGACGCCTAAAATATAATTTGATCCTGCCAATAATATTCACTTAATTCTCTTAAAATTTTAATAAACAATAATGGTAAAAATCTTTAAAAGTATTAGTCAAAATTTTTTGAAGAAATAATAGATAATAGATTCAATTATGCTTTCATACACTCAAGAGTATCTGGTTTTCTTTTAATACTATTCGTTGTACCTTCAGCAAGTATTATCTTCTTAAAACCAAGGCTCCTCAAATTATCGGCGATATTCGGACAAATTATTGGATTTATAACAGCTAGCTTATTTTTGCGAGTTAATTCAGTAGGTAATATATTAGGTTTTAATATAATTGTATCTGATGTGTTGTTTAGAATATCACTTAAATGTGATTTAAAGTGAGAGAGCAGCTTGCTTCAATAATTTCATTGATATTTTCTAGGTTAAAGGATACTTTTCTGATGTAAACTTTCGTCATCATTCTTAGATTATATACCATATAAAAAAAAGATTATTTACTAGAAATCATTGCATTACTAATGGAATCAGAACCTCATAGAATTGATGTACACAATCATATATTGCCCCCGGAATACCTTTCCTCTCTAGCAGCTATTAATGTTACTGCAGCAGCGGGTGTGCCCTTCCCTAAGTGAAATGCAAAAAGCGCCCTTGCGTTGATGGATCGCCAAGGCATAAAAAAAGCTATTACTTCAATATCCTCACCGGGAATTTACTTTGGAGATCGAGTATTTAGAAATAATCTCGCTCGTCGCTGCAATAAATTTTCAGCAGAACTTTGTGACAAATATCCTAAGAGATTTGGTGCATTTGCCATATTGCCTCTGCCTGATATTGGGGCTTCTTTAATAGAATTGGAGCATGCAATAGACACTTTAAACCTTGATGGTGTTGTAATTCACTCTAATATAAATGGTAGATACATAGGAGATCCTGAATTTGATGATTTACTTCTTGAGCTTAACCGCCGAAATGCTGTAGTTTTTATCCATCCAAATTCACCACCAGAAGATAAACTTCCCATGAGCAAGTCGCGGGCGGCAGCCTTGGAATTTGTTTTTGATACTACAAGACTTGTTGCAAATCTTATATATCGCGGAATATTGAAACGATATCCAGATATAAATTTCATTCTTTCACATGCAGGGGGAACGGTTCCATATTTGGTATGGAGGATATCGTTTGGGAAAAAGAGAGTTATAAATCAGCTAAAGAAACTTTATTATGATATTGCTCTTTCAGCAACTCCTTATGTATTTCCTTCCCTCTTAGAATTAGTTGACCCTTCTCATATCCTCTTTGGAAGCGACCATCCATTTCTTCCCGAACCTTTAATTACATCGATTATTCGAGAATTCGAGAATTATCAGGGCTTTAATGCAAATATTCGTAAAATTATTGAGAGAGAAAACGCTTTAGCCCTATTTCCGCATTTTAAATAATTTAACGAGATATGCTTATTTAGATTTCAACAATTTTACTTTTATCAAAATATCCAATGCAAAAAAACTTGTTAAGCACACCACACACATCACAAGCGTTATCGTTAAATAGGGAGTTCCAAAAGGTGTGTTCGATACCCAGTGAATTAATGCTTCTTGTAAATACTCAAATAATAACACCCATCCTAGTAAGATTGCATACCGTGCAAGGGGATGTAAAGCTGATAAGAAAAATAACGAGATTATAAGAACATTGGCCCACCAAAT
>JAUXAJ010000102.1 GCA_030620005.1 Promethearchaeota archaeon | reverse complement strand
AAGACGACTTGAAAGACATATTGGTGAATACTAAAGAAAATCCGGACGACTTGTTTTTTTCGAGAAGGGGTGCGTTTATTCGAAAACAAGACGAATGTAACGAGGGGAAACTTGTAGATTTGGAGCCTTTTTACGATCAAGGTAAAAAAATCTTTTTTAAATATATTTCACCTGAAAATATCTTTGGTTTTTCAGATTCTTCTTACTACGCAACTTCAGACACTTATTTTCTATGGCCTAAATTTAAAGAACGTGAGATTGATTATTTATTCATGCTCGCGTATCTAAATTCATTGGTCGTATCTTTCTTATTTAAAGCGAAAAACTTATCCATCAAGCGGAGCAAGACTAAACTCGAATATAGCCTACCCATTCCTGATTTAAATCGTTTTATTTCCGAAGATAAAGTTTTTCTAATAGAATTAATACGATTTTTCTCATCGTGCTTGATCAAAATGAATCTTTCAAGCGGAAATGACTATTCAAAGATTTTAAGTAAAAAATTCTCGCACATGAATTCTGTATCGTATTTCAATGGTAATGAAAAGTTAATTCAAGAGATATCCGGAGCTTTAGAAAATAACGAGAGAAATTTCATTCAAAGGGTAATTGATACTTTATTTTTTCAATTGTTTGAATTAGAACAAATTGAGATGGACTTTTTAATTAAAAAATATTACTAATCTTAAAACTAATTAAAATTCTAAGCTAAAAATCTGATTAATCGTGAAAGAATTTCCTCGATTTGACGATATCGGTAGTTTTCCTCTACCTGATTACATCGACAAAGAAACGTTTAAACAATATTATTGGACTGCCTATAAAGGTCTCGTGAATAAGAACGACCTATTCGAACATCGAGGTATTTATAATTTTTTCATTCACCCCGTTCTTCAATCTTTTCAGTTAAAGCTAAACGCGGGAGTAGAAATCATCAATTATCCACAATTAATGGACATGTACACTCAATTCCTAAAACCAATGAAGGATTACGAGATTGAACCCGGCTTAATTGATCCTGACAGCGCCTATATTTCTGAAATGCTTGTCTTGGATAAATTTGCGAAGGAACATTATGAAAGAACTGGAAACGCCTTAAACGTTAAAATATGCATTACTGGTCCAATAGAGTTGTGTATCAAACAGCACGGATTTACGATTTATTTGGATATTGCCATGAATTACGCAAGATCTGTAAATTCGTTCTTAAAAAATTCCATCATCAATACAAGTTACATTGAAACTTCCATTGTTTCTATTGATGAACCCTCTTTTGGTTACGTGGACATTGTAAACGTGAATAACGACGAGATGGTGCAAGTTTTTGATAAATCCTTGGAAGGGATTAAAGCGACAGGACAGATACACTTGCACACTCTAAATCAAGCTAGAGTGCCTTTGCAATCAAAGAACATTGACGTTTTAACTTGCGAATATGCTTCTGATAAAACCAATAAAATTCCTAAAAAAGAATTAGATACATTTGATAAATTCATTCGTGTGGGCATTACAAGAACTAATATTAATAGTTTATTGGCAGAAGCATTAGATTCTGGAGTTAATTACGAGGAAATTAAAACCTTTGAAGGTACAATGAATTTAATTGATAGTAAGGAGAGAATCACGAAAAATTTGTTAGATGCTCTCGAACATTATGGAGATCGCTTGAAATATGTGGGTCCAGATTGCGGACTTTCTGGTTGGTATCCCCCCCAAGTTGCCCATGAATTACTACATAGAACCTACGAAGTCATAGAAGCCGTAAAAAAAAATAAATGAATAAATAAATAAATGAATAACATTTTAGCGTCGCTTTTATTTTATTTTTGAATAATGCCATAATTATTCCTTCAACCAAAAACCAATGGTTATATTTTTAAAATAAAATTTGAGTATTTTTTTAAAAACAATATCTTTTTATATACTAAGTGGTAGATTTTTATTGTGAACTAATGTAAAGAAAAGGTTGGCAAAAATTAATTTACGAAAAAAAAAAAATAGGTGAAAAAACATGTCTGACGATATCGATGATGAATTTTTTGATAAGATAAAGAAATTATTTAAAATTAATGCTGATGTGTTTGATTTGGATTTTTTTATGTTTCCAGAATCGAATAATGACAAAGACCCCAATCTAAATTTTGACGTTGAAGATGTGAAAGGGTTTGAAGTGTCGTATCATTACGAAACTGGAATGGACAAGCCAGAAATAAAAATTAGAGGAAATATTGATAAGGAGAAAATTCAAGATTTTTTCAAGAAATACAAATTTAATTTTAATCCAAATAACATGCAATTACGAAATCCAAATAAAACTGGCGCAATTAATGCAAACGAGTTAAGTTTAGAGCTTTTTAAGGAAAGCAACGATTCGCAAGTTGTAAACCCCCGTGTAGAAATTAACGACCGTGACGACTATTCTGAAATCGTCATTGAAGTCCCCGGCATAGAAAAAAAAGACGTGATCGTGAGTTTTAGCGGGGATAGAGATAAACTCACGTTTTCTGCTGAGAATAACGGTCGAAAATATTTTACAAGCGTGTACTTGCCATTCAAATCATCCATTGATAATTATGGTTTGGAAGTGAACAATGGCATTGCCATCTTAATAATTAAGGATAAAAATAAATTATAATTTTTAAGCAATCATTTTAGTATTTAGCAAACAAGGTAAAATTAAAAAAAAAAATCACGATGATAAATAATGAGTGGAGTACTGCAAGGAGGTCGTGATAGAGACCGCAAATTACGCGTCAAGGACGCGTTTAAAGAAGATTCAGGTAGAGGCATCGTAAGGCTAGACCCTGAAGTGAGTACGGAATTAAACCTTAAAACCGGGGACATTGTAGCAATTGTTCACACTCAATCAAGCAGGAAGACAGCGGCGTTAATATATCCGGGAAAACAAGAGGATATAGGTGCGAACATAATAAGATTAGATCCTTCTCAGAGGCGAAATATAGGTGCTTCTCTTGACGACATCGTAGCAATTCGTAAAATTGAGGCTGCCGTAGCAAAAAAAGTCACATTTGCAGGGCTGGAAGAAGCAGTGATTTTAAGAAATTCTCAACAATTGGCAAAAAAATTAGAAAATCGAGTAATTACAAAGGGAGATGTATTAAGCTTTTATTCGTTTAATCGTAGAGTCGATCTAGTGGTTGTAAATTATGCGCCCACAAATTCTGACGCGGTAAGAATTTCTGTCACAACAAAAATAATTTTATCCGAAAAAACTCACAGAGAACTCGAGGAAATTGAAGAATCAAGAGTAACATACGAAGATATTGGAGGTTTAGGAGATGAAATTCAAAAGATACGCGAAATGATTGAGCTGCCAATACGACATCCCGAATTATTCAAGCGAATCGGAATATCTCCTCCAAAAGGAGTTTTACTTCACGGACCACCAGGCACTGGAAAGACACTTCTAGCAAGAGCCGTGGCTTATGAAACAGAGGCTCATTTTATAACAATTAGTGGACCTGAAATAATGAGCAAATTCTACGGCCAAAGCGAAGAAAATCTACGCAAGCTCTTTGAGGAAGCAAAGGAAAACTCACCCTCAATAGTATTCATTGATGAATTAGATTCAATTGCGCCAAAAAGAGGAGAGGTTACGGGGGAAGTGGAGCGAAGGGTAGTTGCTCAATTACTCGCTTTAATGGATGGATTAGAAGGACGAGGTCAAATAATCGTAATTGGAGCTACAAACCGCGTGAACGATATTGATCCTGCGTTAAGAAGGCCTGGAAGATTTGATCGAGAAATCGAAATAGGGGTTCCAGGTACTGATGGTCGCTATGAAATTTTGTTAATTCACACTCGTGGCATGCCCTTGTACAAGGATGTCGATCTTCGTCTAATGGCCGAAAAAACCCACGGTTTTGTTGGTGCTGACGTGGAAGCGTTGGCAAAAGAATCTGCCATGCTTGCAATCAGGGAAATCTTGCCTAAAATTGATTTAGACAAGCCAGTTCCCCCCGAAATATTAAACAGTATTCAAATTAAGATGATACATTTCGAAACCGCGTTGAACAGCATTGAACCTTCGGCGCTAAGAGAGGTATTAATTACTCAGCCCACTGAAACTTGGGACGATGTAGGTGGTTTGGAAGATGCGAAATTGCAACTAAAGGAAGTTATCGAGTGGCCTTTAAAGTATCCCGAATTATACAAACATTTGAATTCGAAGCCTCCAAATGGAATTTTATTGTATGATCCACCTGGAACAGGAAAAACTTTAATTGCAAAAGCTCTAGCCCACGAGAGTGAGATTAATTTTATTTCCGTAAAAGGCCCGGAATTTTTATCTAAATGGGTTGGAGAAAGCGAAAAAGCTGTCAGAGAGACTTTTCGAAAAGCAAGATCGGCAGCGCCATGCATAATTTTCTTCGATGAAATCGATGCCATTGCCGGTTTGAGGGGTAAATTTGCAAGTTCTCATGTTAATGAGCAAGTATTATCCCAACTCTTGACCGAAATGGACGGTCTAGAAGGATTAAAAGATGTGATCTTACTCGCAGCAACTAACAGGGCCGAATTGCTTGATCCAGCTCTATTAAGGTCCGGAAGATTTGGAAGGCATATTGAAATACCAATGCCGGACGAAGAATCACGCAAGAAAATATTCATGATTCATTTGAAAAACAAGCCGTTAGCAGAAGATGTTGACATTGATAAAATGGTGAAAAATTTAGACGGATACATGGGCGCTGACATTCAAGCAATCTGTGAAGAGGCTACATTATTTACCATTCGCAAGGCTCTATATGATAATAACATCAATGTGAGCGATTCAGAGTCCATAAAAAGCGTTTATATCTCTAAAGAGGAATTTGACCAGGCAATTGAGAAAATTCTTAAATCTGCTGATAGAGCTAAAGAATCATACAATAGACAATCAAAAGAACCGTCAGAGGAACTATATAGGTGATGCATTTTTTTAACACCTTTCTATTTAAGTTTTAATACGATTAATGAAAGAAGTGGTGAGAATTAGGCGTGGAAAACGATAAAGAAAGCGAACCATTAATTGGTCTAAATAGCTTGTTAGAAATTTTGGGTAATCCAACGAGAAGAGTAATTTTATCTAAACTAGCCAAGGTTCCACATTCCACTTCAGAATTAGCCTCTTCTTTAAGCATCACCAGGCAAGCCGTGCATAGCCAGTTAGAAATATTGAGTAGATATAACATCATCGAGAAGATCGGTTCCGAAAAAAGAGGTGGAAAATATCGAATAAAGAGTAATCTTTCATTAAGAATTAACATCTCTCCAAATCACTACAACATCAGATATAATGTTGCTAAAGTTGAAAAACAATACGAAAATATTCAAATTAACGATATTGCTTCAATTTATAATAAAATAAAAGTTCCAGATCAAAAATTAAAATTTCTTGGAGTAAGAATCAAGGAAATTCAAAAAAAAATCAAGGAATTAGAGCGAGAAAGGAGCGAATTATTGCAAGACAAGGAATGTTTCATCGTCGAACTAAAGAATGTCATGAATCTTCAATTTGATAGTAGATTAAGGCGAGAGCAGCCCAATTTAGAAAAAGAAATATTTTTCACGTTATTTTTTAACCCTGAACGATATCATAGAAGAATTAATATTGATTTTTTATTAGACGACCTCTTTTTTGCGAACATGGATTTAATTCAACGAGATCAAAATCGTGTCTCAATACAACATTTACTTAGAGATTTGTCGAAATTCATGGATTTTATTTCTGAAAAAGAAGACGATTGGTTTTTTGATATTTAATATAAATAATTACTGCCCACAAATCGTCAACACTAGAAAACTTTACTTTTATTTTTTTATTCTATAAATCAAACAAATAAAAACACAAAAACATCATAAAATTTGAGAAAACTACAATGAATCTCCGAGAATTGAAAAAAATAATGCCCGATATATTTGAACGGGTAAAACGCGACGTTAGGAAAGTTACAGGACGCCATAGGGCAGGACTTAGTTTAGGGTTGGTGGAAATGGGCATGTATAGAGGAAGTTTCATAGGTGGCATGCACTTTCACCCAGGGACAATGATCTTAATGAACAAAACACCCTTGAACATCATTCTCAACAGACAACCTTATAAAGTCGCGTGGGCTTACGTATATCACATACTCCTTCACGAATACATTCATTCTCTGGGTGCATTAGACGAACAGAAATGTCGGGCCATTACTTTAATGATTAGTGAAGAAATATTTGAAAACGAGGATGATCCCGCAGTAATTTTTGCCAAAAATGGTATAGGTTCCTATTTTCCAAATCTAAATCTTATTTACGCACCTCCAGATTTAAATCCTCACGGATTTTCAATCGAATACGTGTCCGAATTTGATAGGGAAAGCCAATCCTATTTTTCGTGAAATAGATCAGTTTGTTATTAATTATTTTTTCAAAAATAGAATTATAAAAAAAATCTTAATAAGGTATAAGAAAACTGAAAATTTTGTTTTATTATGAATTCTTCCCCATATAATTTTCGAATTTCTTCTAAAAGATAGGATAAAAGAATATGTAGTAATAACTTTATATAAATAAAGTTATTATAAATAATCAAAGGGAAGAGAATTTCGCAACGGGAGATTAAAAATTTCGAAAGTAACATCAAACGATAACGTTCAAGAAAAAGAAGGAGACGAGATTAGTAAAGATCTTGAGATCACGCCAGATCAGTTCGTTCTCAACTGGAAATATAAAAATGTTGATAAAAAATTAACTTACGATATTAAAAAGTGTATTGGTTGTAGCCTATGTAAATTGGTCTGTCCAGTTGATGCCATTGAACTTGGTCCCATTCCTGAGATTGCTCAAGGTATTCTCGATGATACAAATCCGAAAATATTAATCGATCATGAAAAATGTTGCTATTGTATGTTATGCGTGATTGTTTGTCCTAACGATGCTTTTCACGAAAACATCGCGCCAGAAGGGCAAATAAATATGGAAGATTTCCCTTCTATCGGTAAATTTTACGAAATAGACATGGAAAAATGTATTGAGGATAGAAAAAATGAGACTTGTCAATTGTGTTTAAAAGTAAGAGAAAGGAATAATGTAAAGGATTATTACAAAATACAAAATGAGTGTCCAACGCAATGTTTTCACATAGACTCTCCAATAGAAGGGGAAGTTAATATTAAAAAACACCAACTCCACAAGTGCGATCCTGCTGGGTGTAAAGCTTGCATAAACATTTGCCCTACGGAATCATTCTTCATTCCTGAAAGCGCCGAGGAAGTGGTGAAATATGGTAAAATCGCGTGCCATGAAGAGGCGTGTTTTTATTGCGGTGCCTGCGAAAATTCCTGCCCAGATGACCTGATAAAAGTTAATCGAAAGGATTTAACTATTAATGACCCAAAAAATAGCGGAAATTTTCCTTGGATTAAGGGTTGGGTTAATAACATAAAAGAAATCTTAAGAAAACGACTAATCTCGGAAGAAAAAGAACCTCTTGACATTCCTGTTATTGAAGAAGAAGTGAAAAAAGTAAAAGAAAAGATATTAGAAGATATACCTCAACTTTCTGAAGAAGACAGAAAGATATTAAGCGAATTAAACGAAAAAATTCAATCTTTTTTGAAATCTTCAAAAATTCGTTATTGGATTAAGGATAAGAAGACCAATAAAATCAGCAAGGAGTTAAAAAAAGTCTTAAATTGAATTAAATAAAAAAAAAATGATAATTTAAATTATAGATTTAACTCTTTCAATTTTTCTTTGAGCTCATCTGTTTTTTCCGGTGTTAACTTGTAAACAAATAAGAAAACAACCAATGCTAGAAGTGTAAGAATCATTGGAATTAACGCAGTGTGCACTCGAATTCCAAAAAGTGCCAAATCAGTTTGGATATCAGCAGTCGCATCAAATCCCGTTAATTCATGCGTGACAGCGAAAACTATTCCTTGGACAATAAGTGCGAACCTCAAGAAAAAGGTACGTACTCCCATGAACGCACCTTCCATGCGCTGACCTGTTTTAACAGTAGCTTCATCGATCGTGTCTGCAAGAACGGGGTCTTGTCCAATTCTTAAGGCACCTCCGCCAATACCAAGTAAAAGCGCAGCCAAAGTAAAGCCCAATACACCATTTACGAACATGAATGGTAACAAGAAGATTGTATTGAGAAATACCCCTATAATTAGCATTTTCCGGTTATTATTAATCTTTTGAGCTAAAAGTAACCAAAAAAAAAGCGACCCTAAAGCACCTAAGAGAAATCCCACCATGAGAAATATTGATGTTCCCGCTTCCTCTAATAATATGTATTTAGTCACGTATTGAATGGACGCTACAAGACTTGCTCCGATTATCGCATCCGTGAGGAAGATTAATATCACGACTACAAAATTCTTTGAGGATAACACGGTTTTGAGGGCTTTGAAGAACGAAACCGCTTCTATTTTATCTTGATCACTGATATATCTTTCCCTCATCTCTTTTGATTCGATGTGTCCCGGAATTGTCGTAAAAAACATGACAATGCAAATACCAGCAATGATCCAAGCCATATTTCCGTAAGATTGGCGATCTCCGTACGTGATAAGCAGGGGAGGGACAATGGAACCCACCGCCGTCCCGACTAGGATTAATCCTCTTGTAATTGCCCCTACCTTTCGCCTCTCAGTATCTAAACGAAACTTGTCAGGAAACAAGGCAGCGTGATTCAACGAGAAAATTGAGACGAATAATTCGTAAAGGCAAGCAAAAACAACAATCCAAGTGAATAAAACCCATTCTCCACTCACGGGATCTACATTTGGTGGAAGGAATATAGGAATAACCAAGAGAATGGCAGGAATGGCAGCGATCATTACCCAAGGAAACCGTTTATCATACTTCTTCCAAAATTTCTTGGGACGATCAGCGAAATACCCTACGAGAGGGTCATTTACAGCATTCCAGAGCGCATAAATCGTGTAGGCAAGAGCAACGATCCAAACATTTAATCCCACTTCCGTTTCCCAGAATAAAAAGAAAAAACCCGCGAAAATCGCAGTAAAAGTGGTAAGTAATAGATCAGCCATGCCATAGGATAATATTGAAAGATTCGATGTTTGGCTTGCGCCAATTTCTTTTTCCTTCATAATTTATATTTCATCTTAAGTTTTATATAAATGTTTATCTTTTTTGTTATATTGCCAAATCATGTTGAATCGACAAACTCGGATCAAAACCCACCATCTCGAGACGTTGAAATACAATGTTGGATTAAAGATAAGAACGAGGTTAAGGCGCACAGCGCCAAAAGTTGGAGGTGGTTCTTCATTGGATCTTGAGAAAAAGGCAATCCAAGCCAATTATTCTTTTGGTTCGTGCTGTGCTGTTTGCCGCCCCGGAAATTTTTGATGATAAATGAATTTATTAATTCGTGTAGACATTAAAGTTCTTCATTTTTTTCTTATTCTTGAAGAATTATTTCCGTTTATATACTTTCTTGAATAATTAGATTAATTCAAGTTAAAATAAAATCAAAAAAAGTGTTAAATAATGATATTAAAATTAATTATAAAAAATAACAAAAAAAACAACAAGAATAAAAAGATAACAATTTGGATTCAACAGCACGAGGATTTTAAAAGCGATATTCAACAACTCTTTCAATTCTTTAAAGACGACATAAAAATTTCCAAAAAGAGAAGATTTTATAATTATTATAAAATAACCTCGGACAAACCAGCGATAATGATGTCTTTATTCTCAACAGCTCAAGAAATAATACCCGAGATTTATTTTAACGAAGAAAACCCAATAGATGTTGAAGATTCTCTAAATATAGATGTTGAGCAATACTAGACTTTTTTTTAATATTTTCATGAATTCAAAGATTTTTTTAACCAATCGATTAAGATATCCCATTTATCTTGAAAACAAAGGGCTGTTATTAAAGCGTGATATCTGTTCTCTATTAAAACAGGTTTTTTATCTTTAGAAGCTAATTTGTTATGAAATTCTTTCATAATGGAAATACACGCATTATACATGAATTGGAAACAGGTATTAATATTTGAGATAAAAGAGGATTTAGAATACAATTCTTAGTGTTTAGTAAGGGAAAGTGATTAAAATGATAGGAAAGGACAAGAAAAAGATCCATCTTAGACTCCTTATTGAATGATATTGTAAATCTTCTCCTAATAACGAATAGTTATATCGATTAATTTTCTTTTTTTCGAATGTTTATAACTCACTATTAAAAAACAAGCAGATATAGAAAACACTACAATAGAAATAATTTCTATGACAATGAATATCATTCCTACTTGTAATTGTTCAAGATTAACAGGCACGACTAAGGAAACAAGTTTCTTTCTTGTTACACTCGTTTTATTTAATTCTACACGAAAAGTTAGCTTTGTATTGTTATGCGTAATATCTAATATGTCAAGAGATATTGATGCATTTATCCTTCCAAAACTATTGGTCGTTAACATTTCCCGGTGTTTTAGCGACTCATTATTATAAATACTCAAAAGGAGCGTTTCATTTTCGAACGGTGTGGTTTCATTTTTGAGCAAGTAAAAGGCTTCTATTTCTATTTGAGCAATGTTTTCTAATTCTCTGATCATTACAAATAGGTTTATAATGGGGATAAGTTTCCCTATACTTGCACTTTCACGAATATAATAACCATTAAATAGAGAATCATTTACCATTTCTAGGACTATATAATAATCGCCAACCCCTAGATTCTTAAAAGTCTTTTCTATTTGACCGTATCTCGTAAGAGTAATATTTTCTTGAGATACTTGCTCATTTCCTCTTAGGATTTGTAATAACACCGTCTTGTTTTCTATTTTCATGTTACTACTTAAGGATCGAGTTTGCTCAGTGCTATTTTCAAGAAACCTAGCTTTTATTGTCAAAACATCGCCATAATCCATCTCGCTCTTTAGAATCGTTAATTCACAAGTGATACTTCGTTTCTTGGTTTCTACTCGCTTTTCCTCTATGAACATACTGAAGGAGTTATCTTGATCTTGCAGATCCTCATAGACATGTTGGAGCTTCACATCAACATGCTGCGAAGTAATGTTTCTTAACAAGTCCAAATCTTTAATATCTACTGAAAAGTTTTTCGTGAATGAACCCTTTTCGTAAAATTTTGGAGAATTCCATATTAGGAGATCTTTTTGATCGTAAATATGAATCTGAACATAAGCTAATTCAATGTTATCTTCGTAGTTTAACTCCCAAGAGGCTGTTATATTAATCGTCTCGTCAAGAAAATAAATGCCCGAATTAGTAGATAAATCATTATCTGCTCGTACTGGAGCCTGAAACCAGATTAATGTGGTGCAAAACAAAGCCATTATTAAGAAGAAATTTTTTTTTCGCACATAATTTTTTGATACGAAACCATAAAAACTCTTCTAAAAAACTTATTCAAGTTTTATGTTTAGAAAAGGAGTCCCTTTTTTTCCTAATTATTAATAGAGGTTTAAATATTTTTTTTTGTAAATATAACTACACAATAGATTCTTGAACTCATATAAAAGGGAAGAATAACTTTGTTTATTCACATTATCATCTTTTCCTTCACTTTTTTCTTCCCTTTTTCCCTTCTTTTGTTAATCCCTTATATATCTCTAACAGGAACAGGATTCAGGATAAACGAACTCATCGAGTTTTCTATATAATTTTCCGTATTTTTGTTGAACAGTAACTACTCTAGAAAAATGTTTTATTCTTCCGATTACGACGATAATATCTACGAATTTACATCCTTCTAATCTTGGTATTATATAATTCTGCATTATACCTATCAGACCTACTGTTTTTACGATTCTTACCAATTTTTTTGTCCAAATAGACCATTTTGGATAACTACATTTATATAATTTTTTAGCATAAAATTTAGTGTTAATCCCTTCACAGAATTGTTGATGAATTCAATGATTTTTCAACCAATCGATTAAGATATCCCATTTATCTTGAAACCTAGGGTCTGTTATTAAAGCGTGATATCCGTTCTCTATTAAAACAAGTTTTTTATCTTTAGAAGCTAATTTATTATGAAATTCTTTAACACCTTCAGGAGATATACCCTTATCGTCTGTTCCTTGAAATATAATTGTTGGTATTGAAATTAACGGGGCGATTTTTCTTGTTTTTCGCATGTATTTGAAAATTTGGAATATATATCTTATCGAAATTTTTTCTAAATGGAAAGGGTCTGTCTTATCGTATTGTTGATGAATAGGGTTTTTAATACCTTCCTCTTCTCTACCCCTTGCAGATATAAATCTTTTGGAAGGAAGAAACAATCGTAAAAATAACAAGAGAACGGCAACGAGAGCAATACCAATCCAAAACTTTTTAGAAACATCTCGTTTAACTCCTGGAGCAAAAAGTATTAGACCAGATAGATTTAAAAAATCTTCTGGAAATTTTTTTCTAAAGTTAATTAATACTATGCCCCCCATGCTCTCTCCAAACAAGAAAATTTGGGTATTTTGGTGTTTTTCTCTGATGAACGTAATAAAGTGGTGAAAATCGCTTAAGATGTGTTTAAATTTTTTTAAATCTCCCTTTTTTCCTCCCGAATGACCGTGATTTCTGTAATCTGGAGCTATTACCATTATCCCGTGTTCTATCAATCGATCTGCCAAGAGAACAAAAAATTCTCCATGGCCACCCATGCCATGAGCAACAATAACTATTTTTTTTAATTTTTCTAAGGGCTTCCAACTGCGATAAAAAATCTGTGTTCCGTCAAAACTTGTGAAAAAATTATTCTCGCCATTTCCGGCTATTGGTTTTTCTCGAAGACTTACTAATAATGGATTAATTTCTAACTTTTTGCTTTGTTTAATTTTTTCATCAATCACAATTTTCCGCCAAATTGTTCGAAATAGAAATATTAACAAGAATTTATAATAAAAATGGGAGAGGGGGGAATTTCAAGAAAAAATGAAGTATTTCTCCTCTTTGAACCCCCGGCCCCTTGGTCATTTGCACCAACAGATCCCTATTGATGTCCCAAACCAAGAATCATACCAAGCTAGACCACCCTCCCAAAAATGATAGAGAGAATGTTTCAATAAAATTTTAAATGATTTTTTAATTATTAATTTTTGTGTTGTAAAATTCAACAACGAATCCATTATTTTAATCATTTGCATTTAGTATAGATAATTTATTTGAATTTTAATTTCCTTTATATATTTAATCTAAAATGAAAAGAAATATTTATCTTCAAGAAATAGGAGAATTGGACAAATCAGTTTTGATCAAATTAAAAAAAAATTTAGAATGGTCTTTTAAAGAATTCATCGATTCTGTACGAATATTGCCAAAACCGATTCCTTTAACTGATTCCGAATATAATTCTTCCAAAAGGCAATACAATGCCCTTTTAATCATTAATAAGCTGACTAAACATACCAGAAAAAAAAAATTGTTTCGTATTTTGGGTGTAATGGATAAAGATATTTACTCGAAATATTTAAATTTTGTATTTGGGGTTGCATTTAACCCTAAAAAAAGCCAATTGGAATTCTCAGGGGTTGCACTGATTTCAATAACGCGCTTGAGAGAAGAATTTTATCGTAGACCTGAAAACAAATCTTTAACGGAGTTAAGAACTTTAAAAGAAGCAATTCACGAGCTTGGACATACTTTAGGTTTAGACCATTGCGAAAACTCTTGTATCATGCGGTTTTCAAATTGCTTGGCCGACACGGATGCGAAGCCCCCAAATTTTTGTACGTCTTGTTTAAAAGCTCTAAACGAATTCCTAAAATCTTAAGAAATTGATTATAAAAATTATTTTAAAAGCGCTCAGCAAACTTAAAGTAAAGCTCTTCGCTAATTTTTAAAATTTTCTTGTTGTTTTTAACAATTTTTATCAATTCTAAAGGCATGTTCTTCAAGCCGAAATAAGCACCGGCGAGACTCCCTCCTATAGCTCCAACAGTATCGCTATCCCCACCTGCTGTTGAGAGCTCGAATATACAATCCTTAAACGATTTTAATCTTTTTAAAAAGATAAAAATGGCACAGGCAACAGTGCTAATCGTGTAGGGATGTACAAAAGCTTTCCCCAAAAAATCTTCAATAAAATAAGGTGATTTTACTCCAGCTTGAGAAAATCTAATTATCCCTGCCTCTACAGTTACATGTAGGGTTGACTTCACTTTTTCTAAAATCTCGATAAACTCTTCCCAAATATCTTCCCTCGCTCCAGAGATTGAAGAAATGACGACTTCAAAAAACTCATGTATTGAAAATCCTGTTTTGGGTTCCTTTCCAATTAGATAAGCAATTGCACTTGCTATAACGATCGCTCCTGCCGAGGCTGCTGGGTGAGAATGAGTAATTTTACTTGATTTAATTGCTACTGATTTTAACAATTTTAAATTTTTACAGTAAAAAAGCCCTATTGGGGCAATTCTCATCGTTGTACCGTTTCCACCTGAATTTGAGGCTGCTTCTTCCCACGAAATGCCATACTTTAACTTTTTAATGGACGAAAGGCAGCCGTAACCAGCTCCAATGGGAGGTTCGTCGAGCCAATTAATGTATTCACTAATGAAATTATCAAGGTTAAAGCCATTACCCTGAATTAACCCTTTTGCCGTGTGTAAGGTCAATTGAGTATCGTCTGTATAAGTTTTAAACAATTTTTTGTTGTTTTGCACGAAACTTTCAAAATTCGAACCCTTAAAGCGTGAATAAATGGCTGATCTGAGCTGCCCTTCAAATGGGTGTCCTAATGTATCTCCTATAGCCACTCCCATTAATGTTCCCTTAAATTTATCAAGAATGTCAATATTCATGTTAATTTAGTAAATTAATTGTTTTTAGCGCATAAATTCTTTTGCAAAATAGGCAAAAAATCCTTCTACATGATATTAAAAAACATGGTAAATTTGAACATGATCCAAATCTAAATTCTACTAAACGCTATTTTGAATTTCTTGAGATGGAATGATTTCTTTTATTTTATTAACTAAACTTACCAAGCTAAATGGTTTAACTAGAAATCCCGCAGACCCAAGAGAAAGGGCTTCATTTTCAACGGATTTATCGGCACTAGCGAATATGATGTTTACTACACTATCAATCTTTAGGATTTCTTTCATTGTATCTATTCCATTTTTAATAGGCATCCTGTGGTCCATTAA
>JAUXAJ010000309.1 GCA_030620005.1 Promethearchaeota archaeon | reverse complement strand
CTTCAAGAATTATAACTGCGCTAAAAATAATATTCTTTCTTACAATTGGAACAATGTGTATTGGAAATGCAGTTCATATCATTGTCGACGATTTGAACGCACGGGCGTTTAATATCGCACAAATTCAATCGGATCCAACGTACGCTGATCTCTATTTCGCGATTTATTTCTGGGACGAATTTTTCGGGCATTTGGCAATATTCGTCCCGTTATTCGTGTTGATGGGAATGTTCATGGGAGGATTATTTCTCGAATCACCTTCGAGATCTTTACGATGGTTTGAGTGGCTTTTTATTACTCTTATAGGAATTGGATATGGTATTGGGTGGTTTTATGGATTTGCAGAAGGTCAAGCCACATTCGTTCTATGCTTAATAAATCTATTCTTAATTATTTTTATTTTAGTCACGATAATAAAAGAAGAAAAGCGAATTCGTGATCACCCATTTGCTTGGGTTGTATTAATTGAAGCGCTTGTATTTGTTTGTTTCACGATAATTTGGGGTGTTGTTACAGGTATCAAGCCATATTACCCATTCTTCAAGCAACCGGGAGAAGAACTCTGGATTTGATGCTTGTTGATTTAAAAATTTGAAAATTTGTTAATTTTCATTAGTTTTCTCTTACTTATTAAAAGAAAAATGCCAAAAAATCATCAACAACTTCAACTGTTTGGTCTTTTCTTCCCGACTTAGGAAATAACTTTCCTAGTAAATGGGTTTCAATTTCCATTATATCGAGCCCAATTAATTCGCATTTTTTTGAATCAATGTGATTTTTAATTAATTTAGCTGCATTTAAAATCACGGTTTTATCGACTCCAATAGCGTTCCTAAATCGAGCAGCAATGATTTCTTTTAATCCACCAACATCTACATCAAAAGATATGTATACATGTGGTTTATTTGATTGTTCCAAGGCAAGATTTAACTCTTCGATCATTTGAGCGTCATTCATTTTTGGTATGAATTTAACACCTTTTTTTTCGATGTTATCGTAAAAATCAACATATTCCACAATTCTAGGGTCTTTTATTGTTCGAAATCTTACATCAGGATAATCTTGGCAACCAAAAATTATCAAATTCTCTGGTAATATGACTCGTTCTTCTAATAAATAATACAAAAAAGAAGCGCAAGTGTAATTATTGTTAATATTAAGATCTTCTTCAATTGAAAAAATAAGTTCCGGAACTAAGGGGTTTACTTCGTCTGGGTGTTCTCTCGTGTATTTTGCAATGTTAACGGAAATATTAGCTGGAATTCCATCGAAATGCGCATCCAAGACTACGACTAAAATGTTACCTGCCCCATATTTTTTGGATAATGCGCTTAAAACACCTCCCGTGAGAGAATGGTCGGCTCCTATCATTAAAGGAACGTCTGGTAATACTCTGCTTTCGATAAATGCTTCCAATTTGTTTGAATATTCCTTTATTGCTCCTTTATTGGTAAAATTTTGAAATTCTATCTGATTTATTAAAGAAAAATCTTCAAGAGTAGGTTTAGGTGTTAGCCAAGAGTCAACTTCAATTTTACCGATTTTAATATATTTTTCCATCGATAAAACACGAGAAAAAAGTAGCAATCCTTCATACGGATCTAGAAAATTCGGTTCTGAAACTAAATTTTGGGCCAAACGGTTTAAATAAGAAAGTTTAGTTTGAACATTTAGAGGAAAATCAGTTGCGTCTAAAGCAGCACCAAATACCTTTATTTTTTTTTCCATTTTTTCCTATTATTTGCGTTAAGAAGCTTGATCTTAGTAATAATTAAATCGATTTAATATTAACTTTTCAAGAACAAAACTATTAAAAAATACTAATAATTTATAATTGATTATCTATTCAAAGATTTTTATACAAGTAAGTTGAATTTATTTTTAATGAATACAAAAAAAATTTGTCAGGTAAGGAGAAGGAATTAAAGAAAATTAATACTCATGTCCTTAGAGCCAAAAAAGCAAGTGTGTTTTCTTTAATACTAGTTATTACATTTTTTGGGATGCAGATTTTACAAATAGGTCCTTGGAGTCTAAACCCAAACATGAAATGGCCTTATTTGTATTTTATTTCTGATCCACGGAATTCAATGGGGTTATCGTGCGAAACGCCGATGGAATGTAAATTAATTTTAAATTATGGCGAAAGTTACGAGTCTTTAAAATATTCTATTGAAGACTCTGAACCTAAAAGACTTCATTTTTTCAGGCTTACTCATTTAAAAGCAGATAAAATATATTATTGGAAATTAAGTAGTTCAAATCCTAGTATAAAAATAGATTTTTTAGATAGGATTCATGAGTTTAGAACCGCGCCTAACCCAACTGAAAAAAAAAATTTTAAATTCTGTATATTGGGAGATACAAGGCCAGATATTTTTGGTAATACAATGCATCAGCATTTAATAAAAGAAGTTATAAAAGAAAAGCCAAATTTTTTGTTGAATGTGGGAGATATGGTATTAGGTCCAGGGTTTTCTTGGCATTGGGATAGATTTTTTTATGAAGTAAGAGAATGTGCTCAAAATGGCATCCCTTGTATGATTTCGATAGGAAATCACGAATATGACGAATATCAATGGATCTATGGGTTTGAAGATAAAGGAAAAACTTATCAGCATTACATGGAATATCCAGAACCGGAAAATTATTACACTTTTAATTACGGTAATGTAGCGTTTATATCTCTCGATACAAATGATGGTGAAATAACGGATGAACAATTAGAGTGGTTCGAAAACACTTTAAAAGTTGCAAACATGCGCGATTATATTGATTGGATCATAGTATTTGGGCACCATCCTTTATATTCAGAACACGGAAGAAGTAGCAGAATCGGAAACAAACTTGAAGATTTATTTATTAAATATGATGTTGATGTGTATATAGCAGGTCATATTCATCATTATGCCCGATTAAAAATTAACAATATAACGTACATAGTGTCTGGTGGTGGAGGAGCGGAGTTAGACGATCAAGTTGAAATAACTAATCCGAATACCAGAAAAGCTTTGATTACATTTCAATATTGTAGTGTTGAGATTGAAGGAGATCATTTATTTTTTAAGAGTTACAGCCATAATGGTGTTCTCATTGATAAATGCACGTTAGAACCAAGGAGAGGATGATCAATGTGGTAGAACATACGATATACTTGATGTTTATATTTGGGATGTTCTTCTTGTTATTTCGCGATGCAGAAAAACTAAAATGGTTAGGTGGCAATGAAGAAATGAATGCTCCCATAAAAGATGGAATGTTTTGGTTCTTTTTTTGGGTTTCTATAATAATTTTAAAAACATGTATATTACAAATAGGGTTTTTAACGTACACTGCCATGAACGAACCATCCATGCTAGCATTATATACAAATCAGTTTTTTGGAATCGCAATCTTATTTGTCTTAGTTTTTGTGCTATTAATTAAAGGATTTATAAGTTCCTGCTTAAATTTTATTATTTCACTCGTTTGTAACATCTTCTTTACGATAATATTTTGGTCAATATATTTCGGCTCGTATTCATTATTTATTGCTCCCATATTCAGTCTTATTGTGAGTGTTATTATTGAAAACGTTTTGCAGAGAGTGTATAAAGCAGGAAATAAAATTCTATGGGAATTACCTCCTAAATTTTGGAAACTAATGAATAATAAATGGTTTTTACTGGTATTTACTATATTATTCGCAATAGAAATGTATTTTCAACTTTTCTCAGTTAGTATTACAACAATATTCATATAGAAAATAATTAATTAAATAAGATCCATAAATTATTTTAAAGAAAAAAATTAAATACACTCAAATTGAAATATATTTTTTGGTGAACGAGAAATGATAAATAGTGATGTATTTGTTGAGTTAGAAAAAATAGTAGGAGATAAATACGTATCAGATCAACCTGAAATTCAATTTTTATACCATTACGATTTTATTACAGCCGAAAAGGAAGGAAAATGCGACATTGCAATAATGCCAAATTCCGCAGAAGAAGTCCAGGAAATTGTCAAAATTGCTAATAAATATAAGATTTCAATTGTCCCGTGGGTCTCGGGTATAAATTTTGGCAGCATAGCAACGCCTCGAAAAGGAGGCATCGTTGTTGATTTAAGGCGATTAAATCGAGTGCTTGAAGTAAACGAAGACGACATGTACGCTGTTATCGAAGGAGGAACAACGTGGGCAGATTTAAAAGGATATCTCGACAAGCATCATCCCGATTTGAGAGCGGGTATCACGTGGTCACCTCCTGGAACTGGGGTGGTCCCATCCTGCCTGGCTTATGGAATGTTTGATCTTGGAATGCTTGGTGGAACTGGAGCCGAATTTGTCAATGGACTAGAAGCGGTCTTAGGAACAGGAGATTTAGTAAGGATAGGATCTTGTAGTCTTTCTAAATATTGGTATGGCAGGCAACCATTGCCAGATTTGGCGGGATTATTTATTGGATGGGAAGGAACTACTGGCATCGTTACTAAAATGGCTATAAAATTATGGCCAAAATTACCGTATAGAACAGATTTTCTTCCCCTTGCCAATAAAATAGAAGACGGCGTTCCAATGATGCTTAAACTCTCTAAAGCTGGTTTGGGTATAGTTGACTTGTGCTTATTGAACATGGGTTGGTGCAACGCCCTTCAAGGGTTTAAGGAAACTAGCGTTGCTCTCGATCCTATAGAATTAAATTTGCCAGACTTCATAGGGTTAATAACAACCGAAGCTTTTACCGAAAAGCAGCACGAAGCACAATGCGAAGCTATAATTGGTATTTGTAAAGAATTCGGCATTGATCCTTATCCTGCAGAGATCCAAGTAAAAAGTTTTCCCGAAGATATTCGAGGGATCATGGAGCACTTGACACCTTCAACTGGAGGACAAACACCGCTTCAATTCTGGGGTTGTTGGGACTTCTCAAGAGGTGGTGGTGGACAATGGGTAGGTTCTTATCTATCAACTCGGGATATTGTTAAATATTATTACGCTTCTAGGAAAGTTTGTATCAAATACGGCAAACCACCACAATTTTACAGTAGAATCATGTTTGGTGGTCATTATTGCGTTGCGCGTACTAATATTAGTTTTAACAAGAACGATCCCGAGGATATTAAAAGAGCCCGAGAACTTTTAAAAGAAATTCACGAAGAAGTGCAAGAATTAGACGGTGTTGTAATGTATAAACCTCCTCTATGGGCAGTACAATATTATCGTGAAAAGACCCTTCCCGCAACAAACTCTATAATTAAAAAGATCAAAAAAATTCTAGACCCTAACGATATCATGAACCCAGGACAAGGAATTGAAGGTGAATAACATGGTTGAAAAAAGAAAAATAAAATATCTTAGCGGAAAAGGAATATCAAATCTTACAACAGTAGCGGATAAAGTAACTCTCGAAAGAAGTAAGAATTTAGAATATTATGAAGATCTGCTTTATCAATGTGGTAAATGTGGAACGTGTAGAACTGCTTATCACGAGGAATACTGGTCTAGGGTGTGCCCTTCGGGAGAATTAAGACAGTTTGAAGCTTACTATCTCAGTGGAAAAAATTTACTCGCATGGGCAGTCACGAGTGATCGATTAGAATGGACAGAAAACATGGCTAAAATTTTTTACCACTGCACGGTTTGCTTAGCGTGCGTGCAACAATGCCAAATACCAGAAATACATAATTATGCTGGCGAATGGTTAATGGCAATGAGAGAG
>JAUXAJ010000108.1 GCA_030620005.1 Promethearchaeota archaeon | reverse complement strand
ATTCCCGGTAAATTGAGAAGTGGCATTGGAAGCGTATTTACATTTAGGGTGCCTTGGTTTTTGAAGTTCAATATTAATCTCATTCATTTAAATCAACAGTATATCCTTTTTTTATGTTTTTATTTAAATTAAATTAAAATAAAATTTAGGTGAGTATATATGTACACCTTGGAATATAAAAAGCATTTGTTTTTTATGAAATTATTATACTTAAAAAAAATAAAAATTTTTACAAGATGTGAATAAAAAGGCTAATTTTTAATTTCTGGAATACCACGTATTCAGGGATGAACGCCCTAATCACCAAGCCAGCAGTTTCAATTGCTCACGCTTTATTATTAGGAATAATTGGACTATTCGGATATCAATGAGGCGTAAAGGTGTCAGATCAACCAGCAACGGTCGCCACGGGAGTTTTAATTGCGATGACAATCGTACCGATTACATGCATCAATATTGCAGTGATTGCGTTATATTTCAATCCTCTGGAGGGCGAAGAATGGCAAGCAAAAAAGCGCCACTTACAAGAGGTTCACATGCAAAAAGAGAAAGATTATGTGGAAAGCTTGAAGAAAAAGGATTTAATCGCACATGAAGCGGAGTAGAAAAAACCTAAGAATTAATTTTCCCGATCTTCGTATTATCTCAAATCAAATAACCTATACTTCAAAGTTCTATTTTAAAAACCCATGCATGTTCACATGGTTTTTTATTTGAAATATTTGGAGGAATATCTATTATTAATACACCATTATCGATTCTCCACTCTAAATTTTCTTCTACACCAAGCATGTACACCTTAGAATTTTCTTTAGGTCGAAGTATTTTGCTCTTTAATTGGTTTCCTTCCCATTTTAAGCAGGTAGCATAAATATATTTTCCATCTTTACTCATTGTGAATCTTAAATTTTCCTCCTCCTTCCAATTCTTCCATATGCGAGTGGCATATATAGCCTCTCCATTGATTTCTAGCCATTTCCCTAGAGCTTTCAATCGTTTGGTATACACTGGAGGGATTGCCCCCGAGCCTGTAAGATTTAGCATTAATAGTAAATTTCCTCCTTGACTTACTATCTCTATTAGCATGTGTATCAATTGCTCATCAGTAAGGACGTCTTCTTCCTTCTCATCTTTATAATATCCATAATTTTGACTAAGAGAACGACATTCTTCCCATTTATGGGTAAGAGACATGTTTCCATCGTGGAATTCACTCGTAAAATAATCTCCATGTTTGCCCTTAGTATCACCACCTAAGCGATCGTTGACAACAACTTCTTTCCTACCTTCTGCTTGATTATAGTAGAATGCCACTAGTTCTGGAGATTTTCTTTTAATTGCAGGTAGGCCCCATTCTCCATCGAGCCAAAGTAGGTCGGGATCGTAGTTCTCAAAAAACTCTTTAGCTTGAGGGAAAATGTAATCTGAAAAAAAATTTTTTACAGGAATCTTTCCCGTAAGTCTCTTTTCATATTTTTTGTCATAAGGGATCAGTTCTATATCGTCGGACGATGACGACATACCAAAATTTTGTATCCATATTCGAATTAAGGATTCTTCATTTGGGCCTATAATTGGATATACCCATTCATCAATCGAGAAATAAAAACCGAATTTAAGATCTGCTTCACGACACTCATCAACCAACGGACGGATGAGGTCTCGTTTTGGTCCTAGCTTGACAGAAGTACGATTGGTAAAGCTTGATCCCCAGAGACAATAACCATCATGCATTTTGCAAAAAGGAATGATATAGCGCATGCCTGATTCCATGGCGAGTTGCACAATATCTTCGGAATTATATTCCGAGGCGGTAAATAAAGGAATGAAATCGTCGCACTCGAATTCTCTACCCCAGGCTTTTCTATGATAAATTCTTGTTCGGGGCGAATGGTACATTTTCCATAAATACCAATCAGGATAAATTGCTTCCTCTCCTACTTGCGGTGCCCAGCCAGCGATTGAATACAAACCCCAATCTACAAACATGCCCAATTTTGCATCATCATACCACTCCGGCAATGGATGAGTGTCTAATGATTCCAAAGTGGGCTGATATTTATCTTTCATTCTTTAGCATCCTTTAGTTTTTTACATTTATAATTTAACTCAACTTAAAAATTTAAGTTTTAAAATTTTTCTTTTTTTTTCATTCTTTTCTAAAATTTTGGATTTTAGATTCTCAAATTCACTTGGCTTCTCAATTCTTAGGTTAAACATTCACTAGATTGTATTACTGAAAAGCTATTATCAAGTTATTGATCCTTTTGAAGGAAGCGTAATATACAGAGTAGCACCTTGTTCACCCGAATACACTGATCATACAAAAATAACGATCATTGGTGTTAATGTAGGGATTTCCACTTTAAATTCTAAGATATTATTCGGTTTATGAGATTTAGATATGACCTTAATCTTCTTGTTTATCCCATTATAAATTTCTATAGTTTTAAATCGCATGTCATATCTTTGTAGGTCAATTTTGATTTTTAGTCTTTTATCCCGACTGGTTAGATTAAATGCCGTAATTACACCATTTCCTGAATCTTCGTTGACATGAAGGTGGATCATTGGATCTATACCATAGAAAATGCCTCTTGTTAAAATTGGCTTAATCTTTTTATAAAGGATCATTGCATTTTTTAATGCTTTATATTTAGTACTATTTCTATCTTTCAATCCTCCGATTCCTAAATGTCGAGCCGTTGATGCGTACCACCAAAACTGTAGCATGTTTTCATTATCACTGTTTTCATTTACGTGCAAATACAGCGGGATTGAATATGCCAGGTTGTATTCATATAAGGATATTGCTTTTAAAGATAATAGATCTTGCATCGGATTCCACATGTATTCAAATCCCCAATTCTCGTCAAAACTGTGGGGTAGACCGTGTTGGAAATAAAGTTGGTTATCAACGCCTCTGTCGTGGGCTTCAATTAGAATGTTCGGGTATTCTCTCTTTATGTTTTGAATAACTTTAAAAATGTTCGTTACATGAGTTTGTCTCCTCATTGGCACTTCGTGGCCGTGATCGGGACTAAAACATCCGAGTTTATTAGCTATAAAGGAAGAAAATTCCGTAAAATCAAACATTAAAAAATCTACTCCTTCTTTTGCTAACTCCAATATTCTACGGCTTTTTTCTTGAACCCACTTTTCATTGGCACATAAAGCGTATAAACCTAAAAAGGGATCAGATACAAGTCTTGCCCCTTTTCTAGTCGTGAGATAAAAATCTTCTGGTTCATCTGGACTAGCAAAATGCATCATGAGATGGAGGCCTAATTTTAATCCGTACTTTTCGTGAATAATTTTCGAAAACTCCTTAAGAGTACCAAATCGTTCCTCATTCCAAATCTCAGAGCCCAAGAATGTGTTCCAACCGGGATCTAAATACAGGCATTCAGCTCCAATGTCTCGAGCGATATCGGCTTCATTGTATAAATCATCTAATTTATAGACTTCAAATTTCGATTTATCTACATTGACATAAAAATTAGTATAGGTTTCTGAAACCCATCCTAGATTATATAATTCATTCCAGTTTACGGGAGGATTATATTCCTTTGTAAATCTGTGACCCTTCTCTTCGAGATGATTGCGATATAAGTAATAGCCATTCCTATAATCTCCTTCATAAATAGCGTATTTCGAAATACCAAACGTATAATCTTGCCCGGGATTCAAACTAGTCACCGCTTCAGGATTTCCTTGGCAGAGGTAAGCACCACCAAATAGAATATCTGTATTCTCAAGCCCTCTACCCGGCAATAGAGTTGGAAGCCTGCTGAATCGAGAAAATTCCAATTCGGAAGGATTATACTTGCATGTAAGCAATCCACCCTCAGAGTTGCCCCAAAGCCAACCTTCGGAACAAAATCCAGGCATTTCCGTTCCCCTGACCAAAATTGGACCATAAAGAAGATCGTTGGCACTAAAGGCTTCTTTTCTTCGGTCATTTCCTAGACTCACAAACCTTCGAGTAGGGATGGCTGTTAACTGGTATTCGTCTAGATGATCCACCCAACCCTCATGCTGCCGGAACAATGCTTTTTTAAATCCAAAATCGATTCTAGCAAGCCTGGCTTTTTTCTTTCCTTGATTTATTAATGTGATAAATTCACGAAGCCACTTATCCTCCTTCTTTAGTTTAAACTTATGTATTACTTCGATATAAGATTTATGAAATTTACTCTTGATAGTAAGCGTATCTTCTCCATCCATTTGTATTAATCGTGATGCGAGGTTTTTCCCTTCCTTTTTTCCCATTATTTCCTCGTACCAATCATACTTAAAGAACAATCCTCTCTTTACGGATGGTAAAATGTCATAATGATAATCTTGGTCAGCATAAGTAACTTCGTTTGTTTTGCTTTTTAATTTATAGAAAAATTTTTCATTGCCATTATTTTGTATTTCCAACTTCCACCATTGATTTTCTAAAATATGGTTATTTTTATTCATTTCTTCTCACATGATCTCATTTATAATAAAGAATTATGAAATTTTGTTCGAGCTATTAATAAAAAGGCTGATTTTTAATTTTCGGAACATTTATTTCTGGAGCATGAGTTTTGATATATTCAATGGACATTATTGCTTCTTCTCTTGTTAATTCAAATACTATCGGTCCTTTAAAATCGCGTTCGTGAATAATATTTAGAAATTCTGGAGGAAAATTTTTTTCTGTTCCTAATGCGCCGTGATCAGAGTTTTCAGTTAATGTATAATCTTGTAAATGAATCTCGCTTGTCATGTCCAAGTATTTTTCCGTGATTTCGAGTAAATCATGATTTCCCGATAACCCGCCTAAAAGATGAGCAGTATCAAGACATAGTCTTGTATTTAATTCCTTAATTATTTTAATAGTTGCGTCAAATGGAAATGCAATATTTTCGATAGCAATTTTATTCTTGTCAATTCCCGTGTCTTCTATGAAGCGTTCAATACTCTGAATTGAATTCTCAACAAATAGCTCTATTGCAATAGGGCGAATCTCTGAGTCCATAATATAATTCAATACTTCATTAACAGTTTCATCAGTAGGATGTAATACGAAGACATCAATGTCATTTTCTAATCCTTTAAAGGAGTTATAGGAATCTATTAAGGATCGAACACTTCCCTCACGCACGAATTTATTTGGACCAGCAAGATCAACACTAAAAAAAGGACAATGAACAGAATAAGTGATGTCGTGTTCTCTTTTGAGTTGTTTTAATTTCTCAATTTCTTCCACGCGTACAGGAATTGGAAATATTTGAAACATATCTAATATTAACTCACAGTGCTTATAACCTGCTACTGCCACTCCTTCAACAACTTCGGAAAACCGAAATTTTGATAATCCTTCTAATCCCTCTTTCTTGATAACGTTTATTATTAGATCAAATGTCAAGGGAGAAAATCCAAATCTCATGTGATAAAATCAACCATTAATGAAATTTATAAAGTAATAAGACAAATGAAATTAAGAATTAAATCCTTTATTTTTTCGCGCAGTTTGTAAATAAATTATTTATCAAATTCTTATTTTATTTAAGAAGTGCGATTACCTTAATGGATATTTAGGATCTCGTTTTTCGAAGAACGCGTTAATGGCCTCCATTATATCGCTTGAACTAGAACAAAGCATTTGGGAACGATTTTCTAACTGAATTATTGTTTCCAAGCTCGGACTATCAAGCGATAAATTAATTGCTTCTTTAGTCATGCGCAAACCCAAAGGACTCTTGGCTAACATGCTTTCTGCTAATTCATTAGCTGAGTTTAATAAAGCACTATCATCCCCTTTCACTACTTTTAGAACAAGACCAATTCTTTCAGCTTCTTCTGCGTCAACGAACCGACCTGTATACAAGATTTCAGCCGCTCGAGACATTCCAATAAGACGAGGTAGATGATAACTGCTTCCTAAATCAGCGCCTGAAAACCCAACATTGATAAATGCGTTGTTAAACCTCGCCTTTTCTCCCGCTATTCGAAAATCTGAAGCAAGAGCAAAAGCAAAACCAACACCTGAAGCTGCGCCTTGAATAATGGCGATGATTGGTTGGTTTATTTTTCGCATTTTTACAATTAATTGGCTTGTCCTCCATTGCGCGTATAGTTTTGCTTTGATGATGTCCTTGTCGGGAGCGTTTAAAAAATAAAATTTTTTTTTCAATTCTTCCGGCTTTTTTTTAGATTGTAATACGGTCGCCTCTTTTAAGTCCAAACCAGCGCAAAAAGCTCTTCCAGCAGCCCTTAAAATAACAACGCGACAATCTAAATTTACCATTAAATGATCAAATAAAAGATGTAATTCATGTCCCATCTGGAAATTGAGAGCATTTAACTTTTCAGGTCTGTTTAAAGTTATAATTCCTATTCCATTATCCTTTAATTCAAATTTAATTACTTCAAACTCTTCAAGATTCATTTTTTATCAAATAATTAATTGTTTATTTATACTTGTTTAATAGTAAAATAAAATAGGAATAATTTAAATTAAATTTTTATCGTGATAATTTATTTTAACGCAATGGATATTTTGGCTTTTTTTTTTCCATGAATGCTTTAAAGGCATCTAAGACGTCGATAGAAGTGCTACATAGAATTTGAGCGCGGTTTTCTAATTGAACAATCGTTTCTAAACTAGGCGCATCGAGCGAAAGGTTTATTGCTTCTTTCGTCATCCGCAAGCCTAAAGGGCTCTTATTCAACAATTCTTCTGCCAACTCTAAGGCGGCGTCTAACAATTTTTCTTCGCTAACAACTTTCAGCACGAATCCGATTTTTTCAGCCTCTTTGGCGCCAAAAAATCTCCCCGTATATAATATTTCAGCGGCTCGAGACATTCCGATGAGTCGTGGCAAGAAGTAGCTCGATCCAACGTCCGAACCCGACAATCCTAAATTTATAAAAGCGTTGTTAAATCTAGCGTTTTCGCTAGCAATTCGAATATCTGAAGCCATTGCGAGAGCAAACCCGCCTCCCGCAGCAGCACCGTGAATTATCGCGATTATTGGTTGGCTTATTTTTCGCATTTTTACCATGATTTGACTTATTCGCCATTGATAATACATCCCACTTTTCACGACTTCAGGCATGTCTACATAGTAAAATTTTTTATATTCGTCAGGTTTTTTTTTTGTTCTCAGCACGTTAATTTCTTTCAAATCCAACCCTGAACAGAATCCCTTTCCCGAGCCTTTTAAAACAACAACGCGGCAATCCAAATTAACATTTAAATAATCGAGTATTGAATGCAGGTCTTCTGTAAGTTGAAAGGACATGGCATTTAATCTTTCTGGTCTATTTAATGTTACAATCCCAATTCCATTTTCACGCAAATTAAATGTTATTGTTTCGAAATCCATTCTTTATCTTACTTTTTTAATTTTCTAATCAAATCTATTCATCATGTTTCGACTTAAAAAATTGTTTCGCTATAAAAAAAATTATTAAAATAAATAATTTATCGGAAAAAAAATTAAAATGGATAAAACCGCAGCCATCGGAAAAGTTAACAACCATAAAACGACAATTTTTCCTAAGCTTTTACTCGTTGGAGCGCACCTGGCTTTGGATAATCCTACCAAAGAAGCTACTAGCATGTGTGATCCTGATAGTGGGATGCCTAAATAAGTCCCTACGAATAAAATTATTGTAGTAGGAATTGTAGCGGCAAATGCGGTACTAGGTCGTAGCTCCGTGATGGTTCCAACACTTTTTATGACGATTCTTCCCAGGATGATAATTCCTACGGCTAAACTAAGTCCGGTCATGACTAATAAAATGTCAATATCAATATCGCCCATTCCAGAAACAATTCCAACCGCGTTTGAGCAGTCGTTTCCAGCTCTCGAAAAGGCTGTTAAACAAATGGCACCTAATAAGAGCATGGCAAAAATCTTTTCTGATTTTTCGTAATCCTTAAATCCATTGAGCTTATTAACAACGCGCTTATTTATCAATTTATATACGTAGTAAGATGCTAAATATCCAATGATGGGTGATAATATCCACCACATGCTCATTTCAATTATGCTGATCCAATTTAAACCGCTCCAACCTTCAATAAAGAGCCCTAATCCTATTATGGACCCAATGGTCGAATGCGTCGTAGATATGGGGATGCCCAATGCAGATGAAATAATTAACCATATTGCCGTTGATATCAAAATTGTCATTACAATCTGTTCAGTTAGCGAAAAAGTCAAGATTCCTTTCCCAACAGTCTTACTAACACCTTCTCCAAGCAGGATTGCCCCAAATATCGCGAATATTGTGGTTAATATTAGTATTTGTTTCATGTTAAGTGTTCGACTGCCGTAAACCGTTGCGAAAGTTTCGTCACTAGACCCAATCGCGAAAGCCACCAATACGGAAATTATTGAAAAAATTATTATTATTATAGCAACATCCATTTGTTATCATCCCGCGTTTTACTTTGTTGGATATTTTAAAATTAATCCTCTCAAGTAATCTGAAAGTTCTTCCGCCCAAGATATTACTCCGAAGATTTCTGCAATTAATTTCCACATTAAATTCACTCTTAATGGGTTATCGACTTGTTTAAAAAGTATATTAAGTAAAATAAATTTCAAGTTATGTGCATTTCTTTTCAAAGCTTCTATTTCAAACGTGAGTTTATAAGCTCCATCAAAATCCGTTTCCATTAACATCGTGCATTCAATAAGTTTTTCTGCTGTTTGTAAATAGAAATCATTTAAAGATTTGAAACCTTCCTTAATTTCCGGTAAGATTTTGAATGGACACACTTCTAAAAATCTAGCTACGAATTCGCTCTTATTACTTACCTTATCTAAAGATTTAATTATTCTATATCGATCTTCAACTAAAAACGGTAAGGATCTCTTCTGTTCATAGAGTATTTGAATGTATCTTTCTTTTAATCTGTCACATTTTTTTTCTGAATTAATTACCATGAATAATTTTTCCGTTTCTAACTTATCTTCAATAAAATCAGCTATGAGTGCGTTCAATTTTCTAACGCAATTTAACACTTCTGATTGAAACATCTTGTTAATATCGTCCAATTCTGATTTTTTTACTTTCATTTTTATCTCATATATTAGTCTAAACTATTAAAAATCTTAGGTATTTATTATTTTTAACTTAATTGATAAGATTTAAATTCATCATGGTAAAAAATTTTTTAGTTTTTATAGTCTTATATACATGAGTTTTGATTAAATAATATTTAAATTCGTGTTAATGTAGTGTACATTCATTAATAATGTTAGATTTTATTGTTTAGTATTATTTTTTATAATTATAGAGAAAGTGAAAAGTAAAATAAAAGAAACAAAAAATTTTTCTTATATTGATAAAGACATGTCAGACGCATCCAAGAACGGCGAAAACATTGGTAAAAAAGAAATAATGGAGATTTTATGGAAAGATAAATTAAAGTTTGATGAAAGCAAAATTGATAGAGGGATCGTTGAGCATCTCAAAAAAATCAACCATTTAGGATATAAAACAATAATGTCTTGTTCTGGCATGGAAAAGGATCACGATGAAAAGAACAACGATAGATGTCCTTATATTTGTTTCGATAAACCTCAATTTACTGAAAAAGATGAACTTAATGTATTTATTCGGTTTCTTGGAGATTCTCTTTATAATTCAAATTGGTTTGTTGAAATTTTTTATCCTTACGTGGTAGGATATTTACCAAAAAAGCTTTCGGATGAAGTTATCAAGGTCAGATTCCAAAAACTAGTAAATACTCTTAAGTTAAGAGATTTTTTTAAGTATTCTTACTGAAAAAAGAATTGATTAAAAAAAAAAAGAGATTAAAAAAATATTAGATTATTTGCGTCTTTTTCTCCTTCGCATGGTTTCTTGAATTTCGATAATTATGCCAAAACTTTCTTCGGTATCCATGTACGCATACACTACTTTCCCTATCTGACCAGATTCTATGACATCAATTCCCATTTTTTTAAATTCCTCAATGTAAGCATCTAAATTCTCTATAAACATGCTGATATGGTGAAGTCCTTCTCTTCCTTGTTCTAAAAACTCTTTGTATATGCATTCTCCATCGTTCCACTGAATTAACTCAAGTTGCACGTTAAAAAACCGGCTTAATCCGATATTATAGTTTAGAATTGATTCTTTGCCGCGATATACAATTTTTTCGGGCGGTCCTTCCAATATAGCAAATTTTGGAATGTTATAAAGCGATTCCATTATTTTTGCCTGTTTTTTTAAGTCTTTATAAACATATCCTAACTGATCTATTTTCAAATTACTCAGATTAAAAGTGAAATTTTCTTCCATTTTTTATCAACTTCTACTAATAATTTTTTCTAAATAACTTGAATGAATGTTTAATATATAAATCATGCAAGAAGCAATCTTTTAATCTATCAAAGATTTTATGATGTTAATTAAAAAATTAAAGGCAGAAGGAATTTTATAACATGGCGGAAAAAAAAAAAGGAGATTTACCACGCAGTCAAGTATTTGGGTATGTAATGGGTTCACTTCCATTAGCACTCATTGCAGGCTTCTTTAATCTAGCGTATGTAAATTATTTTTACGATGATTTAAAACTAAACGAGGGATTCTGGATATTAGGATTGGTCATTTATTCTATAGTTAACGCGATTAACGACCCTCTCATTGGCCACAAGAGCGATAATACTAACGTTAAAAAATGGGGGAGCAGGCGCATTGTATTTATTAAATTCTTCAGTCCTGCATTAATTATCGTATTCGTGTTAATGTGGTTCCCGTGGAGCTTGGACAACCAAATCGTAATCTTTTTACATTTCGTAATAATGATTTGTGCTTATGATATTTGTTTAACTACCGTTACCATGACTTGGTACGCTTTACTTCCCGATATGACGGCCGATATTGGTGAAAGAGCTAAAATTGGATTCATTAGCGGATTGGTTGGCTTTTTTGGTGGCTTAGGTATCATGTTTGTTCCTTATATCATGAACGATCGAGAATTACTCCAAATAGGTGCAATAATAATTGCCATAGTCAGCATGATAGGTTATGCTATTGTTGTAAAATTTTCAAGAGAAAGTCCTGAATTTCAGAGCGACAAGAGTCCTCCACTTATAGAGTCCCTCAAGCAGTCTCTAAAGTCCAGGAGCTTTAAATGTTTCATGGGATATAACTTTGCTGTAAGTCTTCAAGCTTCTGTTGGTCTTTCTTATTTATTCGTGCATGCGCTAATTCTAGGTGAGAATGGCATTCTATACTTTTTCTTAATTTACGTGCTCATTGGCTTCAGTTCAAATGTTATTTGCATGAAATTAAGACCAAAATACGGCATTAAAAAAATAATGAAAACATTCATGCCTCTACAAATTATTGGAGGGATTGCGTTCTTCTTCATGGTATTAAATCCTACTACTGAATGGCTAATATGGTTCAGCATTGTCTGGACAGCCTTTTTCGGAGGGTCAACCGTGTTTACTCCAGTTCTTCAAACATTACCTATTGACGAGGATGAACTTAATTATGGTTCAAGGAGAGAAGGGATGTTTTTTGGAGTTAATGCTTTATTTACAATGCACGCATATAGCATTGGTCCTATAATAGCGACTGTGGTATTAGCTTTAACTAATTACGTGAAGGATGCTCCCCGTATAATTCAACCTACTTCAGCAATAATAGGAATTAAAGCTCTATTTTTAATTGCTCCACAAATATTTACATTGATTGCGCTTGTTTTTGTTATATTATATCCAATGGAAAAACTTGAAAGTGTCTCTTTCCAAGAAGAGCTCGCGAAGCTTCACAAAAAGAAAAAGGAAAAGTTAGCACAGTAATAAAACCGTTTTTTTTATTTTTACCAAAATTTCGTTATTTTTTAAAAAGGTAATAATATAACATGGAATTGGAAATTGTTTATTACTTTAAAATCCCTAATCTTATATCGTTTCAAAGATTTTCTAATTTAACAAGATATAACAAAATTAAATAAACTGTGAAAAACTAATGCCTGACGCAAAACTTATAGTAAACGACAAGGAGATTCCATTAAATCCTATTATTAAAAACATTCTTATTAATATCATCAAGGGTTTTATAGAAACATTGAAAAAAGTCCCTGAAGAGAAAAAAACAATATCAATAGAAATAGAATTATAATTTTATTTTTTCCAAAATCTTCTTGATTTGAGTATCTTTAGAAATAATTTTAGCCAAAACAATAAAAAGATCTTTTTTTTCTTCTCAAATTATAAATAAAAATCTTAAAAAGTATAAAATATGTCAAGTTTACATGCGATATTTTACCATATAGACCTTATAATTGGATTTTCAGCTCCTATTTTAGTTTATGTCTTGTATCGACTAAAAAAGATAAGAAAGTTTTCATGGTACATTTTCTGGGTGGGAGCTGCAATCGGTCTTACTTGGGAAATACCCATGTTTATTGGCAGCGCAGAAACTACTTATTTTGTAACGATAGAAACAATCCGGCCTTACCCTTATCATTATTTAATTTTTATGATATCCCATACCCTCTGGGATGGAGGTCTCTTTCTAATGGGATATTGGTTAGTCTTATTACTCTGTAAATCTCCAAATTTTGAACATTTTAATATCAAAGAATTGATAATTTTAATTGTATATGGTCAGATTCAAGAATTAATTGTTGAAATAGGAGCTGTTTCAAATTCAGCTTGGACTTTTATAGTTTATTGGTGGAATCCTGCTTTATTTCATGTTAATGGATATCCTATAACCTTATATCCTCAATTAGTATGGTTATATGGACCCATAGTTTTTTATTATTTACTTCTGAAATTGAAAATTTTTTGGAATTTGGAAGGATTTACCCACAGATTATTTCGAGATAATTGAATCTGACATTAAAGAAATTCGTGAAGAGATTAATCGGAGATTTTCAACATGATGATTTTCCTAGATACAAGTAGCGCCTAAAGAAAAAAAAAAAGGTTATATAAAAAAAAAAAAATTTTCTACATTTCTTGGATTAATTTTTGCCTTTCGTATTTTTCTTCTTCAGTTAACTCAACTTCGCCTCTTTTAACAAAAAACAGACAAATAAACGCTGCTATAAAGAAATATGACGCGTTTAAAAGAAGAAATTCTAGACCTGTAAAATCTGTAAGAAAACCTACCAACATTGGTCCCGTTATAGCAGCCATGTAACTAAAGAAATAATAAAGTCCGGTGTAAGTTCCAATTTTATCATGCGTTGGCGCGAGTTCCCATACGATTACAATGGAATTAACGTTAATTAGCGCCCATCCTATTCCAAGGAATGCGAGAGGTATAGCTAAGATAATTAAATCAGCCTTCATCATGCCTAAAAAGGTTCCTATAATTAGCATTACAATCCATATTATGACTCCAATTTTAATTGATTTCCGCCTACCTATTTTTGTCGCAACTATTGATAGAGGGTAAATAGAGATTAAAAGTGGAACAGTTACTATGAAAGGTAAAAATCCGGCAAGACCAGGAGAATATTCTAAGACATTCACTCCAAAGATTGAAACTAATGCTACTACTCCCTGATAACCGACGAACCAAAAGAAAATTGCTAATAGGATGAAGAGAGTGCTTTTATCGTCTTCAGAGAACACATCTTTAATGCTTGCTATTAAACTAAGTTTTTTCTTTTCTGATTTGACTTTTTCACTTTCTTTCTTTTCCATTTTTAGTACTAATTGATATCCGTACGAGTCTTTTTCCTTAATCTTTAGCAATAGAACACATAACGCACCGACCATTATAAATGCAACAATAATAAATAAAATCTGTAGCCCAAGTTTAGGATCGGTAAAAAGATCTAGTAAAAAGCTGAACGCATAGCCAATTGCGACGCCGATACCGCCCATAAAATTAATAATCGCGTTTCCTTTACTTCTATTTGCTGGTTTTACAAAATCTGGCATCAACGACACTGCTTGTGCGCGATAAAATCCCATGCTTAAACCAAAGAAGAACATCCATAATAATAACATTAAAAACGAGGTTTGAGTAGGGATTAAGGCGAAAAATAAGGCGCCTAAAGGAATGCCGATCATTAAATAAGGCATTCTTCGTCCGTACTTGGTTCGAGTATTATCGCTGATTGACCCCATTATAGGCTGGATAATAACTCCCAAGATATTATCTAATGCCATCCAAAACCCTATCATCCCTAACAAGCCTACATAGCTTTGCAGCATTAAAGGGATTTGTGCATTATATAGCGCCCATGCGACTTCGGAAGTAAAAAAAGCTAATCCAATGAATAATGTTTGTTTTGCATTAAATTTTACTGCTACTTTCGATTCTGACATTTTTTTTATCCTTTTTTTAATAAATTTTTTTAATAAATTATTTTAATAAATTATTTTAATAACTTAACTTATGCGTTTTTTATTTTTTAAGTTTTCGAATTTTCCACCTCTTTTACCCAATCACAGCTAAAATGTGAGATTTGAGATCATAAAACATGTAATTGTTCAGGGAATTGGAAATTATTGGTCTATCATTGCAATATTGATTCCGAAATAAGGCGATTAACGCAGATTTATCGACAATCTTGAAACTGACATCATGTATGACGGAAATG
>JAUXAJ010000346.1 GCA_030620005.1 Promethearchaeota archaeon | reverse complement strand
TGTTAATTACTTTAACACTTAAAAGAAATTGGGTGAGATTTGATGTTAAGCATTGAAATTTCACTTAGGAGATAAAAATGCAATGTCTTACTAAAATTATTAAAATTAACAATAATTACAAATTACAAAACTTAAGTTAATAATATAAAAAAATAATTCGAGGTAGATTTGTTTGGACAGATTTAAAGATAAAGTAGTCTTTATCACTGGAGGGGCTTCAGGTTTAGGAAGACAAGCTGCTAAGGAATTTGCGGTGGAAGGCGCCAAAGTTGTAATCTTTGATTTTGATAAGGAAAATGGGATTAAAGTTGAAAAAGAAATCAAAGATGACGGTGGTGAAGTACTATTTATTGAGGGAGATGTAAGAAAATCAGATCAAGTTGAAAATGGGGTTAATGAAGCGTTTGGCAAATATGGACCGGTTGATTTTTTAATATATTCTTCAGGAATTTTAAAAGATGGCATGATTCATAGATTATCTGAAGAATATTGGGACGATGTAATAAATACTCATCTTAAAGGGTTTTTCCTTTCCATGCAAGCTTGCGCAAAACGATGGATAGCTATTTGTAAAGAAAATCCTAAAGAAGAAATCGCAGATTATCCCGATAGACGCGTGATAACAATAAGCAGTCAAGCTGCTGAAGGTAATATTGGTCAATTAAATTATTCTGCTGCAAAAGCTGGGATGCTTGGAATGGTTAAAACCGCTGGGTTGGAATTAATTAGGTACAATATTAGAACGCACGCTATCATGCCTACTTTAATTGAAACGCCCATTTTAAGTGATTTATTAAGTAAGCAGGACGGAAAATGGAGGAAATATTACTCTGGAAGGATTCCATTAGGAATTGGAGAACCAAAACATGTTTCAAGAGTAATATCATTTTTATGCAGCGAAGAATCTTGGTTCATGAATGGAGAGATTATTGGTATCAACGGCGGACGTTTAGATAAGGTATAAAAGATTCTCGTGTATATCTCTCACGAGCTTGTATTTTTCCATTTTTCTTTTTCTTTTTAAGAAATCGTTATCATTCCATGTATTGTAAAAAAATACATGATCCTGTTGCTTTTGATGATAATTTTGATGAAAAACATCGCACTATAATTAATAATTATTTTGGTTCTACTCAAGTCAAACGCGCCATAAATTATGCTATATATTTATCTTCAATTGGAATGGATTGCCAATTTGAGAAATATGATGGACTAGAGCCTCAATTCAATGATGAAATGATAGAATCAATGTTTGATTTTTATGAAGAAAATTGAAACGTGCTGAGGAGTGGGGTAAAGAAGTTGAAATTCTTTATAAAGAACATCATTTAGCTCGAAAGAGCATAAAAGCTTACCCATTTCAAATGGATTACTGATACATCAATCGGAAAGATGAGCTGGTCATATGTTGAAAATGAAATATTCAAACCTATCGGTACACTAATCCATAATTTCATAGATCGCATTGCAAAGAACGGGTATCTCTTATTAACCTTTAGACAAAAGTTTTATAAATAATAAATTATTTGTAAACTATTATAAAAAAATTTAATATAAAAAAATAGAAAATAGATGATTAAAATGGATTATAATCCTTATCCATCCTCACAAATTTCGGAAGCACTGATATTAATAGGAGTGATTACCTCAATCATCTCACAAATTGTATTCTTTATCCTCGCTATCATTATAACTCGTTGGTGGGCTAAAAAGAAAGGTTGGGACGATTCCTATAAATCATCATTAATCGTGAGCTTACTATGGTTCGTTGTTGGAATTGTATTTGGTGTGATCTTTAGTTTTTTAAACTTAGGTCTCTTAGGATCTTTACTAGCTTTCTTCATCAATATTTTTGTCGGTGCTTTCGTTGTTAGCAAGATATATGAAAAAGAATTCAAAGAATCGTTGATTTTTGTTATCGTGGTTCTAATCATTCTCTTAATTATTACTATAGTAGTATCTGCTATAGTAGGATTGGTTATCGGCGCAGTATTGATTTCTAATATTATCTAATCATGCGGTTTGCCATAGAATGGCATTTCATAAAAAGAATTTCTTATTTCTAAAAAACTTTTTTTTTTTTTTCTTATATATAATAGAACTTGCAAAAGTCTTTCTGGAACATCCCGAATTAGGAAAAGCGTGTCGTGCAATCATGGAATGGCTCAATAAACGCGCGAAAGCGCCTTTTAAAGCAAGTTTGAATCGACAAGGACTCGATCACATTGTAAATCGCATTGAGTTACAGCTTGGAGGCGAAGTACGTAATTTTATTAATTAAGGAAAAAATCATTTATATATACACAAGATTTAGGAATTGATCGAAAATAAAAAAAATGATTTTTTTTTTTAAAATTTTTATATTATTCCTCAGATTTTGCTTTTTTTATTTCTTCTATTAGAACTGGAACGACTTTGTGAACATCTGCCACGATTCCGTAATGTGCCGCTTTAAAGATTGGTGCGTTTGGGTCTCGATTAATTGCGATTATGATGTCAGAACTCTGCATTCCTACTAAATGTTGTATGGCTCCTGATATTCCACAGGCAATGTATAATTTAGGTCTTACCGTTTTGCCCGTTTGACCAATTTGCCGATCGTTCTCAATCCAATTTAATTCTACAGCGACTCTCGAACCCCCTACTTCAGCGTCCAAAACCTCTGCTAGCTCTTCTATTATTTTGAAGTTTTCTTTAGAGCCTAAGCCTCTTCCTCCAGATACAATGATGTCTGCTTCCTCGAGATTTACCTTAACCCTTTCTTTTTGAATGATCTTTACGATTTTTGAAACAGAATCCTTTTCTTTATAGTCCCGATTTATCTTTCTAATGTTTACCTTCTTCTTCTTTTTCTCGGGCGCTTTAAATATACCCGGTCTTACCGTTGACATTTGAGGTCTACTCGAAGGAGTTTTAATAGTTGCCATGATATTTCCACCAAATGTAGGGCGGGTTTGTAATAGGTTTCCAGTTTCAGGGTCGATGTCTAATCCGGTACAATCTGCTGTAAGGCCTGCGTTAAGTCTTTTAGCAACTCTTGGAGCAAAATCTCTTCCAGTGGGTGTTGCTCCTATTAAAATTATTTCTGGTTTATTCTCTGTAATCAATTCTGCCAATGTTTTAACGTACAAATCTGAATAATAATCTTTTAAAATGGCAGATTTCACGTAAATGATTTCGTCTTCTCCATATTGGCTCAATTCTTCTAACTCATCGTCAAAATTAGCCCCTAATATCACGAATGTTAATGGAACTTTTAAAACATCTGCCAATTCTCTTCCTTTTCCCAGTAATTGGAAGGCTACATTATTTATCTTGTTTTTGTAATGTTCGGCAATGACCCATACGCCCTTGTATTGGGAAATGTCCATTTTTTCAACAGCAACTTTTTCCCGTTCTAAAATAATAGCATCAACCGGACACGCATCTACGCACGCTCCACACAAATTGCAGTCTTTTGTAATGCGTGCTTTACCGTCTACAACTTCAATTCCACCGTAAGGACAACTAGCTAAACAGCTTTCACATCCCGTGCAAAGTTCGTCATCTATTATAATACTCATTTTTTTCCCTCCTTTAAAGAATTTTATCCTCTTTTAAATTATTAATTAATTCTTTAGCCATCTGTTTAACCGTGCCTGACAACAGTATGTGTTCGCCTTTTCGTTCTGGAATGAAGATCTTAAAAACTTGCGTCATTGAACCGTTCAACCCGATTGTCGACTCATCTGTGTTTAACTCATTCGCATTTAAACTTATTACTTCTTTTTCTTTGTAAGCATCAACAATTCCAGACAAGGACGGAAATCTAGGCGTATTTATTTCCTTTAAAACAGAAACTAAAATTGGTAAACTTGATTCAATGATTACAACTTCTTCTGCCCTAAAAGCTCGCTCAACAGTCACACGATCCCCTTTTAACTGAAATTTTTGGACGTAAGTTATTTGCGGGATATCTAATTCTTCTGCTAATTCTGGTCCAACTTGCGCTGTATCACCGTCTATGGCCTGAGTTCCACATACAACGACGTACTTTTCGTCTTTACTCGAATCCTTTAATAATTTCTTAATCGCTAATGCTAAGGTGTGCGATGTGGCTAAGGTGTCCGCCCCAGCGAACGCTCGATCGGTCAAAAGGTAAGCTTTATCTACTTCCATCGATAATGCTTCACGCAGTGCTTCTCCCGCTTGAGGGGGCCCCATGCTTAGTGCTATTACTTCACCACTGTGCTCCTCTCTAATAGTTAAAGCTAATTCGATTCCGTGTTTATCGTGGGGATTTATTATTGAAGGTATGCCTTCTCTGACGAGAGTGTTCGTTTTAGGGTCAATTTTAACTTCAGATATTCCGGGTACTTGTTTTATACAAACGAATATTTTCAACATGTTAACGCCTCCGATTAAAATCCTCTCCTTAAAAATTTTTAACCATTTTCTTATTATGTATTAAATTTGTATTAATACTAATCAAAATTAATGAAAATTAATAAATCATATCTAATATGAAAAAATAAAGGTTTTAAAACAATATTTTAGTTATATACTCTTTTTAAATCTATTAAAAC
>JAUXAJ010000357.1 GCA_030620005.1 Promethearchaeota archaeon | reverse complement strand
TGTTAATTACTTTAACACTTAAAAGAAATTGGGTGAGATTTGATGTTAAGCATTGAAATTTCACTTAGGAGATAAAAATGCAATGTCTTACTAAAATTATTAAAATTAACAATAATTACAAATTACAAAACTTAAGTTAATTAAATAAAATTTTGAACATATTACAAATTATATCATAATAAAAAAAGGTGCATGATTTGAAAATTTTAATTACCTACTTTTCAAATACCGGGAATACTGAAAAAGTTGCTAATAGCCTGAAAGAGGGATTTGAGGGAAACGATGTAGATGTTAAGACCATTAAGGATGCAGACCCTTCAAGCTTAAAATCACATGATCTCGTTTGTTTAGGCTCAGGAATTTATGGAGGTAAAATTAATAGGGAAGTCCAAAACTTTGTCAAGAAAATCACCGAATTTCCTCAAAATTTTGCTTTTTTTTGCACGCACTCAAGCCCACAACATTATCAAAACTCTTTTAAACGGATTAGAAGTACTATAGAAGAAAAAGGTTCAAGATATTTAGGAATCTGGGACTGTATGGCAGAGAACTTAGGGATACCTATAGAAACCCAATTAGGAATGTTAGAAAAGTTACCGGATGAAAAAAGAAAAGAACAGGAAGAATACATGGAGAAGCTTAAAGGTCGGCCAAACGCAGAAGACTTGGAGAATGCAAAAAAATTTGCCCAATCGCTTTTAAATGAGCTTTAAAACTTTTTTTTTTTTTTTAAAAGTATTTTATTTCATTTTGTATTTGCTCAATTATTTAAAAAAAGTTAGTTATAGATAAAAAAAAAAATTGAAAATCTTTATTCATTTTTATACGACTTCAATGCCAATTTCATCGATGATTTCTAATAAGTCAAGAACTTCAAAATTTCCCCCGTATTTTTCGTTAGCATCGCTTAAATTCGTTCTACAAAATGGACAAGTTGAAGATACTATCGTTGCTCCCGTCTCCTTAGCTTCTTCTAACCGTTCTTTTGAAACGTCAACGGACCATTCTGGGTAGCCAATCTTAACGCCACCGCCAGCACCACAACACCACGCGTCTCTCCTATTTCTTTTCATTTCAATTAATTTTAAGCCTGGTATCTTCTTGTAGACTTCCCTTGGGATTTCATATATTCCCATGTGTCTCCCAAGGTGGCAAGGGTCATGGTAAGTCACGATCTTATTGTATTCGGATTTGAATTTTATTTTTTCCTCGTCCAATAGTTTCTTAACCAATTCAACGGTATGAAAGACTTCAAAATCATGTTCGATTCCAAATTTCTCAAAATCCTTTACGAAGGTCCTATAACAGCCTGCACAGCTAGTTATCACTTTAGACGCTCCTGCATTCTTTATTTGAGCCACATTGTAATTCATGAATTCATTTGCGATTTTGATTTGTCCAGTTCTTAGCATTGGGCTAGTACAACAATGTTCGTCAATTAAAGTAAATTCAATTACAGCGTTTTTTAGGAACTTTAAAGTGGCATCCCTTATTCCTTGTTGGCGGTAATTTGAGGTACATCCAATATAATAAACCCATTCTGCCTTGTCTGGTAAATTATATTGTTTCTTCAATTCTTCATTATCGGAGTTAGGCTCGTCGTAAGGATTGAACTTTTCCATTGTACGCTCAATTATTTTTTTTTGGTTCGGTCCGGGACCAATGTGTTGTACGGCTAATTCTCTTAAGGATTCAATAATATCAACGATGAAATCCGCGTGAGGCGCTTGACAACTTTCTGAACAGGCACCACAAGTCGGACAAGCGAATATTGGGTCTATTAAATCGTCATTCCATTCAAGATCGCCTAATATTAAGCCTCTAACAATCCTTATCTTCCCTGAAGCCCAATACGATTCAAAAAGGAACTTTTCTCCAGATGGGCACATTGGTTCAAAACCTTTATAGGAATACTTACACGTGCTATATTTTATATAATTATCAAATGCCATCTGTAAGAATTCTTTTCCCTTTAGAGCGTCGTCAATTTTTATTTCCGTCATTTTTTTAAGTATTCCACCTCCCCGGGTTAAAGATTCCATTAGGGTCCATGCACTTTTTTATTTTTTCAAATAACTTTAACCAACCAGGATTTATCTTTTCACGCATTTTAGCTGTCATCCATTTTGGAGTCTTATACGGAATGCATCCCGCATCTATGCAAACATCCGTGATTTCTTCAATTAATTTAACCATTCGATCTTGATCCTTGAATTTTTTAAAGCGAAAAATTGGACGAAAAATACCGTAATGGCCAGACCTCATGGTTTTCATCATTATATACGGAGGAACGTCGTGTTTTTGGAATAAAGCATCACATTTTTCTATTAATTCTTCCATTTTTTCAAATGAACAGTATGTTCCCACCCAAGAAAGCCCGCTATACGTCATTAACGACAAAATGGCAGATGGTAATTCGTAAATAGTCCGTGCTTTTAAATTATATAACTTAGAAAATTCATCGTAATTGATTAAATGAATTTTCGTGCCTTTTTCTTCATTTAACTTATCTACAATATCACGTAAAATTTCTTCCTTTGCCTTTATCATGTTCTCAGTTTGGGCTGATATTGGTACGACAGCGCTATAAGCGGGTTCTTCAGGATATCTTTTAGGCTCATCTATACCGATTTCCATTTTAGCCACTTCAATTGAAAAACCCACTACATCATCAACAATTTCTGCTCTTCCAACTTCTTGTAGAAACGGAACAATATCAGTTAATCCAAAAAAGACAGCAAGATAAGGCTTTTTAAAGGGACGGTTAGGCCATAGTTGAACTGCGCACTTAGTTATCAAACCTGTCATTCCCTGCCAGTTAATAAATAACCCCGCTAGGTCTGGAATTGGGCCACGACCCCACCAGCTTTCAGGAGTAGCCTCTTCCTTCCCATAAAAGCAAGATCCGATCCTAATAACGTCTCCTTCAAAGTTAATTACTTCTAAACCATTAATGGAATCAGACATGGGTCCGATCTTCGTTGATAAATTTGTCATTCCGCTTAATAGTGCGTTTCCAATCACGCTAGCATAAGGAGGTGCATTTGGATAACTATATCTAAGGTGCGGATAATTTTCGTCTAAATGTTTTTTTAACTGCCTGAACGTGACTCCAGGTTCTAGCAAGGCATACATCATCGTCTCATTAACATGGAGTATTTTATTCATTTTTTTTCCAAAATCAACGATTATTCCGCCCCGATCTGGGATTGCAAGACCACCTACATTGTTTCCACTGATATATGGTACAATAGGGATAATATTTTCATTGCAAAACTTAACTAATTTAATCAATTGCTCGACATTTTCGGTAATCACGACGAAATCAGGCATGTGTGGATCATTTTCTGTCATATCGTAAGAATACGGATATAAATCGACTTGCTTTTCAGATACGCTCTCAGCTCCAAAAATTTCAACAAGCTTTGAATAAACTTCTTCTCGGCTTTTTTTTACAAAAATATTTCTATTATTTGTTGTTGTAATAATAAATCACCTTTAACGGGTTTTTTTTTTATGTTCATAATAATTAATATTAGGTTTCGCAGCACACAATTCCATGGAATCAACAAAGATATTGTAGAATCTAACTAATTTTTCGCTATCGTCGCCTAAACCTTCCATTGTCATTTTATTTTCTGAAATGGCAAGAAAAGGGCTCAATCTACCGAAAGCTATCTCTAGCATCGTACTAAGCGTAAGTGTCATTTTCATATCTGGATTATCACACGCTCCTACCTCAAATCTTATCTCGTTTCCTTGAAATGTTACGGTTACGGGATAAAATGGTTCTAAATGGAGAACAATTTTCTTATTCCAATCAGTAACGTGCTTGATAAAATTCTCGTCATCTTTTCTTTGGTCGAATATGTTATGTAAGGAAATTGAAATTAAATCGTCAGGTTCGTGAATTTTTATCATGTATATCTCACTTTTTGTTTTTAATATTATAAATTATTAAAGAATAAAAAGACATTTTATTATGTTTAAATAAATCATTTTAAAAAGGAAAAAATCATGTTAAAAGTTCAATTCAACTGGGAGTCTAAAAAGGAATTTTTGTGTATTATAGTTTTTTTTCTTGGATATGGAGTTTGCTATTTAGGTTCTGGAATAGGGGATTTTTTTACCGTTACTATTCGGTACTGGATTTCGGAACTTAATCAGGAAGTATCTTTCGAGATTTCAGCGCGTGATTTAATAGAAATATTCTTGGCGGGGCCAGTTTTTTCTATCAT
>JAUXAJ010000340.1 GCA_030620005.1 Promethearchaeota archaeon | reverse complement strand
GATTTCTTAGAATGTTTAAGTGAATTCAATATTAAACCAACATCAACTTTATTCGGATTTGAAAGTAAGATATTTCAAGTTTTGAGGCAAACATGTGAGGATAAATATTGGAAGCTCAAATTAACTAATAATTTCCAAGATATATTTTTCCTAACAACCTTCAATAAAGTTCCTAATTTCATTAAATTAATGAATGAGATATTATCTGAACAAGGTTTTCCTCTCGAAAATGTTGGTTATTACATGCAACCCTTAGCAAGAGGAGGTGCGTGCCATCTGGAATTCACAATTTACTACGATTCATCAGATGATAAGAGGAGACAACTGGTAAAGAAAATGTATGAACAGGGAATAGAAAGATTACTTGATATGGACGCATTTTTCTCCCGACCATATGGAAATTTCTTATCTAATATTGTTTATAAAAAGAATCCCGTATATAATCGTGTTTTAAGGGAAATTAAAAAGATTTTTGACCCAAATAATATTATGAATCCTGAGAAACTTTGCTTTTTTGAAGGTGATGAAAATTCCGCTTAAAGATTGTGAATCCACGCTAGAACTTTGCTTTAGATGTTCACGATGTAAATGGATTTGTGATTGGGACATTAAAAGTGCTGAATTCAGTTATATATGCCCAAGCCTCAAGAAATTCCTTTTCGATGCTTATTCAGTCCAAGGAAGAATCGATATCGCCAGGGCCCTTCTTAATGGAGAACTTGATTATAGCGATAAACTTTTAGAAATAATTTATGCTTGCACTTTATGTGGGGGTTGCGAAGTCACGTGCAAGCGGAATCGAGCAGACATGGAGCCTCTAAAAGTGCTTCACGAGTTAAGATTCAAGTGCGTTGCTGATGGAATAGGCCCGATGGAAGAACACCAAAAGTTCGCTAATAAAGTCCAGAAATTTCACAATCCTTATGGTGAACCTCATGAGACACGATTTGAATGGATGCCGGAGGATCATATTAAAAGTGAAAAAGCAAAAATTGCCTTCTTTGTCGGGTGCACCTTTTCATATAGATTGCCGAATGTAGCAAGATCAACAATTAGATTATTAAATAAACTTAATATTAAATTCAAAGTTTTTCAAGGCGACGAGTACTGTTGTGGGGGTGTATTATATAGAGTTGGTCTTGCCTCAAAAACCAAAGAATTAATGGAACACAACCTGAAGATGATTGCGAGGTCAGGTGTAGAAAGAGTGTTGTTTGCTTGTCCAGGATGTTATGAAACTTTTAAATCCATTTATCCTAAACTTGGAGGTAAGATGAATTTTGAAGTTCTCCACGTGGTGGAGTTCCTTTCAGATCTTCTCGATAGTGATAAAATTGAATTTAATGAATTTCGTAAGCATGCTACATATCACGATCCTTGCCATCTAGGAAGGCTAATGGGAATATATGAGGAACCAAGAAAGATATTAAACGCAATTCCAGAATTAAAATTAGTAGAAATGGAGAGAAGTATGGACAATGCTTGGTGTTGTGGAGCAGGAGGGGGGGTTAAGGCTGCCTTTAAAGATTTTGCTCTCTGGACCGCTCAAGAAAGGTTGAAAGAAGTAAAAAAATCAGGCTCTAATTTATTATTAACAGCATGTCCATTCTGCGAGTTAAACCTTAAAGAAGCTGTAGAATCGAGCGGGGAATCAATAGAGGTGAAGGATATTATCGAACTAATGCTTGAAACATTGAAAACTCCAACTAATGGAGACAGCTTTTAAAAGAAATGTTCCCATAAATCTGAGAAAAAAAATTTATAATTGTAAAATTTAAAGTTTAAGCTCCTTCAACTTAGCTTGAGTAGCTTCTTTTTTTGTTTCAGTTATATCATAAAAGAGCCAGGTGAGGATAGCGGCTATTAATGCTGCTATTATGGGAATCAATATAAAGTGAATTCGAATGCCCCAAATTGCTAATATCGGCTGGGTATCGGTTCCTATAGGTGCATTCTCAATAAATCCAGTAAGAGTATGTATTACTGCAAAAGCTATGGTCTGGACAATTATAGAAAATCGAGCCACGAATGACCTTATCCCCATGTATACTCCTTCTTGGCGTATACCGGTTTCTACCACGATTTCATCAATTATATCTGAAAACATTGGCATGTGCATGACCCAAATACCTCCAGCACCCATACCAATCAAGAGTAAAAATATAAATGATCCTACTACATCTGAAATGAATAATAATGGAATGGATACAATTGCAATGGTTATTGGAGATATTAAATATACGTTTTTTATCCCATATTTCTTGGCTAATTTCACCCAAAGCGGTACTGAACCCACCAAACCCACAAGGAGTCCTCCTAATATGATTATCTGAGCACTTGCTTCAATTCCCAATACATATTTAACATAGTATGGAATGGAAAGAGTCGCACAGGAGGCAAATACTTGAAATAAGAGATACACTACCATGAACACCACGAAATTTTTATGAGTTAAGGCAAATTTCATGGTGTTAATAAAAGAAGGCCTTTTAGTTTGCTCCTCAATTCGAACATAACGAGCAATCATATCTTCATCCTCACGAATACCGGGAATCATGATTATCATACCAATGATGCCAATTATTGAACAAATAATAGCCATGAAAGCATATGACTGTTTATTCCCAAAAGAATAAAGCATTGGCGCCAATAATGTCGCAAGAATGAATCCTACTTGACCCATTGCCGACATTATAGCGGCACTTTTTCGACGATCATCATCCAATCGGAATTTATCAGGATATAAACCAAGAAGATGCACGTGCCAAATTGAATAAAAAGTATCAGATATGCATAAAATTATCACGAGCCATAAAAATAGTACTAAAACATTTTCCTTGGGATCAATGTTTGGCGGTGAAAAAAGAAGAATATATGTAATAAATATAGGTATGCCGGAAAACAATATCCACGGAAAATGTTTTCCCCATTTTTTCGTGAACTTAAAAGTTCTATCGGTAATATACCCCACAAGCGGATCATTAACCGCATTCCATATTGCGAAGATCACGTTAGCTAAGACAATAAACCAGATACCCAGGAGCACTTCGGTCTCATAAAAGAAAAAGTATATGGTATAAAATGCCTGAAATTCTAAAGTAAAAATACCAAAACTATATGAGAAGATAATCTTATTAGAATGCTTTTTACCTCGTGAAATGTTCTCATTTTCATTACTAATGGAAAATCACCCATTTTTATTATAAGCTATTCTTAAATTTAAATTAATTCTTTACGATCTAAACAAACATTTTATTGCTTATTAATCAATTTGTATCCTTGATTTAAGTTTATACATATTTTAACCAAATTTTCTTTTAAATTTTATATATTTAAATATTATATTTAGTTTTTTTAAACATTTTTTTCACTTCTTAAATTTTATAAAGAAGTTGTTGCCTTATTGTTATAACAAAAGTGCCATATTACACGAATATTACATTCATTTATCGCTTTCTCGTGAGCATTCTAATTCTGACTAAAAAATTTTCACATGAATTCTAAATGTATTTTAAAAGCCATTTATTCTTACTTAATTGTACAATACTATTATTGAATTTTAAGTCAAAACTCGGGGAGTTGATATACTTCAAATGTTAAAAAGTAGCACGAAAATGCCTTTTAATGAATTGCCAGGGGCTTTAGTGGAAGACATGTTAAGTAAATGTGATGGAATAAGTAGAAAATTAGCTATATCTTTTCGAAAATTGCTTGATGTTAAAAAAGAAGCTAGAAAGGTATTAAAAGACAAGCAACTATTAAGAAGAGATTCTGAGATCATGTCAACACCATCTCATCCTACTACTTGCGGGATAGACGGTGCCTTTGCTGTATAAAAATTGCTTTCTACAGATATTATAGCGATAGCTAGCTTAGCAGTTGAAGGATTGGCACCTCCAACAGAAGTTAGGTATTGGCCAATACCGCGTCATCATTCTGAAGTTTTCACGCTATCTCATAGTGATACAACAAGTTTGTTTTCAAGAGCAATAATGATGTGCATGGAATTGGAATTAGCGGGAAATGCGCCTCACAGTGTAGTATTTCTCGATGGTTCGTTAACAACCCCTTTCATAAAAATTCAACAAGCATTAAATCCTAATATTAACCCCGTAAAAGAACTTTCAGATAAACTATTTAATATTTTAAAACCTTCGTTAAAATGTTATGAAAAAATACTTCTTTCGGAGAAAACGGATCAAATATTTGCTGGTGTCCCAAAATATACTTCGGTAAATCAAATTTCGCAAGATATATTGAATTTTAATGGATTTGAAGATCGCGGATTACTTTCTTTTATATTAAAAGCAGGAGAATTTGTTGGGCCTATGAAATTAAAACAGCCAAGATCTAGGTGGATTCCTGAATATTTACCATTTGATACAAGAGAACAACTTGAAATAATATCAAACGCACTAAATGAGATTAATGTGGTCTATTATCGCCCTTCTGAATTTTTACCCGTGTTAAGAGTGGAAATCTCTCCTTCCATAGCGACAAATAATTATAGATTAGCAATATTATTCGAATCCATGAAATTGCAATGTGGTGCACCTGGTCTAATGGAACCTTTTCCCTTATATTTAGCAGATAGAATGGTGAAGCATTTGAGAAAAGGCTTACCGGCGATAAGAAAAGCAGCTACTCAGGAAATGGCTTTAAAATGGGAGGGAGACCCTGGGAATATTTATTTTGCAATGCATGGATACCGTACGGATTGGGGAAAATGAGGTGATTACAAATCAGTAATATTTTTGAAAAATTCGAT
>JAUXAJ010000173.1 GCA_030620005.1 Promethearchaeota archaeon | reverse complement strand
CAGGCACACCTAAAGAAACATTACCTCTTAACCAATGTAAAACTTTAATTGTTTCGTGTGATTGAAGCGATGAAATTATAGCATTTATAGTAATAAGACCTGGGTCGTGCCTATCAATTATTTTCACAACCTCATCAAGCGTAAATAGGGGTAAGAAGTCATGCTTTGAAGCCAGTTCATTTGCATATTTTTGAATAAATTTCATATCCTTAATGTTTTTTGGACTCGGATTTCTATTTTTTTTTTCTTGAAATGCCATGTTTCCTTTGAAAGCACAATGAATTCGTTTTCGAGGGATCCCAACAACGGTGCAAGCTGCCATTTCGTCACTGTCCGCTGTTGGAAACGGATTACACTCATAACAAGCATTTTCATAAGGGAAGATGGTATATACATGTCCATGATAATCCGAAACGCCTCCATCTACAAGAAGTTTCTTGAACCGAATACAGTGCGCGTTTAAATTCAACCTAGCGTTCATGGAATCCAATCCCCCAACAATCACATCCGCCGCTTGATAGATAGATGGATCTAGGCGCTCGAGCGATGTGAAATATCCCTTAATCGTGATATTAGGATTTATCTGCGTTAGTTTTTTAGAGGCTACAACTGCCTTTGGTGCTCCCATTTTTGCACCAGAGAACAGAATTTGCCTGTTAAGGTTTGAATGCTCAATTATATCGAGATCAACTAAATCTAAATGACCAACTCCTAGCATTGCCAGATTTTTAGCGATTTCGCATCCCAATCCACCTATGCCCGCAATTAAAACGCGTGATTCTTTAATTATTTTTTGAGACCATCCTTTGAGTCGAAATTGACGATCATATAATCTTCGTTCTTTTTCAGTTAACTCTTCGCTAAAAAAAAAACTCTCTTCTTCCATATATCTCACTATTTGCAATATTGATGTGTATTTAATAAAAATCCTGTGAAAAATATAAAAAAAAATAAAAAATTAAAATTTAGATTTGGTATTTGACCTTCAGAAATCAAAAACATGATTAACCAGCCGTGGAAGCGGGAATCAGCAAAACTTCATCCCCATCGCTTACATTATAATCGCTTAGTGGAGATCCATCGTCCATTGTAACGCCACCAGAAGATAAATGAAAATCTGATGGGGATAATCCAAAAATATTACCTACTGTTCGTTTGATATCTCCGACCATGTTGCCATCATCAATGAGTAGTTTTTGTCTCTTCTCGCCAGGACCGATCGTGCTCATGAAAAAGAGTGAAATCTTTTTTCAACCCCCACCAGTGGGAGTTTTAGATTCTATTCCTTCTCCGGGAGTTTTTTCTTCAGGTTCGCCAAGATCTTCATCAAAATCTTCTTCATCAAAACTCATTAAAAATCAAACCTTTTATTTCTACTTTTACATGTTAAATTTTTCAAATTGATTGATTATAATAAAAGAAATACAGTTATATAAATTGAGGGTATTTTAGATTTTTTCTTTTTGATTAAAATTTAAAGATCATTAATCTAAGACCGACAAAAATCGGGACGATATCATTTCTTTTAATATCGGAAAGGAGGGGAGGATATTATATGAATAGAAATCGCCTTTTTGTCTATTTTCGGCAAGAAAATTACTATATTTGATCGCATTTTTAAATTCTATTATTTCCGACAAACTTTAAGGTGATATAGATGAGAATTTTGTCGTTATTATTTTAACGATTTTTAAATTTTGATTCAGTATTTAAATCTTCAAATTTGCTCAATTAAACTTGAAAGGGATAAGTTGGAAAAAGAGAAAAACAGTTTAAAACGAGATCGAAGAGATCTTGAGGAAAAAATCAAAAAATTAAAAACTATTACTAAAGTAGAAATTAAAACTAAAACACCAAAAAATAGATAAATAAATATTTATATTATCAAATTATTGTGTTAATTAATATTAAATGAGGAGAAATGATGCGTGAACGATAAAACCCCTCCCAAGTATCAAATTCGTGAAAAAACACCAACCAGTGAGAGCGTAGAGCAACCAAGCAAGAAATTGTTGAAGAAATTAATAAAAGAAAGAAGAAATTTAGAACGAGAGAGGAGCGAGTGGGAAAATACAATAAAAAAAATTGAAGGTTATGATCAAACACTCGAAGACCTGGAAAGAAAGAGAAAAAACATTGAGAACGAAATAAAGGATCTTATAAGCGAAAAAAACAATTTAAGAAACGATATAAAAAAGGCAAATAACGAGATCTCAACGGGATACGACCGATTAAATGAAGAAAAAAACCAATTAGAAAATGAAAAAATAAAATTACACAATCAAAAAGACGCATTAGATCGTAATTTTAACAATTTAGACAAAAAAAGAGAGAATTTGAGAAAACAAAAGCAAGATCTTGATAAGGCTAAGCGAGATTTAGACAAACAGATCCGAAGAGATTTAGGACGAATGGAAGATTCAAAAAGAGAGTTAGAAAGAACGAGAAAAAATGAGGAAGAACGAATTCGCAAGATAAGAAACAAGATTCCGAGTTTAGAAACTCAAAAAAATACTATAGAAAATAAAGTAAGTAATATGGAACGGAAGAGGGAAGGCCTAAGAAACGATATTAGAAATTTAGAAAAGGAAAGAAATACGATTCTTAATGATATAAATCGTCAAAAATCTGCCATCCAAAACGAAATGAAAAAACTAGAAGGGGAAAAGAGGAACATTCGGGCTGAAAAAAACAAAATTAAACAAGAAAGAAGTAAAATCGAAAAAGAAAAGGAGAAATTAAGGCGTGACCGCAGAGAACTAGAAGATAAAATAAGGAAAATGAAATCCATTCCAAAAGGAACAATTAGGAGTAAAACGCCTCCAAAATATAAATTCTGATTTTCAATAATAAGAAGTGGAAGTTCTTTCAAAATAAAATTATCTTCACTTTATTCAATAGAAAATAAACCTGAATTAGGGTCGAGAAAATTATTTTGGCATGTAGGACATGAATTATATTTTGAAAGCCAATAAGCAACACATAAATAATGAAAGGTACTACTACAAAAAGGACACTTTATTAATTTTTCTTTCGCAAGATTAATGTTTTTATGACAAACAGAACATTTAACATCAGACATTAGAATGCCCTCCCTCATTTTAACTCTTGTACTCATGATATCTTCAAGTTTAGATAATTCTTCTTGGTGTAATTCTAAATCTTTACTCAACTTGCTTATTTTCGACCCTAACTCGGATATTCTTTCGGCTAATTCATCTTCAGTCATTTTCTCTGCCATTATTTTAGATATCGCAAAATTTAATGGCAATTCTTCAAGGTCTTCTTTCTGCATAGTAATTTCCGAGAGAGAATCAAATATAATTCCTTCTTCTTCAATTATATCTTTAAAACTTTTAAAGATTTTTTTTAATAGCAGCGATAATAAGAAGCCTAATTGTTGCTTTTTTTGATTGAAATTATCTTCCCATTGCTTGATTAAATGATGAAATTCAACATTTTTTTCCTTCACAGATTTTATTTCATTGTATAAATCGTCTTTAATTTGGGATATATTCAGCTTATACTCGCTTAAAATTTCTCTAATCTTTTGTAATTGTGGAAATTCCTCTCTTACAATTTCAGCTATTTCGTCTTGGTAAGAGTTAATTAAATCATTTACTTCCTCGATTTTTTTGGTCATATAATTTCTAATTTTATCTCGCAAGCGCTCGTTTTTTACCGATTTAAGATAGTATAGATATTCTTCTTTTTTGCGGGCAATTTCAGAACTCACGCTATTAAATACTTTCTTTAAAGCTGTTGTTATCTCTTCATAAGGTCTTAAAACAATATCAAACTCAAATACTCGTTCTTGTAATTCTTTTAATAAAGAAGAAAAAGCGTCTACTTTCTCTGAATATGAGTTAATAATGTTTTTAAAACGGTTCAACTCAGTTACTTCGCTAATTGATTCTTGATATTTTTTCTCAAGACTGATGAAATAGTACTCAACGATTTTTGGGAGGTATAGGCTGATTTTTTTCTCTAAAAGTTGTTTTAAATTTATTTTTTTTTTATCCTCTTCTATCTTATATTTTTCTACTAATTCTACAATTTCACCAATTATATCTTTTAATTTATCTTCTATAAGTTTTTTTATTATAGGAATCACAAATTTTTTTAATTCTTGGATAATCTCTTTTCTTTCAAGAATATTAACAAACTCATCTTCGAATTCCACCAAAAACTTATTTTGATATAGGATATAAATTAGTTCAGAATAAAAACTAATTTGTGCACCATGTTGTTCTGAAAAAAAATGAAAAAGGTCGTTAAAATGAAATGTTAGTGATTCTATTCTTTTTTTTTTTCTTTTTTTTTTTTTCGACGGTTTTGTATTTATACTTTCTATAAATCCATATAATTCTGATATATCATCCCAATTTTCCAGTTCAGAGATATTTTCGTTAATTGTAAAACTTTTATTTACAATCTTGTTGATTTCAATCCATAAGTAAACTTTATTGTCATTAATTGCCTTTGCTTCCTTTAAAGAAGTACTATACCTTGAAATTAAGTCTTTACTATTATCGTGAAGTTTTTGTGAGCTTTTTAAAACTTCTTTTAAATAAATATTGTTTTTTAAAAGTCTTCGTATATTTCGACTATTTAAGCTTAAATTAAGCAAATTTTCCGAAATTAGCTCTAGTTCTTTTACTATTTCTAATTTAAAAACGGAATATTCAAGATTTTCATTTTGAAAAAGATACCTCTCGTAGAATTTCTGTATCTCAATCATGTAAGTTGAATAAAACTCAATGAACTCTGGAGAAATTTTCTTCTTTAAGTAATCATCAACATTTTCTTGATCGAGATTTTCAGATTTAAATTTTGAAAGAGTTCCCTTAATTTCTAAGAATTCTTCTTTACTAAATCCGCTTATTTTTCTAGTTTCATTAACGACATTATTAATAAATTTCAAAATAAAAATACCCTTTACTTAAACATGTTGATAATTAGAAGGTATGATATTAGAAAGATTAATTTTTCTATTCAAGATTAACATTCTCTAAAGAATTTAACCATTTGACATGATAACGAATTTGGAGCTAAGATATTCTTGTTATGATTTAAAAAAAAAGGTTGATATTTATTTAAATTCTTTTCTGAAAAGAAGATTATTCATTAGATCCTTCATCACGGAGCGCCTTCTTTAAAACTTTTCCTACAAGAGTGAGTGGAAGTTCTTCTCGGAATTCCCACTCTTTTGGAACTTCGTACTTGGCAAGATTCTCTTGAGCATATTCAAGAATGCTTTTTTTTACTTCCTCGGTTGCTGAAACCCCTTCCTTCAGTTGAACAAATGCCTTTACGATTTCACTTCCAGGTCTGTTTGGATCGAGTAATCCAATAATGGCTATTATTTGAATATCTGAATGTTTTGTCATTATTTCTTCGACATGAACGCTATAAACCTTAAATCCACTAACACTTAACATGTCTTTCGTTCGATCTACTATTTTTAAATAACCATCTTCGTCAAATACGCCTACATCACCCGAATGTAACCAGCCATCAATCCATGTTTTCGCTGTTGGCTCAGGTTTTTTATAATACCCGCGTGTTATTTGCGGTCCTTTAAGACAAATCTCGCCAGGTTTTCCTATTTCAACTTCTTCTCCAGTTTCAACATCTACGAGTTTAATATCTGTATCGGGTAAAGGAAGTCCAACCGTTCCTATCTTTTTCTTACCTTGCGCAGGATTAACTGTAACTAGTACGGCCGATTCAGTCATTCCATATACCTCACAAAACTTGTTTTCTGTATGGAATTGTTCTTCAAATTCTTTAATTGCTTCAGGCGGAAACGGTGCGGCCCCAGAAACATATAGAGAGATATTGTCTAACACATCATCAGGAATTTCCTTAGATTTGGGGTTCGCTTGAACCATTAAAAAAAGAGTTGGCACGTTTCCAAAGACCGTAACTTGTTTATCAATCATTTCCTTTATAATATGATCTGTGTCACGTGGATTTGCAATCATTACATGAGAAGACCCAATATATGTTAAAAACAACCCAATAAACAAGCCTGCGATGTGGAAATAGGGAAAAGCGGATATTGTTATATCTGTTCCATGTTCTCTGTTTAACCACGTGTCAAATTGATGCATGTTTGCTATCAAATTATAATGCGTAATTTCGACACCTTTAGGTCGTCCAGTCGTTCCCCCCGTGTATTGAATCTGTGCCATATCTTTCTTTGGTTCAATTGACACTTTTTTCAGATCAATGGGGGTTTCCATAACTTCTAAGAATGGAACAACTTTCCCTTTGGGGAATAGGGCTGGATCCATTTTTCCTTTTGGAATCTTTTTAATCATTTTTCCCATGAATACTTTAAAACCACCAAAGCCCATGTATTCAGAAATGTTCGTTGGGATCATGACTTTAACTTTCGGTAGCTTATTTAAGAGCGGACTGAATATTTTCTCATATACAATATCCATTGTGACAACGAATTTTGTATCGCTATCATCTATTTGATAGGCAATTTCCGGAGAGCTCAAAAGCGGTGAACACCCTGAACAAACACCGCCAGCGATATAAGTCCCATAAACGGCGATTAAATACTGTGGACAATTTGGAAGGCTTACAGTAACGACATCTCCTTTTTGTAACCCATTTTTTTGGAGAAAAGTTGCGAACCTTTGAGAACAATCTAAAATTTCTTTATATGTCATGTTCCTATCCATGAAAAAAAAACCAACTCTATCTCCATGCTTCTCCATGGCACGCGAGAAAATGGTTCCAAGATCCTCAGTTGGATAAGTTAAAGTTGTTGGCACGTGTTTGTCATAGGATTTAGTCCAAAATTTTTCACTACTCAATTTAATCAACTTTGTTTTCTCAATTATTTTGATTAATAGTAATTATTCAACTTTTTCTTTTATAAAGATTAGTATCTTTTAGTAAAAATTAGTAAATTTGATTGATTATTGAAATTAAATTAAAAAAAGGATACGTTTACAATTAAGTACACATATTTTCTTTTATTTAATGTCTTTCAGATATAAGGCTGAACGATATTCTCATCGGTCAGGTCGTTAATGAATCCATGATCCCCAACATAATAAAAAACTTCCTGCAATTGGTATGATCGCAACTATTGGAACGCCAAATCCTGATACACCGGGTTCTGAACTTGTCAAGGCTTTTGTCCAATTATAATTTTTAAAACTATTATTTTAAAATTTTGTATATCATCTAAAACAAGTAAGAAGTAGTGAAAACTTAATTCAATAAATTGTTACTAAAAAATAATGGAAAATGTTTGAGAATTTATTCCCCAAGTTCTTTAATCTCAATAAGTCTTTCCTTGAACCCGTCTTTTGTTATCGTTATTATATCTATTCCATTCCCAGACATCGCGTCTCTTTTTATCGCGGCACTAATAGTTTTTTCCACTAATTTCTCTCCAGCTTCTACGCTCATATCAGGTTTATATTCTGCTTCTAATATTCCCATTGTCAATAACATTCCGGTTCCAGTAGTACCGTAATCCTCGGGAATTAACGAACCAATCGCATCTAAAGTATAAAGGTGTGGACCGTCTTTGTCAATGCCCGCAATTACTAAATTCGTATATAGGGGGTACATTTTTCTTGAGTATAAATAATTTGAAACTAATTTTGCGATGCTCTTAGTTGAGATCTTGACTCCAGCGTCTAATTCGTACAAATTGGCTTGAGCTTTTAAAATTTTAACTAATATCTGGAAATCACCAATAAGACCATATGCAGCCAATCCAATACTGTCCATGATCATGAACACTTTCCTTGTCGATTTATTCGTGACTGTATACCCCCAAGTCGCCCTTCTATCGTTTCCCAAGACGACACCGTCCTTACATTTGATTGCAACAGCACAAGCTCCTGGGACTGTTATTGTAGACATTTTTCAAGACCTTTTATATTAATATTAATTGAGTAATTATAATTCTATAAAGGAATTAAGGTTAAATAAAATTTTTCTTTAAGATTATAAGCGTCACACTTTTGCCTTAAAGAAATTAAATTGTCATGTTATACCAAGATGTTTACAATTGTTAATATCACAATATAACAAATTGATTTATGACTCGAAATTAACTCTTACTTCTTAAATTTATAATGATGTGGAAATAATGATCATGGAATTTATCACGAATTATTATTAAAGGATGATTAAGTTCAATTAAATATTTTTTAATTCTCCAAAAAATCATAAAAAAACCAAAACAAATCAAGAATTATTCTATATAGATATTTGAATAATTTTGATTCTATAAAATTTAATTCAAATTTTCAATACGATCCAAGTTTGAATGTTCATTGAATCTTTATACTTTGATCATAGATAAAAAATTTTGTCGTAATTTTTTTTCATTTATATTTCGAAATTCTGTCCGTTCTCAGTAACATTTAAATATCTCTTCGGATATATTACTATCTAAGAAACACTAAAATTAAATCAAAAAAAAATTAAAAACATAAATTTTAAAAATTTGGAGGAATAAAAAATGGCCAAGAAAAAACATAGAGAAATCATCGAATCGATGACTCATGGAACTTCGCTTGATCGCCCATTAGACGCCTCATGAAACAACAAGGCGCTTCTATCGTTGCCAGAAACGCAGTAGATCTTTTAATTGATCATTTAGAAAAAACTGCGACCGGATTAACCGAACAGGCAAGGGCGTTTACCATGCATGCTAATCGTAAAAAGATTACGAAAAACGACTTGCTCTTGTCAATTAAATACCTTTAAAATTGTTCCAAGGGTTAACTAATAACAAAAATTCTATTTTTTTCTTTTTTATACTCTTTTTCATATTTTAGAGATATTCATTATAAAATCCTCTTGAAAATCTGTTAAAACTAATTTTACATTATTATAAGTTTCCTCGTGGTTATACTAAGTCATTCATTAGACAAAAAGAAAAAACGATCTTTTGTTAGCGATTAATTACTTATAAATCGCTAAGCACGCATTGAAACAAGTACAATTCTTTTTTTTTTTAGAAAAATTCATCTTACTTTTTCTTTAAAAGTCAAGGATTAAAAATTAAACCCTTAATGGTGGTATTTAAATGATTTGAAACAAATCTAAAGTTATCTATCAAAATATATATTTTGAATTTTGAATTATTAATAGTATATCCTTAAATTTTGAAATTTTCAAAATTATTATTGAAAAAAGTACAGAAAACTTAAACGGGAAGGCTAAAAGGATTCTTTTTGAATCCATGAATATTATCGTGAATAACATCCAAGACAATATTGAATATCTTGATAATCACTTTAAGTATACGCAAAAATTTATAAACGCAATACAAGAAGGGTTACAAAGCAAGCGTAAGTTCTTTTTGTTGGCATCTGGGAGAAGCGCTTTCATTTTATAATGCTTTGCCACGAGATTGGTTCATTTAGGGGCTGAAGTGTACGTGGTGACTAATTTAGCGAGCAATCCTGCTCTCGGAGAAAATGATATTTTGATAGTTCTTTCAGGAAGTGGGACAACAACCGTAGTTGTAAGTCTATTGGAGACTTTTGTAAATCATGTAAAACCCCATAGCATTATCACGATAACATCTCATCCCGAAACATTAATAGGCCGAATGGGTGATATAACAATAAAGCTTAAAGGAAGGACTAAAAGAGACACGGGTGACGAAGATACGGCTATTTTGACTCCTGAGGGGACCATGTTCGAACAGATTTCGTTTTGTTACTTAGATGCGATCATTGCAGAGTTAGCTATTAAACTTAACATTTCTAATAAAGAGATGGCTTCCAAACATTCAAGAGGATGCTGAATTTAAGCGTATTTAAATAAAATATTAAATTTTTTTTTACACTCATCCTTTTTAACGAATTTATTAATATTCTTCCTAATGAGAAGGTGCTTTCTTGAGTGGTCAGGGTAAAAATTAATTAACATTCGTAACATATTATTTCTTGTGCCCATTTTTATAGTTTTTCTATGAGTTATAATTGATGAGTAGAAATCTCCAAATGGGCATACATTTATATTATCTTAAAGAGGGCCCAATAATATTGTTAGTTCTTGATTTATTGCTAAATATCACTATTCATGTTAATAATCTCCCTGTTTTCTATTCTTTTAAAACATTAACTATTAATTTAATATAATATTGTCGAATTCAAGAAAAAAATATCTATTGCTTTAATGATGATCTTGAAATTTAATTTTAAGAAACTAAAAACCTTTTTCCTTGTTGGTCAATTTGAGATTTTTTTTATAATTTTCTGTGTTTTATTTTATCCAGGTCCTGTTTTTTATAGCATTGATGGGATGTATTATTTTGTCCAATTAATATCTATTTTTGAAGATGGAGACCTTTATATATATAATAATTTTGATAATTTTCCACTCGATATTCACGTATTGACTAATCAATGGTCATTTGGTCCAGCATTGTTTTGGGCCCCATTTTACGTTGTAGGTCATCTAATTTACGATCCATGTATTTATATTTATTATTTATTAACCGGTTATTATCCAGAATACATGCTTATTTTTTGGTTTAATATAGGTTTAGTAAATTTAGGAACAATCTTTTATTCTTATCTTGGATTAAAAATTTTAGGGAAAGCTCTCCAAAAATATTTCAAAATAAAATTTCCAGTAATTATCGTTCAAATTTCTATTTTATTATGTACTTCATTAATTTATTTCCTTTTTGATCGTCCCTTAATGTCTCATTCCATCTCTTTTTTCATGATCTCCGTTTTGGTTTATCTATGGGTTAATTGGCACGATAGTTTAAACATGAAACAAACATGGTGGGTTTTTTTTGCGCTCGGATTAGCAACTTTAGTGCGATATCAAAATATTTTGTACGGGGTGATCTTTTTACCTCAAGTTTCAAATACTTTCAAAGAACAATGGAGAGAGAGAAAAACCACCCTTCATTTTTTTAAAATATCCTTAATTAAGATGCTAATCGCATTAGTAAGCATTTTTATAGGTTATACCCCTCAAATAATTGCGTTATGGTTACAATTCGGATTTGGAACAATGACTCCACAAGATTATTATCGTCATGAATTTCGTGTTCTTAATCCAGATTTTTATGAAACTTGGTTTGGATTAAGAAATGGCTTTTTTGTTTGGCATCCGATCACTTGTATATTCATGTTAGGATTATTTTTTTTTTTTATACAAAAAAATCGAAACAATTTAGATGCTTTTGTGTTTTTATTTGCGTTTTTACTTCAAAGTTACATGTGGGCTATTTATAATCCTACAACAGAGCCTGGTTTTGGTCAGCGAGGACTTATTGATTCTTATCCATTATTGACTTTTGGATTTTTTAATTTTATTTTATTAATAAAT
>JAUXAJ010000195.1 GCA_030620005.1 Promethearchaeota archaeon | reverse complement strand
ATCGGTCTTATAATACAACCTTAACAATTCTTCATTTTAGAATTATTAGTACTATATTTCTTCTTAAAATTATCTGCCCATTTTTTAATAGAGTCAAAATCATCGTCTTTATAAATTAGAAAATTTAGAAGATAAACCAATTGAATTAATATGGAAAAATTATAAGAGAAAAAAAAAATCTCGTAAAATTAATGATTTTTAAATACATAAACACTTAATTTATAATTCTAGACGCTGGTAGATTGAGTATTATTGCTATAAAAAGCATCAATAGTTTTTTGAAGTGTTAGATTCTTAATCTTTCTAAACCTGTGAACTTGAGGGTATTTAATGAATAAATTTGACACTTTTTTTGAAAAATTCTCACTCATATGCCAATTTTCTGAAAAAACTTGGTAAATGCCCCCACAGCCCTCTTCAATAGTATGTAGATCTGAAAACTCCTCTTTACAAGTTGTAAAATTAAGGTTATTGTTTTTACATTCTCTTGAAATAAAAGTCAAAATATCTTCCCTCACATTTAATTAGCTTGAAACCATTTAAAGATTATAAGTAAGCATTAAAAAAGTTCGTTAAAACACGATATCTAAGCGAAGACAGATGTTTCTAGAAATTTATGAAGAATTTTTGGATTGGGTTCTTTACTTTCGTTCCAAAGGCAAGATTGATGTCAGGTCCGTTGAGAAAGAGCGCCACATTAAATACAACACGCTTCACAGGAAGTTCAACCAAATGGCGCTCGATGGAGTGTTAAACAAGGTCAAGAGAGATTCTATCCCTCCGGGAGGCGTGTATTACGACTTCGAACTTTCTGAGCGCGCGAAAGACTCCTTGATAGGAAACGCTAAAAGAATTCTGAAAGCGTTCGAGCCTCCCTCAATGGCATCGCCCGTTAAAGGCGGTCGGGCGCTCGAAAAAGTCGAGAAAGAAGGACCCGTTAAAGCCTCAAGAGAACCGTCCGTGAACAAGGAACTTGTTAGCGAGTTCTTGGAAAACATAACCCCCGAAATCGCTGACTTGTTGCAAGATCTAATCGAAGACGTCGTTGAAAACTCGTCTCAACCTGCAGAACTCGCGCCCGAACGGTTTTTAGATTCCGTTTTAACAAGAATACAAGGTATCGTGAAGGAAGAGCTCGAGCAACAATTTCTGCCTTGAAAAAGAATAGAAAAAATAAGTTCTACATTTTGGAAAAATAAGTAATTAATATGACAAAAAAAAACCACAAATCAGGTAGCCAAATAACTAATTTTAAAGATTGTAAAAAGAAGTTTCACGATAACTACAATTTCTTGTACAACGAATGGGGTTGGTCCAACAGCGAGTTCAAGGAAGAACCCGGCGAGAGTAAAGTCTCCTACTTGATCCCGGACGATCCCGCTAACTTTCAATGGTCAAGTCTCTTTTGTCCCTTTCCGGTTAGCGAGTACTTGACCAAGGCGGACGTTACTATTCGATTTATGTATTTTCCTTTTTGAATTTTGCAGGTGTGAGATACTTTTTTGAAGTTAAATGATTCGGCTAATGCGTCAAGATATGAAAGATTATACACAATTGAAATATTCTCGTTATTTCTCATGAATAGTTCATTGATATAATCTTGAATAAAATCATCGTTGAGACCTTTTGATTTTCTTTTAATTCTTTTAATTAATTCTTCAATTGCATCGTTAAAATGAATATCTCTTATTGTTGAAATCAAAGAGCTCAAAACAATTGTGTATTTGATTACTATAGTTAAGTCATCTAAGGTTTTTCCTAATTCTTTAATTTTTTTTTTTAGATTCTCGTGAATTTCCCTGACTAGTTCTTCAGTAACGCCTTTAATTTTTGTAAATAGGAGAAGAAATTTAAAGTAGTTACCCTCTAAGAACAAATCCATGTTTTCATTAAATAAGTTTTTCAGTTTTTTAATTATTCTTCCTGAATTTCTAATATGCAATCTAATATCGGGAGTTCTGCCAATTATCGTATCAGAGCCGTTCAAATAGAACTGTTGTTCAATTAGATTATCCGTTGCATTGTATAATCGTTCCATTTCTTGATTCATTGCCATTTTTGCATGGTAAAAAATTTTGTGCTATTTTTTTTTTCTCGAGTTAGTAAGAAAACTTAAATGTAATAATCTTATCGTTTATAATTTAATAAAGTTAGTTAGATATAAAAAATTATTAATAAAAGTAATATTAATGTGCGATGATTATATTACTTAGAAAAATCTAAAAAAAAATACTTTAAAAATTAAAGGTGATAAAAATAGGTTTAAAATTAGCATCAACTTTTGCAATAACCGCCTTATTCGCATTGATGTATGCCCTTGTTTTCGTGATAGGCGTGTGGTTTTTGCCCTCTGGACTCATGGGTCTTTTACTAATGGCCGGTATAACTTTAGCGATGGTCTTTTTTCAATTCTTGATCTCGCCTTACATTATTGGATGGATTTACCGAATTGATTGGATGCCTTACGACGTGCTTCAAAGGCAATATCCTCATCTAGCGGAAATAATTGATAAAGTTGTTGCCGTTAGAGGAATTAAAGTGCCTAGGGTAGGATTTATCCACGACCTTAACCCAAATGTCTAATTCAACTCAAAAATTGAATAGGCAGGGTAGATGCGTTTACCTACGGGCACACCAAAAACAACGCGAGAATCGTAATCACGGACGGAATTTTAAAGCACTGTAACAAGAACGAGCAAGCGGCAATAATGGCTCACGAACTTGGACATGTGGTCCATAACGATTTCATTCTCATGACCATAGTGTTCGCAATTCCTTTAGTTTTATTAACTATTGCCAGATGGGCTTTTTATTCGTCTTGGTTTGCTAGTAGCGGAAGGCGAAGTTCAAGGGATAGCGACGAAGTCGCGTATTTAAGAATCGCGTTAATAGTAATTGCTGTTTTATCGTATGTGGCGTACTATGTAGGATATTTAATATCTCTCATAATAAGCAGGATTAGAGAATATTACGCGGATGAACACGCTGCGGAATTGACAGAAAATCCCAACTATCTTTCAACAGGTTTGGTTAAGATCGCATATGGATTAGTTGCCGAGGGAGGTCACGCCGATGTTAAAGCGCGAAACAGGTCAAGAGTCCGAGGTTTAAGATGTATGGGAATCTTTAATGCGAGTTCAGCTAAAACTTTAGCTGCCTCTAGCGTGGGTGCATCAGGAACGTTTTCTCGGGACGCAATACAGGCGGCGGCTGCTTGGGATTTATTCAATCCATGGGCGAAATATTATCAAACCTTCAGCACGCACCCATTACCAGCAAAAAGAATAATGCGATTAAACGCCCAATGCGAAATTTATGGAGTAAAACCCGAAATTGATTTTTCAAACGCTAGAAAGATAAAGGAACAACAAGCAGGAAAATCAATGATTCCAGAGTTTCTCACGGACCTTACAATTAAGAGCCTACCTTCTATTATTTTCGTAATTTTACTCGGATTAACAATTGGTTGGTTATTTGGGTTCTTAGGTTTTTACGACCTTGGCTACTTTTCTTTTCTGAACGTGGTGTTTTCTAACTTCTTCCTTGCGTGGGCCGTTGGATTCTATTTAATTGGTTTTGGTTTCATAATTAAAACGCAGTTCATGTATAGAAGCGGATTTAAACCACAATCAGTTCTCGAACTCGTGACGAACGTGAAAGTCTCGCCCATTCGACCGGTTGCTGCTGTAGTAGAAGGAAAAATCATAGGACGTGGCATTCCAGGATATTATTTCGGCGAGGACCTTTATTTTCAAGACCATACTGGGTTACTATACATCGACTATCGATTTGGCTTAAAAATTGTGGACTTCTTTTGGGGCATTCTCAGAGCTAAAAAATTAGTAGGACACACTGTTAGGATTAAAGGATGGTATCGTCGTGGTCCCAGTCCTTATTTACAAGTCGACACGATTGAAGCTATATCCATGGGAAAACGATATAGAAATTACACCAAACACATGACTTACGTCTGGGCGGTCATTTGCTTTATCATTGGCTTAGTTCTTTTTTATTTATGGTTCTGAACTAGTTAAAATAACAAATTTTTTTTTAATTTTCTTTTTTTCAAAAACCTTAATTTTTTAAAAGAATGCATTAACTTTAATAAAACAGATTTTAGATATTAAACAAGCAAGATCGCTTCTATCAATATAAAAACATGTATCACTAAAAAAAAGCATGTATTCTACTTTTTTTAAAATCAAAACTAATAGAATTATATACATTACTTAATAAATATAATTATTAATTAAATTATATAAAGTAATAAAATACCAAAAAAACAAGTGAATTTGTATTCAAGAAGTAGATGCAAGTTTTAAAATATGCATATTTGGCGAAGGAGGAGTAGGAAAAACCACTTTAACACATTTATTCCTAACCGGATTTTTTGAGCTTAGCACTAGGATTACGATGGGCGCTGAAATATTCGTGAAATACATGGATATTGAAGACTTAAGCGTGGTTCTTCAAATTTGGGATATAGGAGGTGAAGAACAGTTCCAGTTTCTACTTCCCGCATATTCAAGCGGCTCTTCCGGAGGCATCTTCATGTTTGACGTTACTAGATATAAAACTATAACAGAAATTGGCACATGGTTAAAAATGTTCAACGAAGGATTGAAAAGTGATGAAAAAAAAGAAATAATTCCTATTATCATGGTAGGAGGAAAAATAGACCTCAAGGAACAAAGGTCAGTGTCGCATGAAGAAAGCGAAAAAATATGTCAAACCCATAATCTTCATAGTTATATCGAATGTTCTTCTGTAACTGGAGAGAATGTAGGGGTAATTTTTGAGGATTTAACTCGTGTTATATTAAAAAATCACGGATTAATCTAGAATTTTCTTTTTTTTATTTAATATTTTATATAATCACTAAGAATAATAAAGACCATTTAATTCCATTAAGATATAATCATTATTATATTATATTTAGTTTGAAAAATGTCCAAGACGAATCTTAAGAAAGTAGAATTAATGGCACCTCTGAAAAATTACAAATCTTTAAACGCAGTTTTAAGCAACGCAGACGCCGTTTACTTTGGCGTTGAATCTCTAAACATGAGAATATATGGCGACAACTTTAAATTAAACGATTTACCTTCCATCGTAAAAAAATGCCACGACAACAACATGAAAGCGTATCTTACAACAAATGTAATTGTTTACGAAAATGAGCTTGGATTATTACAAAAAATAATGATAAAAGCAGCAGAAGCCGAAATTGATGCGATTATAGTTCACGACCTAGGAGCAATTCAATTAGCCAAAGATTACGGGTTAGATTTTCACATTTCCACCCAAGCGAGCATTTCTAATTCAAACTCTGCCAAATTCTATGAATCGTTAGGCGCTCAAAGGTTAATTTTAGCAAGAGAACTATCACTAAAGCAAATCAGGCAAATTAAAGGGAAATTAAAATCGAGTGAAATTGAAGTATTTGTTCACGGTGCCCAATGTACCTCAATTTCAGGTCGGTGCTACTTCTCTGCGGAAATTTGTGGTTCACAAGCTTATTCTGCTAATAGAGGTAGGTGCGTTCAACCTTGTAGGAGAAGATGGAAAGTATACGACGACCAAAATAACGAATTTATTTACGATGGCGTTTTCTTCATCAACGCGAAAGATCTCCGCATGATTGAATACATTCCAGATTTAATTAAAGCAAATATTGACGCCTTTAAAATAGAAGGTCGCATGAGAGACCCATTATACATCGACGAAACTACCGCTTGTTATCGCGAAGCTATTGACTCTTATTATGATGGTTCTTATACTATAAAAAAAATCCAAGAATGGCTTGAGCGCTTGAATAAAGTCTACAACAGGGGATTCTCTACTGGATTTTACTTTGATTTGCCTAAAGGAAGCGAAATTCAGAGAGATGCCGATGGTAACGTTTCAAAATTTAAGAAAATTGAGATAGGTAAAGTGTTGTCCTACTTTCCTGAGAAAAAAGCGGCTAAAATTCTCTTAACTGCGGGAAAATTGAAACTTGATGACGAAATATTCGTTATTGGAACACATACGGATACTTATTTGCGCCAGAAGATTAATTCAATTCAAATAAAGCAGAAAAAGAATCTTACCGAAACGACTTTAGCTTCTAAAGGACATCATTTCGCTGTGGGACTCCTAATGGATAAACCCGTTAAAAAAAACGACAAAATCTTTAAATTAATAAAAAGATAAGTAGTAATAATTACATTGACTTAAAAAAAAGAGAAAATAATAAAAAATATAGTTATTAAAAAAAAGAAAGGAAATTTTGAAAAATTTTTTAATGCGAGACATTAAATATTCGTGTCTATTCTGTTAAATCTTCGAATGCTTCTGTGGCCAATTCAATTATTTCTTGAAAAGCCATAGCGTCTTGAAGATTTCCTTCTACGGTAATGTCCCCAGCCATGTAGGCGCTAGTTGCGTCAACTTCACCTAAGAGCATTCCTGCACCAACGGCTTAAATGGCGGTAAATGTGAAAGAGGGATTCTCTGTTTCGCCTTCTCCGTATTCAACCTTGCCTTCTTTAGCAATTACCCAGAACTTCTTGTCGACATCGGAAAGAACCATTTGGACCTTAATATCCATATCTTCAAGTTCTTCCTTTAAATCTTCGTTTTCCATTGCAACTTGCTTCCAGAATTCGAATATCTTAAGTGCATCTTCTGGTTTTGCCGCATCAGCGCCACCTGCAAAAAGCGCTTTTAAATCACTTACTAATGAATCATCAACCATTATTATCAACCTTCTTTATTGGTTTTTATTGGTTTTTAATTATTGATTTTATTTTTTCGAATTGAATTTTTCATATTATTCAAGAAAAATTGCAAATATACATAATGCTTTTTACTATAAAAAGCTTGAAGTTACTTCGTTTTAAATAATTAGTTTTTAATTGAATGAAAAAAGGTCTCATTAAAACTTTCGCATTTTTTCACGATCATGACATTTTTTTTTTCCATTTTATAATTATTTTTTTTAAGAAAATTACATTAGGAACGAAGAAAGAAGGAAAAAATGAGCGCCCACAGCGGGAGTTCCATGTTCGGAGTATCTCGCCGAATCTTTTGAACCCGCGTCGCAGGAGTGACAGTCCCGAATGCTAGACCGTGCTGTGCGTCTGATTTGATATAAAACTCAACTCTACACTATGTGGGCTTTGATTTGCTTGCGATTTATTAGCTAAGGAAGCCGCAATAAGAACACCGTTTTACGAATCTGCACCAAATAACACTTGTCAAAACGAGTAAAAAAGGGTGGAGCAACAGAAACGATCCACGCGCAACCAAATATATACAAAGTAATAATCAAAACTATAAAAATTTTATTCTCAATATTTTCTTTTGATTTTTTTGAATTCAAAAATTTTTATAGACTCTCGAAATATAAATATTTCAACTTAATAGTTAGTGTTAAGAATCTTTATTCAAGTTGTGCTAGCTGAATTAGCCGAAATCTTATTTAAGTTGTGCCTGCTGATTGGTCAAGAACTTCAATATTTATTTTCTATTTTAGCAAGATATTATTATTTGGTTTATATCCGCAAGATCAAAAATTTCAATAAAAGTTTCAAATAAATCTCTTAAATTGGAAGAATAACATTTAAAATCATTCATGGCTTTTCTTAATTTATGGTAAATCTTGGTCTAGTATTGAGTCAACTTGCTGGAGGGTTATTATTATCTCTCTTTCTACTCTTAATTTATAGAAAAGTAGGACCTTTTCCGAACCCACTCCCTACTGCTGAGAACTCAAAAAGAGAATACATGGAAATAGGAATTGTTTATGTAATATCATTTATTTTGATTGCGCTTGATTTGTTGATATACATTCCTTCCCTGCACATTACTGAAAATCATTCTCTTTCAATTCATTTCTTCTTGATTTTAGCAATTCCATTCATTCTTGAAGTAGGCATTCATCGCCGAAAGGTGAGTGATTTAGGATTGATTAGTCACGCTCAAAAAGCGTGGCATCCCGCAATTGTCTTGATTGGTTTTAGCATTTTATGGGGAATCCTTTCCGTGCTGATCAGTTTTCCTGTAAATGGATTAACGCCGTTAGCACTTATCTTGGGTTTACTCACGCCTGTTTTTATTGAAGAGTGGCAATTTCGAAGTTTTTATCAAACCAAATTAGAAAGAGCATTGGATCAAAAAAAAGCGTGTTTCTGGAGCGGAATTCTTTTCGGCGTGTTTCACATTCCGCTAGACTTTTTTGGTTCGATCTGGATATTAGGCGATAGAGATCCAATTTTCTCGAGCATCACGTTGATTTTTCAAATAGTATCGGGATGGCTCATGGGTGTGGTCTTCATTAAAACGAGAAGCATTTGGCCAGGTGTAATTGCACATTTTTTCTTTAATTACATGGCAATCATTATCATGATGCTCATTTAACATAGTTCCTCTAAATTTATGAACAAGTCATAACTTTTTTTTTCAGAAATCATAGTTAAAATTTTTAATTATAAAAATTTTATTCTCAATATTTTCTTTTGATTTTTTTGAATTCTAAAATTTTTATAGACTCTCGAAATATAAATATTTCAACTTAATAGTTAGCGTGAAGAATTTATTCTCAAGAATTTCAATTTCAAACAGCATGAATTAGCCGAATTCGCAATATTTATATAGAATAGATGGGAATGTTAATTAAGAATATATAAATTTTTCAATTTTAATCGTCAAATAAATTTGAGAAAACGATGGTCTTTAATTTTTTGTAAAAACATTTAAATGATTAAGTTAAGATCATGTATTAGCAATATTGGAAGAAAAAAAACGAAAAAATATGTCCATTCCATGCTTAATTCAAAGAACTTAAATTCTCTATTAATGGAAATAGAAAAGGAAGGTGCGGATTTTCAAGCAATTTTAAAGGACTATATCAGGGTCGTAGTAAGGGTTGCGCAGAATTCAGAGGAGATCCGTGAAGAAGCAAGAGACTTTGATGACAATTATCAATTTTTTATAAAAAACGAGGAGGGTCCTGATTTTAATTTCTGGTTAAGGATCTCTAAAGGAAAAATATCATATCACGAAGGAATAAATAAATCAACATTAAGATTAATAATAGACAAGGAAAGGTTGATAAAAATGCTTAAAAGAGAACTAAGTGCTACCGACGCTTACATGAAAGGCATTATTCAAATACATGGAAGCTTGACTGAAGCAATGAAGTGTAGAAATCTTCTTAAAACCTTTTTTAAATATATTGTAGTAAGATTTTCGCTTTAATAGTAAAAAATCTTTCTGTATTTTAGTTTCTTCTAACACTAAAAAAATTTAATCCTATTTATTTTAAAAAAATTTTTTAGAAATGGCACGTGAAAATAATATAATGGTCTTTATTTCATGGATTTAAGTCCATGTTAAGTCTAAGCCTTTTTAGGGCCTGTAATCTAGCGGATAGAATTTAACCGTTTCGGGATGTGATGTCGAAGGTGCCCGGCTTCGGATTGGGATTTCAGGTTGAAGATTTAACCTGACCCGACGTCGCAGGTTCGATTCCTGCCAGGCCCGCATTTAAACTCTTATTAAATGCATACAAAAAGTTTGAAAAACATAAAAATATAAATGTTAATCCTTTCAAAGTATTTATAAAATTACTTAATTATAACGTGAAGTACTTTTAGGATTATTAAATCTAAGATGTATTAATTAAATGAAAAAAATTAATGAAATTGTTAAAAACAAAGACAGTAAAAAATTTTTGGTGATTAGAGATAAAATACGAAAAAAACCAATACACTAGAGGAGCGTCAGTCTGCTGCCTGATTTTTGCCGGAATCTTGATATGGTCAGCAATTTATGGCATTTTTATTAATAGACACATGTTTTTCAATACTCCGCTGTTGGGTATTATTCCGCTTTTAATTGGTATTTGTATTATAGGAGGTCAAATTCGCGCCGTTGCGAATAGACAAAAGCTAAGAAATGTGGTTAAGTTTGAATTCGAATCAAATCCAAACGTAACTGTTGAGCAAATTAGCGCGAGTACCGGCATAACTAAGAAAGATGTCAGGGCAATATTATTAGATTTGAAAGGTAAGGGCGAATTAAGAGGAACACTACCATCAAAAACAGATCAAAAAAAACCAATACTAGCAGAAAAAGCGTCACCAACACCCGCCACAAAAGAAGAACCTAAACAGGAACCCGTTGCATGTCCCAATTATGG